>JAGAMB010000045.1 GCA_017624895.1 Ruminococcus sp. | reverse complement strand
ATTTATATTTGTACAATATGCACGAAGAAGTCAAGAAGTCAAGAATTTGTGTCTGTGAAATATCGACTTCTTGCTTTTTTTCGACTTCTTGAAATTTGGCTGATTGCGTTTTTCAAACAATTTTTTCTAAATTGCAGGCGGATAATATCCCCCCTACGCATAATTACGCATTATTAAGGCGCTTTATTCAATCCGACATAAAAAATGTGTGCGATAAAACTACCGCACACATTATATCAAACGACAATCTTTTGGCGTTTGCTATTTGCCGATCCGCACAGAACAAACTTTAGGAGGCACTTTAAATCATTATTTATTTAAAGTAAGCTACGCCGCTTTCGAATATCTTCTGGTCTTTGTTACCCTCAACATTCTTGCAGATAAATCCGCCCTTACGCTCAGAGTGTCCCATTTTACCGAATACTCGTCCGTCAGGTGATGTGATACCCTCAATAGCCTCAATAGATGTATTGGGATTGTAACGGATATCCATTGTCGGATTGCCTTCAAGGTCAACGTACTGTGTTGCTATCTGTCCGTTGTTTGCAAGCTGCTGGATAAGGCTTGCAGGTGCTACGAAACGTCCCTCACCGTGAGAAATCGGTACGCAATGGATATCGCCTACCTCTGTGCCATAGAGCCAAGGACTCTTGTTTGACGCAATACGTGTGTTAACCATCATTGACTGGTGACGGTTTATCGTATTGAATGTCAGCGTAGGTGAGTCATCGTTCATATCCACGATTTCACCGAAAGGTACAAGTCCCAGCTTTACAAGCGCCTGGAAGCCGTTGCAGATACCAAGCATAAGACCGTCACGGTTTTTCAGAAGCTCGTGAACAGCGTCCTTGATCTTAGGATTGCGGAAGAATGCTGTAATAAACTTACCGCTTCCCTCAGGCTCGTCACCGCCGCTGAAACCGCCGGGGATCATAATTATCTG
Source organism: Ruminococcus sp. (assembly GCA_017624895.1). Classification (GTDB taxonomy): domain Bacteria; phylum Bacillota; class Clostridia; order Oscillospirales; family Ruminococcaceae; genus Ruminococcus. The sequence goes on along the minus strand of JAGAMB010000045.1, from coordinate 31,425 downwards.
CGACTCCTTGATTGCCTTTTCAAAGTAGTCTACCGACTGCTCAATATCTCCTGCAAACATATTGCGGATAATTACAGTTTCAGCTGTTGCTCCTGCCTTTTCAAAAGCTCTTGCTGTATCGTATTCGCAGTTTGTACCGGGGAATACAGGGATAAGAACTCTCGGCTTTGCAAATTTCTCAGCTGATGAAAGCTTCTCGCTGTTCTTGAAGCTGTATGTTGCGGGTGTAGCGTCTGTTGTCTTTATTCTGCATGGGAATACAGGTTCAAGCTTGCCCTCCCATACTCTCTGAAGACTGTCAAGGCTTACAATGTAGTCGATTGTGCATATCTTATAGCTGTCGATAACCTTACCGATAACTCTCTCATCGTCAGAAGCCTCACCTGTAAGCTCAATGACAAATGCACCATAAGTAGGCTTGAACAAAGTTTCGGGAGCAAGACGCTCAGAGAACTCAAAGCCCAGCTTGTTACCAAAGCACATCTTTGCAATACCCTCAGCAACACCGCCATAGCCTATAGTCCAGATTGATGCAGCTCTGCCAGCTGAAATAATCTCCTCAACCTTATCGAATACGCTCTTTACGCTGTCATATACGGGGAGTCCGTCAGCATCGTAATCGGGAGCAATGTATATAACCTTGTTTCCTGCTTTCTTAAATTCAGTTGAAACAACCTTATCAGCCTTTGCAGTTGATACAGCAAATGAAACAAGCGTTGGAGGAACGTCTATATTCTCAAATGTACCTGACATTGAATCCTTGCCGCCGATAGAACCGCAGCCCATTTCAAGCTGTGCCTTGAATGCACCGAGAAGTGCAGCCATAGGCTTGCCCCAGCGCTTGGGATCATTCTGTGTTCTCTCGAAATACTCCTGGAATGTGAGCCAGCACTTCTTGTATGTACCGCCTGCAGCAACTACCTTTGCAATTGACTCAATAACTGCCATTACAGCACCGTGATATGGGCTGATTACGGAAACTTCCGGATTGTAGCCCCATCCCATAAGTGAGCAGGTGTTTGTTTCGCCCTTGAGTACGGGAATCTTAGCAGCCATAGCCTGTGAAGGTGACATCTGATATACACCGCCGTAAGGCATAAGAACTGTGCCTGCGCCGATTGTGGAGTCGAACTTTTCAACAAGTCCCTTCTGTGAGCATACATTAAGGCTGCCCATGAGCTTTGTCCACTCCTCAGCGTTGTCACAAAGCTCCTCATCGCGGATCTGGTCAGGATCGTCAATAACAATATTTGTATGCTTTGCTGCACCGTTTGAGTTAAGGAAATCTCTGGAAAGGTTAACGATAGTCTTGCCGTTCCAGTTCATTTTAAGGCGAGGCTCGTCCACAACATCGGCTACAAGAGTAGCTTCCAGGTTCTCCTTCTTAGCCTCCTCCATAAACTTCTCAACGTCCTCAGGAGCAACTACAACAGCCATACGCTCCTGTGACTCGGAAATAGCGATCTCAGTACCGTCAAGACCGTCATACTTCTTGGGTACAGCGTTAAGATTGATAATAAGGCCGTCTGTCAGCTCACCGATAGCAACGGATACACCGCCTGCGCCGAAGTCGTTACATCTCTTGATAAGCTTTGTAACCTCAGGGTTGCGGAAAAGTCTCTGGAGCTTTCTCTCCTCAGGAGGATTACCCTTCTGAACCTCTGCACCACAGTTTTCGAGGGATTCAAGTGTATGTGACTTAGATGAGCCTGTAGCACCGCCGCAGCCGTCACGGCCTGTCTTACCGCCGAGGAGTATAACAACATCTCCTGCAGCAGGTCTTTCGCGTCTGATATTTTCAGCAGGAGCAGCACCGAGAACAGCGCCGATCTCCATACGCTTAGCAACATAGCCAGGGTGATATACCTCAGCAACATGACCTGTAGCAAGACCGATCTGGTTGCCGTAGGAGCTGTAACCGTTAGCTGCACCTACAGTAATCTTTCTTTGTGGGAGCTTACCTGCAATTGTGTCCTCAACAGGTACAAGAGGATTAGCCGCACCTGTTACACGCATTGCCTGATATACATATGAACGTCCTGAAAGGGGATCACGGATAGCTCCGCCAAGGCAAGTAGCAGCACCGCCGAAAGGCTCGATTTCTGTGGGGTGATTGTGAGTTTCGTTCTTGAACATAAGGATCCAGTCCTCAAGCTCACCGTCAATATCAACCTTTATCTTTACAGAGCAGGCATTGATCTCCTCGCTCTCGTCAAGGTCGGGAAGAAGTCCGTCAGCCTTGAGCTTCTTTGCAGCAAGTGTGCCGATATCCATAAGAGTAACAGGCTTTTCTGATCTGCCAAGCTCCTCACGGACATTGAGATACATCTCATATGTATCCTTGATGTAAGGAGTAACAACGCTTACGTCCTCAACATTTGTAAGGAATGTTGTATGACGGCAGTGATCTGACCAGTATGTATCTATCATGCGGATTTCGGTAATAGTGGGATCACGGCGCTCTGTATTGCGGAAATAATCCTGACAGAACTTTATATCATCGTAATCCATAGCAAGTCCGAACTCGCTTACAAATGCATGGAGTCCCTTTTCGTTAAGGTTGATGAAGCCCTCTAAGGTTTCAACAGTTGTGGGAATTTCGTAATTTGTATCAAGAGTTTCAACAGTATCAAGGGAAGCCTCACGGCTTTCAACAGGATTGATAATATATGCCTTGAGCTTGTTAAATTCCTCGTCGGTGATATTTCCGTCGATGATATACACTCTTGCATTTCTCACGCGGCATCTTTCGCCCTGGCGGAGAATTTGAATACACTGCTCACAGCTGTCTGCACGCTGGTCAAACTGACCGGGCAGATACTCAACAGCAAAAATTCTTTCTCCGTTTTCAAGCTTTGGAAGCTCGCTGTATACAACGTCAACAGCAGGTTCAGAGAAAACAGTGCTTATAGCAGCATTGAAATCCTCCTCGGTAAGTCTGTCTGCGTCATAGCGGTTCAGCACTCTGATATTCTTTATATCAAGTCTGAGGGCTGTTTTGATGTCGCTGAGGACTGACTGAGCTTCAACGGCAAATTCGGGTTTCTTTTCGGAATAAATTCTGAATACGGACATAATTACTTCTATCTCCATTCTCCCAGCAGGGATATTTTTGACACGTAAAAATTACGTGAAATTTTTGTCGGCAAATCTGCCAATGCAGTAATCACTTCTGCACTCTTCTATTATAACATATAAAATCGAATTACGCAAACATTTTTTTGAATTTTCTCGAAAAACTTTTACAAGAGTATGATCGGGAGTATGTCCCTGGTGATATTCCGCCGAATTTTCGCGTTCAAACAGCACCGGAACAGTTTTACCCACAAGAGCTTTGAGGTGCTTTTCCGTAAGGATATCGCCTGCCTTTTTCATTCTGTCGGCACGATCAGCCTTGATTTTCTTAGGCAGCTGCTTCATAGCTGCGGCAGGAGTCCCCTTTCTCGGTGAATACTGAAATACGTGAATAGCGGAAAATCCCACCTTTTCCACAAAAGCAAGGGAAGCTTCAAATTCCTCATCGGTTTCTTCAGGGAAGCCGACCATTACATCTGTTGTAAAGGCAGCATCAGGGAAATAACCGCGTATCTTCTCAACTATCGCCATATACTCATCGGGAGTGTATCGCCTGTTCATACGTCTGAGAACGGTTTCACTTCCGCTTTGCAGGGACAAATGAAAATGAGGGCAGAACTGAGGCAATGCCGAAAGACGCTTCAAATCGTCATCTGTGAGCATTTCAGGCTCAATGGAGCCAAGGCGGACACGGTCAATACCCTCAGTTTTACAGCATATCTCAACAGCATCAGCAAGACGCAGACCAAACTCCTGACCGTAAAAGGCAAGATTTATTCCCACAAGAACAAGCTCCCTGTGGCCTGCAAGAGCAAGCTGCTGCGCCTCAGCCTCCACCGATTTTATGGACTTGCTGCGGCATCTTCCTCTGGCATATGGAATTATACAATATGAGCAGAAACAGTTGCAGCCATCCTGTATTTTCATAAAGGCGCGAGTCTGGCTGAATGTGCTTTCATAGGGGATATCTTCAAACTCCTCCCCTTTTTCAAAGTCAGGGATATGAAGTATGCGGGATTTCTCAGCAATCGCCGTTTTCACGAGAGCAGGGAGCTTTTCGCGCTCCTTTGTACCTGTTATGATATCGGCTTCGGGACAGATCCCGTCTATGTCCCTGTTGCTTTGTGGCAGACAGCCTGTGAGAACAATAACAGAGTCGGGATAAAAACGTCTTAGCCGCCTTACAGCATAAAGGGATTTACTGTCACCGCTTCCTGTAACGGTACAGGAGTTGATAACAAAAATGTCAGCCTCAGCCTCCGACTCGGCAATAGAATATCCGCCGGAAATAAAACAGCTCCGCATACATTCTGTTTCATACTGACTGACCTTGCAGCCGAATGTTATAAAATATACTTTATTCATATTTATCACCTTTTTCAAGACAATACGCAATGTTAATCTGCACAAATTTCAAGATTGCCTTTTGTGCAGTCTGAATAGTTATTCTTTATCTCCAAAAACCTCAAAAGAATAAACAACATTAATCGCCAAATTGCCGAATTTATAAAAAACCCCTTGACATAGCCGTTTTTTAATGTTATTATATATTTGCGGAAGGGAAAACCGCAAAGGAAGAAAAGATAAACAAGAAAAAAACAACCATTCACAATCAGGAGGTAATGATTATGACAAAGACAACAGTTTCACTCCAGCAGATCAACGACGTTAAGGACTTCGTTAATACTGTTATGAAGTACGAATTCGATATCGACCTCGTATCCGGCAGATACGCAGTTGATGCAAAGTCAATTATGGGTATTTTCAGCCTCGACCTCTCCAAGCCTATCGAGCTCAACATCCACACTGACGACGCTGAAAAGTTCTTAGCTGATATCGACAGATTTATCGTAAAGTAAGCCTGAAACATACACTTCATACACACATAAAGCACCCTTCGGGGTGTTTTATTTTTACAGATATTTCCTGAATAATCACAAGATTTTCTGCAATAATAATTTCAGGCGTTAAAAAATACAACGCTTGAAAAGAGGTGTTCACTTATGTGGGACAAAATCGCGCTTATCCTCCTTATCATCGGAGGAGTAAACTGGGGCCTCGTCGGTATCTTCGAGCTTGACCTGGTTGCGTGGATGCTTGGCGGTGCAGGAAGCCTGGCAGCAAGAGCTGTCTACATTCTTGTAGCAATTTCAGCTGTATGGTGCATTTCTCTACTCTTCAGAAAGAATGAGGAATTTGCGGTAAGCACAGCCAATCAGTAAAAGCTGACAGCGTCAGCCTTTGTTATCCTTCAACAGATGCCGTAAGGATAACAAATAAGAGGCAGGAAACAAGTTTTCAACTCGTTTCTTGCCTCAATATTTTTTATTAGTCGCTAACGTAAGGAAGAAGTGCAATCTGTCTTGCCTTCTTTACAGCAACTGTAAGCTCACGCTGGTGGAATGCACAAGTGCCTGTAACTCTTCTGGGAAGAATCTTAGCTCTCTCTGTCATGCACTTTCTCAGCTTAGCGAGATCCTTATAGTCAACTCTCTCAATTCTGTCCGCACAGAACATACATACCTTCTTGCGGGGCTTCTTTGAGGGACGAGAATTTCTCTCTCTTTCCATGACAATTTCTCCTTTCGTAATAATGATTCAGCTCAATTTTCATTCGATTAAAATGGTACATCGCCGTCGCTGAGGATTTCTTCAAAATCCCCTGCATTTCCGTAAGACATACTTTCATTATTCGGAGCAGCCGGCTGCTGTGGAGCTGCCTGCTGAGGTGATGCCTGATAGTTATTATAGCCGTTGTAATTATTCTGCGGTGCAGAATAACCCTGATTGCCGCCATTTCCGCCGCTTTCACCCTTGCCGCCTACAAACTCAACATTGTCAACCATTACATCTAATGTGTAATGAGTAACATCGGGATGATTTCTATCCTGATAATTATTATTTCTGAGGGAGCCTTCTATTGCGATAAGCTTTCCTTTATTGAAATAACGTGATACGAACTCAGCAGTCTGTCTCCAAGCGACACAGGTGATAAAATCAGCCTTTCTCTCGCCTGTTGCCTTATCAGCAAAACCTCTGTCAACAGCTACTGTGAAACGACAGGAAGAAATACCGCTCTGAGTCTGTCTAAGCTCAGGATCGGCAGTAAGTCTGCCTACTAAAATAACTTTGTTCATCTGACATCCTCCTTTTAACAATGAAATACGGATTATTCAACAACTGTTACCAGTGAACGAAGAACACCGTCTGTGATGTTAAGACGTCTTGAAAGCTCAGCAGGATACTCAGGCTTTGAAACGAATGTGTAAATTACGTAGTAGCCCTCTGTTTCGTCCTCGATAGGATATGCAAGCTTACGCTTACCCCAATCCTCGTTGACTTCAACAGCTTCAGCATGACGCTCAATTCTCTCCTTGAACTTCTGAACGAGAGCCTTCATAGGCTCCTCTCCGTTCTTGAGGCTGAATACAACCATTACCTCATATTTTGCGGATACCTTTGCCATTTCTGTACACCTCCTTCTGGATTCCGCCCTGCAACCAACTGAGGGCAAGGATAATATTATCGTGCAATTCGCACAATACTCGCTTATTATACCATATTATTTCAGGCTTGTCAAGTATTTTCTTCAAATTTTTTGAGATTTTTTATATTACCATTCCGCCATTAACACTTATAACCTGCCCTGTGATATATTCAGCTGAATCTGAGGCAAGAAAAGCAACAGTATCAGCAATATGTCGCGGTTCGCCAAAAATCCCCATAGGAATTTCCTCACGAATAAGCTCAAGATCCTCCGCAGAAAAGCGGCTGTTCATCTCTGTCATAATAAAACCGGGGGATATACAGTTAACGCGTATGCCCGACGGCGCAACCTCTTTTGCAAGCGCTTTAGTGAAGCCTATAAGTCCTGCTTTCGACGCAGAATAGTCAACTTCACAGGAAGCGCCCACTTCCCCCCACATAGAACCAATATTTATTATACACCCTGATTTCCGGTTGATCATATAGGGAAGCAGTTTCCGTGACAGCTCCATAGCTCCCACCAGATTTACACTCATTATCCTCTTGCTTTTTTCCGGCGAAATAGAGGTAAACAGGTCGATTTCTGATACTCCGGCATTATTCACAAGCAAATCAGCCGCACCGATACATTCAACCGCAGCTTCAATGGATCTCCCATCAGAAACGTTTATTTCAATTGCTTCACCGCCGATTTCCGCGGCAATAGCCATCGCTTTTTCAGCTGACGATGAATAACCCACATAAACAAAATAGCCATCTTGTGCAAGACGACGGCAAACAGCCGAACCTATCCCGCCGGCACCGCCTGTAACAACTGCTTTTTTCAAAATAATCACTCTCCCTATCACTAATTATAACATATTTCCGCAATAATTTTAATTGTCATAATTCACAATTTAGAGTTATGTTTTCCGTACACATTTACCAAAACAACAAAAATAGTGACAGAATTATGATAATTTCAAAAAGCCCTTGAAACTTCAATAATTATGTGTTATATTATATCTTAGTTAATAGTAATCCTTTAATTTTGGAGGTTTCATATATGACAGATTTAATTAAAACAAAATTCCATATTCTTCTTGAAAAAGTAAGAAAATACAATGAAAAAAGAGAGGAAAATTCAGAGAAATTCAAGACGCTGAATACCTTTCTGCTGTTGATTTTCCCCGTTTTCATCGTTTGTATGGCGGAGATCAATCAATTCAAATTTGTAAGTTCATTTATTGAATTTGCCGCAGATCGTCCATCTGTAATTGTTTTCAACTTTATTGCCGCTGCTCTGGTATTCTCCCTTCTCCTTGCGATTTTCCGCAAGGGATGGATTGCTGTGACAATTCACAGCTTCACCTATATGGCGCTGAGCATTACCGAGCTTTTCAAGTACGGCACAAACGGAAATCACCTTATCCTGTCGGATATGAAGCTCTTTAAGAGCGTTAAGAGTCTGAAATCCTTTGCCTACATAAAAATTACGCCAAATCTTCTGATATATTGCTTGATCGTTATAGCATTTCTCGTTTTAGTATTCCACTTCAATCCGAAGCTTCCGAGAAACAGAGGTGTTAAGCGCGCTGTCACAGCTGCTGTATGCTCAGTAGTCAGCATATGCATGATAGTTTTCCCAAGCTTTTACACCCCTGTGTATAATTTCTTCAAGCTTGACACAACAGCCGCAAATAACGCTTTCCTCCTCAATGAGAAATTCAACAACAACAGCTTCCTTGCATTTCTTGTGGAAACTGCATCGGAAAGCTTTGAAAACCGCATTGTAGAACCGGTTAACTATACTGAAGAATATATTGAGGAAATTATTGACGAGGAACTTCTCCCTGTCGATAATTTCAATAACGGCTTAAAGCCAAATGTGATCGTTGTTATGAGCGAATCCTACGCAGATTTCAGAGTGTTCGAGGAGCTTGGCATTGACGATTCCTACTACGAGGGATTTGATAAAGCCTGTGCTGAGGGTAAAAGCGGTATTGCAATTACTCCCACATATGCAAGCTATACTGTCCGTTCGGAATTTGAGCTGCTTTTCGGACTTCCTGTAAGAGGTCTGAATACACCGAATATGCCTCAGAGAGAGCTTGCTGACCGTGAGCAGCCTGCTTTCGCTCAGTATTATAAGAGTTGGGGATATAAAACAGCTTATGTACATCCCTTCCAGAGTTCATTCTATAACCGCACAAATATATACAGCGATTTCGGCTTTGACAAGATGATCTTCCACGACGATATCGACAATGTTACCGATTTTACTGTTCCTGTGGAGCATTTCGGTACATATGTTGATGATAATACCATTTTCAGCCAGCTTCTGGAGCTTGTCAATACTACAGACGAGCCAATGTATATCCACACTACAACAATGCAAAATCATCAGCCTTACGATCAGGGCGAAAATCCCGATGATGAAATCGGAAATTATCTCACCTGGATCAAGCACACAAATGACGGACTTACAGCATTTCTTGATGAGCTTAAAAAACTTGACGAACCTACTCTCGTTTTCTTCGTAGGCGATCACTTCCCCTCTCTCAGAGGCGAAACAAGCGTTTACAATCAGCTTAATATAACGGGGCAGAATTGCAGCACTCTTTACGAGCAGAAGTATTTCTTCTGGAGCAATTACGGTGCAGATTTCTCGTCTGTACCCGATGAAAAGTTCTCTTTCTTCTATGTTCCGTATATTATTGCCGATATCATTGACGCACCTCACGATGCATTCATCGAAAGTATGGACGAAAACCTAAAAAAAATCCCCGTTTATTCCACCGATTACAATGACGGTACACCGGATAATGAGGAGCTTGATGTACTTACCTATGACCGTGTAATAGGCGAAGTTATGTCACCCTGCCCCATTCCCGATGAAATTCTTGAAGCAAGCAAAGGAGAATCATAAATGAAAGAAATAAGCGTAAATATTAAGGGTAAAGCAGTTACCTCTGTCAGCGAAAACAATTTTGCATCAACTATGGGAAGCGGTTCACTTAAAGTATTCGCTACTCCTGCAATGGTAGCACTTATGGAAGCTGCTGCCTGCGACTGCCTCGCACAGTATCTTGACGACGGCGAAACTACTGTAGGCACAGAGCTTAATATCAAACATTCCTCAGCAACTCCCGATGGTATGCAGGTTACAGCAGAAGCTGTCCTCACCGCAGTAAACGGACGCGAGTTCACTTTCGATGTAAAGGCATATGACGAGTGCGGCGAAATCGGCTGCGGAACTCACAAGCGTTTCCTTGTGTACAGCGAAAAATTCACCGCCAAAACCTATGAAAAAAACGGAAAATAACAAAAAGCACCGTGTTATGCGGTGCTTTTTTGTAACTGCGGATTTAAGCCATTAAAGGAAAAATTTGTTCTTTATTTTTCTATAGCTTATCATATATTTATCACATAAATGTTTATAATAAATTTATAAAATATTGAAATGAGGTTAGCCAATGTCAGATATGTTCAACAATTATAACAATGACTATAATCAGAACGATAGATATTATAATCAGGAGGAGAATTATTCCTATTATTCAGGGGATGAACCTCCGAAAAAACCCAAAAAATCAAAAGGACGCATTGCTCTTATTGTTATTACAGCTGCACTTTTCCTTGCAGTTGGTGCAGGCGCTATAACCCAGATTCACGGCTTTTTGGATGACAGCCGTTATTTCGGCAATGAGGAATCAGAGAAAAAAAATCCCGATAAAAATAATGAAGCAGTTGAAACAAATAAAAATAATTCCATTGACAAAACTGCTCCGCCGTCAGATAATCCCGGACTTTTCGAAATCGCATCACGATCTGACGCCAAGTATCTCCCCGATATTGTGGACGAGATTATGCCATCTGTTGTGGGTATTTCCTCACTTTTTGAGATAGAATATAATATGAGCAACAGTTTCAATCCCTGGGGCTGGGGCTTCCAGTCAGAGCCGGAGGTACGCGAAGGCGTCGGCACAGGCACAGGTATCGTAATGACTGAAGACGGCTATATTATCACAAATGCTCACGTTGTTTATATGCAGGATACAAATGAATATACAGCCGGAGAGGCTAAAGAGGTTTCCGTTCTTTTCAGCAACGAGGAGGAATATGAGGCTAAAATCGTTGCTTTTGACGTTGAAACTGATCTTGCTGTTCTTAAAGTTGATGAAACAGGATTTACTCCTGCATCATTTGGAAATTCCGATGAGCTTCGTGTAGGCGAGCTTGTTATTGCCGTGGGAAATCCACTTGGATTTGAACTTTTCGGCTCTGTTACAAGCGGTATCGTTTCAGCTCTTGACAGAGAAATTTCAATTAACGACAGACAAATGACGCTCCTGCAAACAGATGCAGCCATAAACGAGGGTAACTCAGGCGGCCCGCTCCTCAACAGCTGCGGTCAGGTTATCGGCATAAATTCCGCAAAATTATCAGCAAGCTACGGTTCAGCTTCAATTGAAGGTCTTGGCTTTGCAATTCCCATTAACAATGCTAAGGAAATTATTGACGATCTGGTAAATTACAAACATGTCAAGGGCAGACCTCAGATCGGTATTTCCGCTGTTGATATTACCGATGTTTATTCAAGTTATCTCGGACTCCCTATGGGTATATACGTCCGCACAGTTGCTCCTGAAAGTGCCGCTGAAGCAGCAGGCATCAAAGTCGGAGATATTATTATCGGTATAAACGATGAGCCTGTTACAACAATGGAGGAGCTTAACAGCATCAAGAATAAATTCAAGGCAGGCGATACTGTAACTCTTAAAGTACACCGCGAGGGACAGGATATTGACATTGATCTCGTTCTTTACGAGGCTCAAAACGAAATGGAATCTGAACCTGCAGATGAACCTGCAACAGAAAGCGAGACAGACGAAAATCCTCTTGTGCAACAGCCATAATAAGTTTATAAAATAATATTTGATGCTCACTATAATTTCAGGCATATGTCATTTCCGTGACATATGCCTGTTTTTTATACCAATCCTAATATTTTATGACATACGCCATTTATGCCATTGGGTTTGTCTGCTGTGTTTCAGGGATTAGTATTATATCCTTATTTCTTTTTCAAGGTCGATGGAATAAATAATAAGCTCCTTTACTTTTTTCCCCATAGTAAGCTCAATTGCAGCTTTATATATCGAAAGCTGCTTTTCATACCGCTGACAGAGCTGTTCTTCTGTTATGTATCTGTCAGATTTGTAGTCAACTATTACTATTCCGTCTTTTTCTTCAAACATCAGGTCGATAATACCCTTTATCATACCGTCAGAACCTTTCAGCCTTTCAAAAACAACGTCATTGATTTCAAGCTCCGCTGCGGCTACGGTAAACTTTTTCTCACGCTCCGAATGAGATGAAGCACATATTCTCCTATACAGATCTGTGGCAAAAAAAGCCTTTACCTTGCGGATATTTATACTCTCAGCCTGTGCCTTTGTAAGAAATCCCCGTTCAGCAAGTCTGTTTATCTCAGCTTTCGTGTCCGCTATGGCATTTTCAAAGGAGCAATACTGGAAAAAGCTGTGGATTGCCGTTCCGCGCTCAGCACCTGTAAGATACCCCTTTTCTCTCAGGAATAACGGGCGTTTAAGCTGAAAATCAAATTCCTCGTCATCTGTGAATTTCTTCGAAATCTGGGTTACGCTGAGCTTCGATGGTGTATTTGCAAGGGTACGGTCATAGCTGCTTTCAAACATCTCCCTGAGCCGCTTTACGATTTCTTCATCAGCCTTTTCGGGAACCCTGTCCTCAGCAGTAAGCTCTCCCCTTTCAAATTCGCTGTATACATCATACTCAAACAATTCATCCTGACTGTTAAAAGCAGGAAATCCGAATGAACCACAGTCAATATCAAGCTTGTCAGCAATTGCTGCAAATTCCCCATGCATCATCAGAGCAAGCCAGAACCAATCAGAAAAGCTTTTAGCTGACTCCGCAAGCCCTCCTGTTTCACTTCCGCTTACAACACATTCCTCAATAAGCTGTGTCACTCGTTTCTTCTCCTCAGCGCCGCATTTAAGATTGATAAACAGCTGCTGCTTTGCTCTTGTAAGTGCAACATACAGCAATCTCAGCTCCTCACTTCTCGTATCACGCTGCCCCTCAGAGCTGAGCATGATCTGCTGAAATGTTCGGTATCGCCTTAGATCCTTTTTCTCACATAGGATAAAACCCATTCTGCCGTCGTCGCTGCACATTACCCTGTCTGAATCAAAGCGAAATTCATATCCTGTTTCCGCTGTGAATACAAAGGGATATTCCAGACCTTTTGATTTATGCATTGTCTGAACAGTAACATAATCTCCTGATGCCGCAGATACCTTTCCCTGCTCATAATCTCCGCTTTCAAGAACGCGGTCAAGATGAGCAATAAAGCCGCTTAAACCTCCGCCGCCCTCAGCCGCCGCAGCTGACTCGTAATTACGTGCATACTGAATAAGCAGACGCAGATTTGCTCTTTTCTTTTCGCCATTAGTATACTGCTGCATAACCGAAACAAAATCTGTAGTATCATATATGCTGCTGATAAGCTCGCCGATTGTCATTGTTACAGAGTTAAGTCGGAAATTATCCACCGAGTCAAGAAGCTCTCTGCATCGTGCCGATAGATTTTCATCTATTTCATCAAGCTGATTATCTGCCGCAGCTCTCACAAGACTGTACAGCGGCAGCTTTTTATCATATGCCCGCAGAATTGCCAGATCCTTTACCTCAAAGGGATACATCGGCGACACCATTACCGCTGCAAGAGGTACATCTTTAAGCGGATTTGCAATAACTCGCAGCAAATCTGTGAGAACGGCTATTTCCCGTGATTTCAGATATCCCTTTTCATCGCTTCCCTTTGCAGCAATTCCACGTTTTTCAAGTGCCTGAGTGTATATATTTGCCGCGGGATTTGTTCTTACAAGTATGCAGAAATCCCTTGGCATACAGGGACGGCTTGTACCGTCATTCTCTGTGACGGCTACTCCCCGGCACAGCATATCGGCTATTCTGTCGGCTGTTATTTCAGCCTCCGGACGGATATCCTTGTCCTCCTCAGAAACAGACATATCAGTATCTATGAAGTTAATATGGGTAATTCGTTCCCCATCCTCACCGTTTTCATACTGCTTTGCACCGAAATACAGCTTCTCATCATCGTTATAACTGATTTCTCCGCAGCTTTTTGTCATAAGCTCCCCGAAAATAAAATTTACAAAGTCGATAACCTGCGGTGAGCTTCGAAAATTCCTGTTCAGCAGAATTGCTTTATTCTCAGCGTCACTCTCCTCTGTATATCTTTCGGAGCTGTTCATAACCTCAATGAAATTCTTCGGATTTGCAAGACGGAAACGGTAAATCGACTGCTTTACATCGCCAACGACAAAGGCATTTCTGCCATACATCGGTCTGCCGCAGCTATCGTGCTTGAAGCCCTTTGATATCAGCTTGAATATCAGATCCTGCTTATTGTTGGAGTCCTGATATTCGTCAACAAGAATAATATCATAATATTCGGCTATACGCCTTGCCGCCTCCGACTGAATAATTCTGCCCTCGCTGTCATAATCAGCAAGAAGCTCCAGCACAAGTCTTTCACCATCATCAAAGCTTATGGAATTTCTTGCGCATTTCTTTTCCCACACTATACTGCGGAAACGCTTTACTGCCTCACCAAGAAGCTCCGCCACCTTCCCTGACTCCTCAAAATCACGGGGAGCCGATACAAAACAGGGAACTGCTCCTTTCAATATCTTCTTGATACGCTCACGGCGCTCTTTGTAAAGCTCCCTTAATGCAGCATTATACTCAACCTTTTTGCTCAGCGTCACAAGCCTTGCAAATTCAAGACATTCAGCCGCCATATCATCATCAGGGAAAATATGCCTTTCCGCACAGTCAGCAAGAGTCTGCACCTTTACAAAATCCTCCTGCGCCTGCTCCAGCGATTTTACAGCCTGTGATATTGTCATATCAGGGAAAATATCTTTAACTGCCTTTAAATTCTCCTCCGCAAGAAGCTTTGCCTTATGAAGTCTTGCTGCCATATCCTCAAAAAACGCGTTAAAATATACCGAATCGGCAAAATCCTTTTTGTACTCGGATACTGCCTTATCGAGCCATTTTTCACCTATAGCCACAGATGAAAGAAACCTGTCTGTACTGAGAATTGCGTCAATAAGCGGCTGATGATCGTTTATGCAGAATTTATCATAAAGATATGAAATCTTGTCGTATTCCTCGCGGCTGTACATATCAAGCAGCTCATTGACCGCCTGTGTCCGTATAACATTTACATCGTTTTCATCAAGTACGCCGAAACCTGAAGTTATCCCCTGCTCCGTAATATTATCTCTTAAAAGGTCAAAGCAGAATGAGTTTATGGTCGATATTTTTGCATTCTGTAAAAGCACCTGCTGACGCAGCAGAAACGGTTCATTCGGGCGGTCGTTTATCAGCTGACGAAATCGCCTGTCAAGCTTTTTTTTCAGCTCTGATGCCGCAGCATTTGTAAATGTAACCGCTACTATTTTGTCTGCCCTTACTCCTGCACTTTCATCGGAGAGGAGCTTGACAAGCCTTTCTGTTAATACCGCCGTTTTTCCGCTTCCTGCCGCAGCTGATACAATAAATGACGAATTTCTTGCATTAATTGCTGTTTCCTGCTGGTCGGTCCATCTCATTTCTTATCAATCTCCTTTCCAAGAAGCTCTGCGGCTTCCTTTAATTTTTCAGCGTCAGGGCTGCGGCTGATTTTACCATCACCGTTTCCGCATATATTTGCATAGCTGCAATAGCCGCAGGATAGCTTTTTCCCGTTTTTAAGGGGAACTGCTCCGATATCTCCGTTAAGCAGCGCTTCCGCCGCTTCGCTGATCGAATCGTATACATATTTTTTCAGCTTATCCATACCTGCTTCTGATATAACGCTGGAATAGCTGTCAAATTCGCCGTCCTTTTTCAGCTTTGCAGGAATATATTTTCCGCCCAGACCATGCTCCATTTTTTCAAGAACATCCTTTCTGTCAATAAGCAAGCCCGTATTTTTCAGCTGCGAATCAACAGCCGCCTGATTGAACTCCTCAACCTTTGCCTGCTCTATATCAATACCTGACAGCTCCATAGGCGTGTAAAGAACTCCTGCCGGCTTGCAGCCGTCATATATGCCATTTTCGCCGCATACTGCAAAAAGATATGTGAACATCTGCAAATTCAGTCCGCCTGCAAGCGATACCTCATTTATAACCTTTTTACTGCTCTTATAGTCAACTATACGGAGATATTTTTCATCTCCGACTGTGCAAACGTCAACACGGTCAATAATTCCGCCAAAAAGGAGTTTTTTTCCATCAGCAAAGCTGAGCCGCAGATTATGCCCCTTTCGTATATCAAGCTCAAAGGCATCAGGAACAAAATCACTTGCCATAAGAGCATGCTGACTGTGGAGGAATACATTTCCCAATCGCTCCGTAAGCTTGTTGAAAAACAGCTCAAACCGTGGAGTTTTTCCGAAATCTCCTGCCATTTTCTCCCTGCGGTACTGCTCCGCCTCGTACCTTATCTCTCCGCAAAGCTCATCATATGTCATTAAAGTGAACTCCGATTTTGTACGCTTACCCAGAATTTTTTGCAGACAGCTGTGGATAAGCTCGCCTGTAATACGTCGGTCAAGCTCTATTTTTTCGGGAACCTCAAGACAAAGTAATCTTTCACAGAAATGCATAAAATGACATCTGTTATAGCTTTCCAAGGCGGAGGGTGATAAAAACAGCGGTTCAAAATTTTCAAGCCGTTCCATAAGCTCCCTGTCAATTCTGTACTCCGTGGTTTGTCCTGTTTTACTAAGAGCTATGGCTATTTTGCGGCGGTACTCCTCGTCGGAAAGGAGCGTTTCATATATTGAAGCTATTTCCTTTGTATTAGCTGCCCTGTCCTGCATATAGTGGTAGTATGCCGATTTTTTCGTAACAGCATAAAAATCAGGAGTCAGCTTACTCTCCGTTACAAATATACCCGAATTTTCGGGGAACATCTCCATTATCTGCTCAATAATTCGTGCAGGATATTTCGCCTGTCCCGACAAATCTGACAGCGGATAGCTCATATACAGCTTTTCAGAAGCCGTTGAAATCGCCTTGTAAACAATAAGACGCTCCGAGGCTATGAGGTCGGTGAGAGGTCGGGCAATTTCAAGACCTTCCTTTGAAAGTTTCTGCTTGTCTGCCTCTGTGAACAGTCCGTGGAGATTAACCTGATTTGGAAAATCCCCCTCAGCAGCACCCATAACGAAAATTACCCTCGGTGAGCTTAAACGTGCTGTTCTTGCAGATGCTGCTGTCACAGCGTCAAGCGTTCTCGGCGGAACAGAATAGCTGAGCTGACCTGTCATACTGCGGAGTATATCTGCAAGCTCGCTGAATTTAAGCTCCGTTTCACCCAATGTTGCGGCGGCACAATCAAGTATATCCATAAGGCAGCCCCAGAGTCGTTTCAGCTCAGCCGCTTCGTTATCCCTGTCAGCCCTTATAAGACGCAGTATTAGCTTCGCAAGGCATTTTTCACCATTGCTCTCTGTAAGGTAGCCATAAATAAGACGGCAGTAATCCTCCGCTGTATTATTTTTGGCAATTTTTCTGCGGAGCTTTATGATCGGCGTGATCATACTCTCCCTCATTGCTTCAAGCTGCTCCAGATTATCGTCATTTGCTGTAAAGGGTTCAGTCCACATATTGCCGTCAATTCCCCATTTATAGCAGTAATTCTCCAGAAGTGAAACGTCTGTCAGCTCCGCTTCAAGAAGTCCGCATTTCAGCAGGCGGAAAATCTGTTCACTTTTCAGTTTTTTCGCCGTAAGCAGGTCAAGAAGCGACAAAAAGAACACCATGACTGATGTATGCGCAACAGGCTGCTCAATACTCAAAAAATAAGGTATATCATATCGTGCAAAAGCAGCTTTCAGCACATCGGCATAATCCTCGATTTTATTTGAAATAACGGCTATATCACGAAATTTAAGAGTTTCATCGCTGTGTATCAGACGTACAAGCTCTGCGCATACATACTCCGCCTCGCTGTACATATCCCTTGCCTCAAATATGCGGATATTATTCGGCTCAGGAGCATTATCCGTATCATTTGGAAGATTTCGCATTGCTCTTTCACTTAGATATTCCAGCTCAGGGGATACAAACCGCCTGCTTTTTTCAAGCCTTGTAACCTTTACAGGGATATTCAGCTCCCGACATATTGCAGATAAACAGCGGTAGGTATTGTTTACTGTTTCAAAAAGGGTAAATTCCCCTGCATTTACATCATCGGTACGCAGGGCAATTACAATATTTTCCGCTGCTGAAAGTATTATTTTCAGCATATCAAGCTGATCCCCTGTAAAGCTTTCAAATTCGTCAAGGAATACAGATGTTCCCTTGAAAAAGCCGTTGAGATTTGCCGCCTTTGCAGCCTCGCGGATATTTTCAAGGTGATCCTTGAAGCCGTACTGCTCCATGAGAAACTCATACTCATAAAATATATTTGCAGTATCTTTTACTTTATCGTGGAGTCTTTTCTCAAACAAATCGGCTTTCAGCATAAGCTTCTGGGGAGATATACCCGATTTTTTCATATCGCCGATAAGTTTCAGGATTTCCTCTGCAAAGCCGGGCTGTGAGCCTCCCCGTCTGAAAAACAGGAGCTGTTCTGGATTGTTTTTTGCCTCATTTATCGCCTGATATGTCAGTATAAGCCTTGCCATATCATCGGCATACTCCCCTTTTCTGTCAGGTTCGCCGTAAATCTGAAAAAGCTGTCGGGCAAGGCTGCTGAAGCTGAGAGATAAAAGGCTGTTAAAATCCTTTGCGCCGATATGGTAATAAAGCTTTTTATCAAATTCCGTTGAATACTGCTCCGGAACAAGAACAATACGTTCCTTTCCGCTGCACTCTTTTATGCGTTCAAGAAGCTCCATGGTTTTTCCTGTTCCAGAAGCTCCTGTAATAAATTCAACCATATTTACTCCTTTAAGACAAAACCGCACAAAGTTATAAATGAACTCTGTGCGGAGATGCGAAGTCAGATTTTTGTCAGATTGTATGCTTGCCGGCATACTGTCCGTATGTCAAGAGTTTTTGATGCAGGATTGCGGAAAATATGCAAGCATATTTCATGCAAAACCGTCAGACGGGCTTTGTATGGTGTTAGCTCAATTAATCCGAATTTTCTGCTGACGGAGTGTAGCCGTTTAATCCAACACGCTTTATGATTTCAGGATAGTCTGTTGTACAAATAGTGTACATTTCGCCGTTTACGATATCTTTTTTCGTTCTGATACCGCAGCTGCCTGTGTAAATGTCAGGATCGTTATTATACTTTACCTGCCATATGTCATAACGGCTGAGCAAATCTCTGTTGAAGCAATAGCCGAGAATCTTGTCATCCGCCATAATTCCTACAAAATACTTTTTGCCTTCAAAGTATGAGCAGAACTCCTCAGCTATATAAGCGGCATTATTCTTCTCAAAGCCGTATATACCGAAGTTTGCTCTCGTTTCTGATATTCCGAAATAAAGAGGATATTCAAGGGTTCTGCCGCTGAGCTGAGCGTCAAGTGCTGCAATATCTTGTTTTATTCCGTCTGCTGTTACGGTGAAGCAGTCGTATATTACTCCGCAGTCAATTCCAAGTGAATGAGCCTTGTCTATATTCTCACCAACAAGCCCTATTTCATTGCGATCCGCCATAATCATAGCAAAATCGTATTCTTCCTTGTCAAATTCATCCCACTCATCAACTGATACTGTACCAAGCTCAACTATTTTACATTTACCACTCTGCGTTGTCGGAGTTGTAACCGTCGGATCGGTCGTTGTAGTAGTCACAGCTGTTGTTTCTGGAATTTTTCCATCCTTTGGATTAACGCCGATAACCGCCGGATAGTCCACATAGCAGTAATTAAGGTCAACGTCTGTGGATATTCCGTCAATTCTGCCTTTAGGACTGTACTGCCATATACCGTGAGTACCCTTGTACCATGTAACAGTAGGTGTATCATATTCTGCAACCCATACAGGACGCTTTTCAAGTACGTGCCTGTATATGCGGTATTCAAAGTCGCTGCCGCTGCCGTAAACACCCGTCTTATATCCGTGTTCCTCAAGAGTTGTACAGAAAACCTCGATCATTTCCGAAAGGGTTGCATAGCTGAGACTTGTCAAAGCCTTCTGATATTCAAAATCGTAGTATACAGGATAATTGAAGCTGTAATCCTTGATAGTTTCGAGGCAAACAAGAGCCTCCTGCTTCGCCTCCTCAACAGACATAGCATAACTGAACCAGTATACACCAACGTCCATACCGACTGCCTGCGCCTGCTGCATATTCTGATGGAAGAAAGGATCAACCTGATAAGTTTCCTTACCCCATCCGGCTTTTATAATAGCAAAATCAACCTGTCCGCTGTTTTTTACAGCCTGCCAGTCTATCAGATACTGCCATTGTGAAACATCAATTCCGTTTATGTATTTGCCGTCGGGGAACTGTCCGACCTGAGTTGTAACAACAGTTGTTACAGGAGCTGTAACGGAAGCAGTCGTTGCGAATGATGTTTGCGGTTTCATCGTTGTTGAAGCCGCTGTTGTTGTGAGAGTAGTTGTTTTTTTCGTAGAAGCAGTTGTTTTCTGTGTTGTTGTAATCTTTTTCGATGTGGTAGTCTTAGGCGCAGCTGTTGTCTTTTTAGTGGTCGAAGTGGTCGTTTTTTTCGTAGTTGTAACTGTTGTAACAGGAACTGTTTGCTTTGAGATCATCTCATAGTATGCATCATAGATGTCGAACACATTAAATGGCTGTTCTTCTTCAATAGCAAGGTCTTTACTTTTTTCAGAAATTGTGGTATCATATACATATGGATTTTTTTGGTCACCTACAGCAGAGGCTGCGTTGGACACAACAGGCAAGATGCTCATACCTGCCGCCAAAATGGCTGATAAAATTTTTTTTGCTAAGCTCATAGAAATAAACTCCTTGAAATTCTTGTGGGCATAGTTTTTATTCGTATATACTGTTCCCCTGCTTCATAAAAGCTTTCAGACAACACCGCACAAAGCATACCTGAGGGCTTTGCACAAAATCTGCTTGCGCATCTTCCGTACAAGCTCCGGGCAGTATTGCCTTAAGCAAAATAATCCATAAATCAATCAAGGAATATTGTATCATAAAAATTACAGAATTGCAACAATTTAAATACAATATTCTCTTTTTATCTACGTTTTGAATAATAAATCATTTTTATATAGAAATAAATTATGCGTTTTGCATACATCTCTGAGGTGAACAATGAAGGAATTTACAATAATGTCAAATGACAGCGGTCAGAGGCTTGACAAGTTTCTTATGAAGGCTATGCCCGATCTGCCAAAATCTATGATGTACCGGCTTATCCGCAAAAAGGATATAAAACTCAACGGAAAACGATGTGAAATTTCCGCTATGCTTTCTGAGGGCGATGTTGTACGCGTTTACGTAAAAGATGACGTTGCTGCTGTAAAAAAACACGATATGTCGTTCCTCAGCGCACATACAGAGCCTGATATAGTCTACGAGGATGAAAATATTATCGTTGTTTACAAGCCTGTTGGACTTGACTCTCACGGAAACGGCGAAAATACCTGTGATACCCTTATCAACCGCATAAAACTTTATCTCTACCGCAAAAAGGAATATCTCCCCGATGAGGAAAGTACATTTGCCCCAGCTCTGTGCAGCCGACTTGACAGAAATACATCAGGTATTGTCACCGCTGCAAAAACAGCTGCCGCACTCCGAGAAATGAACGACGGCATAAAAAACGGCTATGTCCACAAGCTTTACAACTGTATTACTGTTAAAAAGCCGCCGAAAGCTTCTGATATCCTTACCGCTTATCACTATCGGCAAGAGGGACGCAATATCGTCCGCATAAGCGATAAACCACTTGACGGCTACAAGGAGATACGCACAGGTTATCGTGTTCTTGAAGAAAAATCAGGAATGGCACTTCTTGAAATAAAGCTTTTTACAGGCCGCACACACCAGATAAGAGCTTCTCTTGCACATATAGGCTGTCCTATTCTCGGTGACGGGAAATATGGAAATATCGCCATAAATAAGCGATATGGCATTTTCAGACAGGCTTTGTGTGCCTGTCGGATAGAGTTTGATTTTCCCGATGGCTCACCTCTTGAATACCTCAATCGTATCAGTCCGGTTTCACCACATAAACTTAAATTACCTTAAAGGAGCAGACTATGAATACCTTAATAAAAAATACAAACACAAGAAAAAGTATCAAGGCGGATATCTGTGATTACACCGTTATCGACCTTGAAACAACTGACATAAACGTCCGCAAATGCGAAATTATCGAGGTTTCCGCTGTCAAAGTGCGTAATAATACCATAACTGACCGATTCAGCAGCCTTGTAAAACCATCAGGTACTATAAACGCACTTATCACATCTATTACAGGTATATCAAATGAAATGGTAAAAGATGCCCCTGCTATCTGTGATATTCTTCCCGATTACCTTAAATTTATCGGGGACGATATAATCCTCGGTCACAATGTCGCATCATTTGACAGAAATATTATAAAGCTATACTGTGAAAGGCTTGATCTGCCACCGTTTCTCAACGACACCCTTGACACTCTTTCCTATTCAAAACGTTGTAATATAGACGTTCCAAACCACAAGCTCACAACTCTTACTCAATATTTCGGCATTGAGCATAAAAACGCTCACCGCGCTTTAGCCGACTGCATTGCAAACCATGAATGTTATCAGAAGCTGAAAAAGTTCTATGTGGAAAAATAATTTCTAAGCCTATTGACTTTAAAGCAATAAAGTGGTATAATATCCTTATCAATTTAAAAGGCAGGTAATTATATGAAAGTTTTAGTTGTTGGTCTTGGTCTTATCGGAGGTTCTCTTTGTAAGGCAATGAAAAAATATACATCTCATTTTGTAGTGGGCTGCGACCTTAACCACGATATCGAATTTTCAGCTCTGAGAGATGTTGCCATTGATATGGAATTTGACGGCAATTACAGCGGCTTCGATCTTGTTATTGTATCGCTTTTTCCCGAAGCTGCCGAGAAATACATAATGGAAAATGCAGGCAATTTTGATAAAAATACCCTTATAACCGATGTATGCGGCATAAAGGGAGATTTTTCTCTGCGAATGAAAAAAATGACGGAAGAAAACGGTCTGCGTTATCTCGGTATGCACCCGATGGCAGGAAAAGAATTTGGCGGTTATCACAACAGCAGCGCTGACTTATTTCAGAATGCAAACTTTATTATAACTCCCTTCGAGGACAGCAAACAAGAGGATTTCGACTTGCTTTCCGGTCTTGCAAAGGAAATCGGTGCCGGAAAAATCGTCAATACATCCCCTGAAAATCACGACAGAATGATTGCATACACATCTCAGCTTGCTCATATTGTTTCTTCTGCCTATGTAAAAAGTCCTGAGCTTGACCTTGAATGTGGATTCAGCGGCGGAAGCTTTCAGGATATGACAAGAATTGCCACTATGAATGAAAAAATGTGGACTGACCTTTTTATGCAGAACAAAGAGTATCTCATATACGAACTTGAGCTGCTTATTGAAAATTTGAACAAATACAATGAGGCTCTGAAAAAATCCGACTCTGATGAGATGCTCCATCTTATTGCCGAGGGCAGACAGCTTAAAGAGAATAATCTCCGCCACCGTCTTGGTCAGCCGAACTGACGGAAACGGCATACTCTGTTTTCGGCAGTATATTTTCCCTATAAACTAATACCAAGCCCTGAAATAGTAGTAGACAAATCTAATGGCATAAATGCCGTATGTCATCGTTGGACTTCCTCATCATACGACAGCCTTGACATACATCATTTCTGCTCGTCATCTTTTTCTGCTGACATTTTAGGGATTGGTAAAAAACGAGGTTTACCTGCTGTGGTAAACCTCATTTTTTATTATTTCAATAAACCATCTGAATTATTCAGAAAAATTACCAGACACCGATATCGCCCTCATCGGGAGGAGTTACTACAGGAGGATCAGTCGGAGGTACAATTACTATCGGCGGATCCGTCGAAGGCGGCGGTGCAGGTGGATCTGTTACAACAACAGGAGGCTCCGTAGGAGCAGCTGTAGGTGCTGCTGTAGGCGCCTGTGTCTGAGGCTGTACCGCAGTCGTTGTAGCCGGTACTGTTGGTGCCTGTGTTACAGGCTGAGGAATTACATTTGCGTCCTTTGATATATAGAACACTATGAGCTTCTTTCCATCCTCGTTGCTGAAATATATACCGGGAGTTACCGATTTACCGTCGATCTGAAGCTGTGAAACAGTATCCGGTATTCCCCATGTGCTTGATGACTTAACGAGCGAGTAATTGGAAATTCCTGCTTTTTTCAGCTCGTTCTCGTACTGTGAAACAGTAAGTCCGTCATACTTAGGAATTGTTCCGCCCTTAGCACCCTTACTTACAACAAGATTTACCGTGCTGCCCTGAGAAATGTAGGTGCCGGGTTCAACGTCCTGTTCCATGATCATATCTGCTTCCGTGTCATCATCATAGACATATTCGGGAACAAATTTAAAGTAATCCTTATACTTTTCTTCACAAAGACTGTAGAATTTACCCACAAGATCAGGCATTTCAGTATCTGAAGCTGTCTCGTCAAAGTCATCATCTTCATCTGAAATAACATTCGATGACATTGAATCCCTTGAATTTGATGAGCTGTTGTCAGGCTTCGACTGATTGAACAAAGGCCAGAGAAATGCTATAAGTATAACAAGGATTGCAAGAAGAAGAACACCTATGATAACAGGCACTTTGAGTCTGTCAACCATATTTACCTTCTCAACAGTATATTCGTCCTCCCGTGATCTGTAATGACGTTCACGAACAGGCGGCGGATAACTTCCGCGCTGGTCATATTCATAATAGCCCTGAGGCTGTCGGGGAGCTTCATATCTCTCCGGCTCTTTTACTACAGGCTGTTCCTTCTGAACAGGTTCTGCCGCCGGCTTTATCGGTACAGCCGGCTGTTCAAAAAGGCGAGTTACAAGCTCAGTAATCGTCTGTATTCTATCAGCTCCGGAAAGCTTCATACCGTCCATTATCGCCTTTGAAACGTGAGGCGGAACAGATGGATTAAGCACAGACGGCTCACAGAGGTCGTCATTTTTCATACGGCTAATAGAATCAACAGGCATACATCCTGTAAGGCAGCGGTAAAGCAATGCACTAACACCATAAACATCAGTCCATGTCCCCTGACGGCTGCTGCTGCTTGCAGAATACTGCTCAGGGGCAGCATACCCCTTGAAAAGTTCATGATCCAGACCTGCGTCAACAGTTCTTACAGCAGATACACTAAAAGCTGAAAGCTTCAATTCACCCTTTTCTGTAATGTAAATCGTATCAGGGCTGATCGCACGGTGGATTATGCCGCTGTTGTGAAGTATGCCAATTGTTGTGAAAAGCGGCGGAAAAAGAACAGTTGCCTGTTCCCAGCTAAGTTCGCCTGCATTATCCTTGAGATAATCAAGCATTTTTTCACCATCAGCATACTCAAAAACAGTATAAGTAGTATTATTATCTGCAAACATATCGAGAATAGGCTCGATATTAGAATTATTACGAAGTCTTGCAAGTGATTTGTTAAGCTCGGTATACTCAGCCATAAATGCCTTATACTTGGCAAGATTATTATAATTTACGCTGATCGTTGCCTTATTCTTCACTCTTGTGCAGAAATTTGCAGGCATATATTCACGAAGCTTTATTTTACATTCCGTTGAAAGGTCAAGTCCGATATAGGAAGCGCCCTCGCCGTTATAATCCATCAGAACTCCAACAAGGTATCTGTCGCGGAGTATTGTTCCGGGGGCAATATAATTCGCATTATGCGGAGTGGTTTCATCAAACCCGCAGTGGGGGCAGATATGCTGATCCATGTCATATTCTTCCATACATCTGTAACAGAATCTACGATCTCCCAAAGCAGCTCCTCCTTCTTTTATATAGTCAACAAATAATGCAGTCATTCTCTGCATTATCTTTTATTGTAACAGGATTTTACATAAAAGTCAACAACAAAAGCGAATATGATAACATTCGCCCTCAAATTGTAGCTGTTCTGTAATATTTTTGTTACTTTTCAGCAATAAATATCATTCAACCATTTCCTGTGCCGCAAGCATTACGCCAAGCTTTCCGCTTGTGTATGTAATTCCGCCCTGCATCCATACAGCATACGGTTCGCGAATAGGAGCGTCAGCGGAAAGCTCTATTGAAGCTCCCATTGTAAATGCTCCTGCCGCCATAATAACCTTGCTTGTATAACCGGGCATATCCCATGGCTCAGGAGTTACAAAAGCATCAACAGGCGCACCCTTCTGTATTCCACGGCAGAATGCACATAATCTCTCCTCGTTGCCAAGCTCAATCGCTGTGATGATATCTCCGTGTTTATCGTCCTTTCGTGGTGAACATTTGTATCCCATAAGTGTGAAAAGCTCGCTTGCAAAGGCGGAGGTTTTAAGTGCTGCCGCAACTACGTCAGGAGCCATAAACAGTCCGAGAAGGATTTCACGGTTCATATCAAGGGTACAGCCTACCTCTTTGCCCATTCCCACGCAGGTAAGACGATATGAGCAAAGCTCCACAAGATCTGCTCTGCCTGCTATATATCCGCCTGTACGGGCAATTCCGCCGCCTGCATTTTTTATAAGTGAACCAATAATCACATCTGCACCAACGTCGGAGGGTTCGCGCTCCTCCACAAATTCGCCGTAGCAGTTATCCACCATAACAATTGCATCGGGATTTCCTTTTTTTATAGCCTGAACCATTTTTTCAATATCGTCAACGGTGTATGCTCTGCGGAGGGAATATCCCCTTGAACGCTGTATATATGCCACCTTTGCACCCTTTACGCCCTCAGTAATGGCATCATAATCAGGCTCACCGTCGGGGAGCAGATCCACCTGACCGTATTCAACACCATAATCCATAAGTGAGCCGCTGCCCTTTTCCCCTGCAATTCCAATTACTTCTTCAAGAGTATCATATGGCTTACCTGTAACAGATACGATTTTATCGCCTGTGCGTAAAACTCCGAATAATGCTGTAGACAGCGCGTGAGTTCCAGATACAAAATTGAAGCGGACAAGTGCGTCCTCTGTACCAAGAACCTGTGCAAACACCTTGTCTATAGCCTCTCTGCCTATATCTCCGTAGCCGTAGCCTGTGGAGCCGTAAAAGCAGGACTCGCTTATGCGATTATCGGAAAAGGCTTTCAGAACCTTTGCGCCGCAGTATTCTGCTGTTTTTTCAATTGTTGCAAATGCCTCGGCACAGTTTTTCTCTGCCTGCTCCGCAAGCTCTGTAAGATTACTGCCAAAGCCGTATATATCATTATAATTCATTATTTTCTCCTTAATTCTGTAATTTTCCCTTTGTTACACTTTCCTTTTCAACGTCATAACGTTCAAGAACGATTTCTGTTTCGATCTCCTTGAAGCCGATTTCACGATAAAAGCTTACACGAACATCAAGTGCAAGTAGAAAGGCGCGCTTCCCTAAATTATTGAAGAAATATGCAAGCCATTTCAGAAACTCCCTTGCATATCCGCTGCCGCGGCAGGATAGCTTTGTAGCAACCTGCCCGATAAGCACCTCATCCTCAATATCAAATACTACCGAAGCCGTTGTGCTGTCGCGATATGTAAATACGCGGCTTATGCCGTGTCTGCATCTATGGGAGGTATCGGTATACCAGAGGGAAAAATCAGAAATATTCGGAAATCCCTCGCTTAAAATCTTGTATACGTCAGGAAGATGCGGATTGAAGTCCACATACTCCTCCTGAAACTCACGAGTTTTTTCATCGGGAACAAGCTCAAAAATAGTTCTGTTCAGCACTTGATAATGGTCGCTGTCAGCTATATTCCGCAGAATACGATTATCTCCCTCCACACGGAAGGGCATATTCATACTGACGAAAAATTTCAGCTCATCAGTAGCTTCAAGTTTTTCATCAGCACATATAATCAGCGTCGAGTTGATTATAAACATAAAGCCTGTACCCGTTTCATCTGTTACTTTATAAAATCGGCAGAAGTCATAACCTGCACCATACGCTTTCATATATGCAAGCATTTTGCGTCCCGACAGACTTTTCAGCAGAAGCTGGCGGTCAAGCTCATTTTCATTCTGTATAAGTTTTATCATAATTCGTGTATCCTTTTCGCAAGCTCTCTTGTAAGGATAAGCGTATTTTCAAAGTCCTCTTTATTTATTACACAGGAGGGGCTGTGAATATATCTGCACGGTACAGAAACGGCTATGGTATGAACTCCGCCGCGGCTTATGTGTATTGCTCCGCTGTCGTTTCCTCCTGCTATCATCGTTTTTGTCTGACAGGAGATTTCCAGCTCATCGGCAATTGTAAAAGCCATACGGTAAAGCTCCTTATCATAAATGGTACTTCTGTCCATAAATCCCACAACCGGGCCTTTTCCCAAAGAGCATACTTTTTTAGCTCCGCCTACACCGTCAATATCCGAAGCTGTTGTGGCTTCAAGGACAATGGCAAAATCGGGAGCAACGGAAAAGGCAGATACCATAGAGCCGCGAAGTCCCACTTCCTCCTGAACGTTAAACACAAAATATGTGTCGTACTCCACACCTTCACGTATAAGCTGTATCATTGCGGCACATCCTGCACGGTCGTCAATTGCCTTTGCCTTGACGCAGTTTCCGCCCAGCTCAACAAATTCAGAGCTGAAATATACACTATCACCGAGGCTGACCATTTCCTCTGCCTCCTCTTTGGAAGAAGCACCGATATCAATATACATATCGCCATATTTCGGCGGAGTTTCTCGCTGCTCCTTTGAAAGATTGTGAATGGCAGTTGAGCCTACAACACCGTTTATGCCGCTGTTTCCGACAGTAACCTGTCTGCCGATCACAACAGATGTATCAACTCCGCCTACCTCATTGAAGCAGAGTGTTCCGTCGCCGCGGATATACGTCACAATAAAGCCAACCTCGTCCATATGTGCAGCTATCATAAGTTTTTTATCCGATGATTTTTTACCCTTGCAAAAGCAGATGAGATTTCCGAGATTATCAACCCTATATTCACAGAAGTCTTTTATCTTTCCGATTATGGCATTGCGGACAAGGGTTTCATCTCCCGATGTACCATTTATCAGGCATAATTCCTTCAATAAATTATTCATTCTGCAGCCCTCCCGATAAATTCCGCAAGTATTTCCGCTGTATTTACAACATCATTAACATCAATAACCTCAACAGGTGTGTGCATATTCCGCAGGGGAATTGACAGAGTACACGCCTTTGCACCCTCCCGTGATGAGGAATATCTGTCGGCATTAGTTGAAGTCAGACCGTTCATAATTTCAAGCTGATATGGCAATCCTGCCGATTTTGCAGCATCTATAAGTCCGTTGGATATCTCCTTTGAAAGACAGGGAGATATTCCGATCATCGCTCCTTTACCAAGATAACCGCACTTTTTCTCGTCCTCTCCCTCAGCATATGCAAAGCTTACATCAACAGCTATTGCAATATCGGGAGCAAGAGTGAATGCGCCGATTTTTGCACCGCGCTCTCCCAGCTCCTCCTGAGCTGAAAATATTACAGTAACATTATAGGCTGTTTCACGATTTTTCAGAAGCTCCAGAGCGTAGAGTATTGCCGCAGCTCCACAGCGATCGTCCAACGCGCCTCCTGTTATGCGGCTTCCTGCAAGATTTTGGCACTTCACATCAAAAGTTATGGAATCACCGAGAGAAACAATTTCTTCCAGCTCAGCCTTTTGATATCCTGTATCAATGGCTATATCTGAAATTTCAGGAACTTTCCCCTCTCCACCTGAAAGATGAGGCGGAACGGAGCATATAACGCCTCTTATATCCCTTTTTCCGTGAATTACAACCTGCTGTGCAGGAAGAAGTCTGCGGTCAATTCCGCCGAGATTTCCCACCTTTATAAAACCGCCATCTGTTATATATGTCACACACATTCCGATCTGATCAATGTGAGCGTCAAGGACAAGTGAGGGCAGTCCGTCACGATGAGTACCGAATTTACCCACCACATTGCCATTTATTATAGCAGCGTCAGGGCAAAACTCCCTAAGCATTCCGAGAGCAAGCTCTGCTGCATGGGTTTCATCTCCCGACGCTCCGCAAACCTCGGAAAGAGCTGCTATTCTCTCTTTTATTTCCATACGAACACCTCTGTTTCATAATCATACATTTTTATTATACCACATTTCCGCAGCTAATGCAATCATTATTTTATACCGATCACTAAAATGTTAGTAGACAAAGATGATGAGCAGAAATGATGTCTGTCATAGGAAGTCTGCCATGAGGGAGGTTTTTAGAGGTTCCCATAACAAAAAGTACGGAGTTTTTACGCTCCGTACCTCATAGTATTAAATAAACATCATGCTGATGCCATGTTCATTTGCATAACGCTCCGCCTTTTTACGGTTGACCTGTTTGAGAACTTTAAGTATCAGCTTATGGCCTTTTTTAACCATTGTCTGATTATAGTCAACACCATCAAATTCTGCAATCTTCACATTACATATATTCTCACAACCGCAGAACGCATCATCACGGATATCCTTTGTATGGACACTCAGCTTGACATCAACAAGCTTTCCGCAGCCATAAAAAGCCCAGCTGCCAATTGTCTTCACCGATGTCGGAATAGTGATCTCCTCCAGCGATCTGCACCATGAAAATGCACTTTCGCCAATTGATGTAACAGAATCTGATATAATAATCTTTTTCAGGCTGTAGCACTCGGAAAATGCCGCATTTCCAATAGATTCAATCGTTTCAGATATAACAACACGATTAAGATTACGGCACGAATAGAAGCTGAGATCATTGATTTTCTTCAGCTGAGGGGGGAATATCAGCTTACGGATAGAGCTGCATCTGCCAAATGCACCTTTTCCGATAGATTTAAGGGAGTTGGGGAAATTAAGCTCTTTGATACGCTGACATTTCAGAAACGCATTCTCGCCGATGCTTTCAAGATTTCGGGAAAAAACAATTTCTTCAAGATTGACGCAATGAGCAAATGCAAAGCGGTCAACAATCTTAACGCTGTCAGACATTATAATTGTTTTAGCGGATTTATTCCCTCTGAAAGCATATTTTCCGATAGTTGTTATTGTATCGGGAATATGTACAACCTCGTTTGTACCGAAATACTTTATAAGAAGGGTACTATTCTTGCCCAGCGCCATATTATTTATATCGTCAATTTCAACGGATTCAACCTGCTCGATATCCTTATCGCTGTAAAGTTCATCAAGTTTTTCGCGTGTGATCGGTTTTGCCGGAGTTTTTTTCTCCTCAGATTTATTTACATCGGCAATCGAAACAGCAG
This sequence comes from Ruminococcus sp., assembly GCA_017624895.1. Taxonomy (GTDB): domain Bacteria; phylum Bacillota; class Clostridia; order Oscillospirales; family Ruminococcaceae; genus Ruminococcus. Next base: position 395 of record JAGAMB010000045.1, on the reverse strand, counting down.
GCTTTTCCTTGACATTCTGCTTTTCTAACACTTCACGGAAAGCCTCTTTCGGGAGGACAATTTCGGGCATTTCATTTTTTTCAGGCTTTGGAGCTTCCTTTGGCTTTTCCTCCGCCTTTTTCTCAGGCTTTGTAGCTTCCTTTGGCTTTTCCTCTGCCTTTTTCTCAGGCTTTAGAGCTTCCTTTGGCTTTTCCTCCGCCTTTTTCTCAGGCTTTGGAGTTTCCTTTGGATTTTCTTCTGCCTTTTTCTCAGGCTTTGGAGCTTCCTTTGGCTTTTCCTCTGCCTTTTTCTCAGGCTTTAGAGCTTCCTTTGGCTTTTCCTCTGCCTTTTTCTCAGGCTTTGGAGTTTCCTTTGGCTTTTCTTCCGCATTTTTCTCAGGCTTTGGAGCTTCCTCT
>JAGAMB010000044.1 GCA_017624895.1 Ruminococcus sp. | reverse complement strand
TTTCCATTTTTATTCCTCCTGCGATTCTGTAATGCTGTCTAATAACTCACGGAAAGAACTGCATACAAATTGCGGTTCATAATCTTCATATTCGAATGCTGATTCGTGGTCATAGTAAACTATAACAGGCTCACCGTTTCCGTTGTTGTAATCAAAGCACCAATAATTTCCAAAAGGATCAGAGCCGAAAGCAATCAGATTTTTACCGCAGTTTTCGCTCACAATTTCAGAAAAATTAAATATATTCGTTCTGTCGCTTTCATTAATAGACAACAATCTTTCAAATACTCTTTCTCTTCCGTTTACGCAAACACAATTTGGCTTTGCATATGCAAAATTATAATTTAAAACTAATTCCGAATACTCTTTTGGAAAAGTTACATTAAATTGTTTTTCAGCGTTATCCAAATCTGCTTTTGAAGTAGGTGTTGACAAAATCCAATTAATTTCCATTTTTATTCCTCCGTGCATTAAATTTTTTTATCACAATAAAAATTATACAATTATTATAACATTTTTGTTTTATAAAAGCAAGTATTAAAAGAAAAATTGCTTCCGCCTTTTTATGCAGGTTAATATTTTCTGACATCTGATATCTGACGGTTTGCTTGCGGTGTAACAGATATAGCAAACGACAAAATCTTTTGGCGTTTGCTATTTGCCGATCCGCACGGAGCAAACTTTAGTTTGCGGATGTGCGAGGCACTTTAAATCATTAATTATAGTGAATGTCAAATTATATTTGACGTTCACTATAATTTACAGTTCCCGTCAGCTAATGGCTAACGGCTATTGGCTAAAGGCTTGAAATGACGAAATACAGCCATTGCAACCATCGGTTGACAAATTTCAAAGCGTACTTTATTGACTGCAACGGGCAAACGTGGTAAAATAAAATCATGGAAAACACGAAGTCGGCATTGTGTGAAAAACAAAACAAATCAAACGGAGGAACTACTATGATATTAGCGGATAAGATTATTGAACTCAGAAAAAAATCGGGAATGACACAGGATGAGCTTGCTGAAAAATTAGGAGTCAGCAGACAGTCTGTTTCAAAGTGGGAGGGCGCCCAGTCAACTCCCGACCTTAACCGTATACTCAAACTGGCGGAGATTTTTTCCGTCAGCACAGACTTACTTTTAAAAGATGAGCTTGATCTCAATCAGCCTGGGGAGGAACTGATTATTCAGAATCCTCTCCAAACCCGTGATGAAACCGAGCCGCCTCTCCGTCCCGTGTCTATGGCGGAGGCTGTGGAGTATCTGGAAAAGAACAGCAAAAAAGCTCTCTATGTTGCGGCAGGAGTTGCATTGTGCATACTCTCGCCTGTTGCGGCAATACTTTTTGAAATCCTTTTTGAGGATTCAGCTTTGTCAGAATTAAGTCCCATATTTATGTTTTTATCAGTTGCGGCAGCTGTGGGATTATTTATCTATTCGGGCAGCATTATGAAAAAGTTTGAGTATATGGAAAAAGAGTGCCTTGATACGGAATACGGCGTTGACGGAATGGTCAAGGAAAAGCGTGAACGTGACCACTCAAAAAACACATTGCATTTGATTATAGGCGTAATACTTTGTATACTTTCAATTGTTCCCACCGTTGTCTGCGATATGCTTTTCGGCGGTTCGCCTTTAGAGGATCTGGGTGCAATTTTCATGTTCCTGTTTGTGGCGGCTGGCGTATTCCTCATTGTAAGGTCAAGTATAACCAATGAAGGCTATGAGGTGCTTTTAGAGGAAGAAAAATACAACCGTGAGAAGAAAACGAGAACAAAAAAAGCTGTAGGCAAATCCGCAGCTGTTATGGTAATTTACTGGTCAATCGTTACTGCTTTGTACCTCGGCTATAGTTTTATCACTTTCAACTGGCATATCAGCTGGGTAATCTGGGTTATAGCGGCTGTTCTTTCGCCTGCGGTGGTTATTATTGCAAGTGCAATAAAAAAATAATTTGTTTAAACTGTATATTGAAATATTTTTTCAATTGTGGTATAATGATATATCATTGCGAATTTTGGAGGATTTAACAAATGGCAAGGGGAAAAATGAAAAAAGGGCTTAAAATCACATTAATCATACTGGGAATTTTACTTGCATTGATTATCGCGGCTTTGCTTATTGCACCGAAAATGATTGTAAAAACCATTTACAAGCAGAATTTCGGTACACGTTTCACATCGTTTGAACCATATTGCAGGGATATAGCAGAATTTGACGGACTTGAACGTGAAAAGCACGTATTCACTTCAAATGAGGGGCAGAAAATTACAGGCTATGTCTACACAAAGGGCGATACAGAGCCAAAGGGACTGATTGTACTTGCCCACGGTTTTGGCGGCGGCGGTCATTGCAGTTATATGGATGTTGCAGATTATTTTGCATCAAACGGCTACAATGTTTTCGCCTATGACGCAACAGGCAATGATGAAAGCGAGGGCGAAAGTGTAAAGGGCTTGCCACAGGGAGTTATTGACCTTGACTATGCCTTGAACTACATAAAAGCTGACGAGGAATTATCAGATTTACCACTTATGCTCTGGGGACACAGCTGGGGCGGATATTCTGCTTGCTCCGTGTCAAAGCTTCACCCTGAAATTGAGGGTATTATTTCCGTTGCAGGTTTCAATTCCTCTCTTGATATGATTGAGAATGTGGGCAGAGGTATGGCAGGAGATGCAATTGATTATGCTATGCCGATTTTTGAGGATTTGGAAAAGGATAAATTCGGGGATTTTGCCGCAATGACTGCCCTTGAAGGCCTTGAACAGTCAACAGCAGATGTGCTGATTTATCACAGCGCTGATGATGATATGATTCCAATTGAACTCAGTTATGACAAATATTATGAGAAATTTGCGGATAATGAAAGATTTACTTTCGTCCGATTTGAGGATAGAGGACATAATCATATATACAATTCAGCTGATGGGCTTAAATACAGGGATGAAGTCGAAGCGGAATATGATGAATACTGTAAGGAGATAGGCGAGTTTTACTTTACAGGTGAAATGCATACTGAATTTGTAAAAGAAAATGTTGACAAAATGAAATTTTTTGAGCTTGACAGCGAAATAATGGCGCAGATGCTTGAATTTTATGACAACTGTATATAGGGCATCTCTAAAAACCCCCCTTCTGAAAAAAACAGCTATGCACGACATCTGCCGCACCTAGCTGTTTTTTCTTTAATCAAACGAGTTTTTAGAGATGCCCTACAATAAAAATTGCCCCACAGTTTTGGCTGCGGGGCAATTTTGTTTATTGCGGAATAGCATTATAAATCGTCATTCCGAGGTAGAACAGAGTGAGGATAATTGTGAGAGGAGCTGAGAAGTAGTGGCAGAGCTTTTTTCCCTCGGAAACTTCGGGATTTACCTTTTCAAGCTTAAAGCTGTCGCGGTGCATAATAATTTCAAGTATAAAGAGTACAAAACCAATAGCCATAAGTCCCATAATTATAAAACCGCAAGCCATAATTACGAAAACCGGAACAGGATTTTCCATGATGTAATCCATATCGCTTGCCTGCACTTTGTCGATGTCAATACCGCCTGTGAAAAGGCTCTGGAAGCCGCCAATGCTGTTTACAATAAAATGAGTGGCAATTGACGGAATGATCGACTTTGTTTTCAGCACCATAAATGCGGCGAAAATTCCCATAACAGCCGCAAAAGGAACCTGTGGATAATTCATATGAAGCAGACCGAAGAAAAGTCCCGTAGCAATTACCGCAGACCAGGAGCCGTAGCGCTTGGAGTTATTGAGCATACCGCCTCTTATGAGGATTTCCTCGAAAACAGGCGCCATAAAGGTAATGCAGAGGATATTTATCGCCTTTGAAAGAGCGTTGTCATCTGCGGAAAAATCCGTCTGAATAAGCTCAATTCCCGTAAGATTTTCAATAAGCATGAAAATCATATTTGTTGCAAGGCTTGTGCCATAGATGAAAAAGATGGTAATGAAAATCCATCTGATAACCCACCAGAGGGATTGCTGAGGCTTTTTGAAAAGAGAGCCTACTGTGTCGGCAGTACGTCCCATTGGTGTTTTCCTGAAAATGAAAATCGAAAGGGGAACACCGATGTAATACTGGATAAACATAGACAGAAGCATATAAATGGATTTATAATATTCTGAATCGCTGCTCATAAATGTATCCAGAATTACACCTGATATGTAACTGCCGCCAATCATAAAAATGGTAAATATTATAAGTATAAGTGCATTTCCGTTGGAGGATTTACGCATAAGCTTTGCGGAATATCCCGAATTTTCGCTGCTGTCGGGAATAATTCCGATTGTATTTTCATTGTTTTTCATTTCAATTCTCCTTGAATTTTTTATGAAATCGGTTCAGAGTATTCGTATCTGTCAAGTATTCTGTAAAGCTTTAAATTTTCGTCTAAAGTATCTTCATTTGTAAAGTTTACTGCTGTATAAAGCTTACTGTTATTTTCATTCCAAAGGAAGTTATATTGGAGAATACCTGCAAATTCGTTGAAATTAAAGGTTACAACAGTGGCGTTATCTACGAATTCAAGCTGCCATTCAACGTCCTTGAATTCGTGTTCCTCATCGCCGTCAACCCACTTGATATAGGCTGTATCTTTGCCAAATTCGATTTGGTAGGTGCCTATAATCTCTGAGCCGCGGTAATCAACACCTGCCCAGTTGGTACATCGCAGTTCGGAAGCATTCATAAGTCCCCAGCCGCTGTTTTTGCGTGATGTATGCTCTTTTTCAAGTATTTCCTGATACTGTGTGAAATCGTATACAAATTCGTCATAATTTGCATTATATGGGCAGTTCAACATCAGCTTTTCATCAAGACCGGGGAACCATACGTCCTTATTTCCGTCAGAATCGGTAATAGTTACCATTGTATCGCCGTCAACTCCTGAGTTGTTGCAGAAAAGCAATACAGGCTCGCCGCTTTCACTTCTGTAGATAACGTTTTCATATGAGCCGTTGCCGTTTTCATCCTGTACAATACTATTTATTGCAACTGTTGAATTTTCATCAAAGGGAACGATGCAGTAAAGCTCGCCCATAGGTGTTCCCGCAATCTGTCCTGACGGAATATCCTTTACAAAGCTGTAATTTTTATAGAAAACAGGGCTGTTTTCCTTTATCCAAGCGGTAGCGTCAACCTCATTCATATCGTCGGTGCAGCCTATATAAGCAGCCGCAAAAAGCTGAACTTCGGACTCTTTCTTTTCTTTGAGAGCTTTCAGCTGTTCTTCAGCGTTTGCATTTGCAAGATACTCCTCAATTGTATCTGTACCGCCTGTGGAGGTATAGCCGTAGTAAGCGAGGATAAGGGAAGCGTCGATAGAGTCGCATTTTTTGTCCTTGTTAACATCAGCAGCCTTTATCTGTTCATCGGAGAATGAAGATGTGTCGTCTGTTGAAATAGCAGCGTAATGTGCAAGAACTGATGAAGCGTCAATGGAATCAATTGCACTGTCGTTGTTTACATCTCCTGTTGCTAAGGTTACAAATAATACGAATGTTTCATATCTGTTATTTCCGCAGTCGTATTTGTATGAAACTTCTTTTGAAATATCTTCAACGGTAAGGATATTGCCATCTACTTTACCGTTCACCCAATCAAAAGTTTTTGATGCATCGAAACCTTCAGCAAGCTTTGAGAGGTCAAATGTCTTTTTTTCTGTTTTAATATAGCGGTGGTTGGTTGAACATTGAAAAGTTGTAAGCGAATTATTATGGCTCACATCAATATAAGCAAGATTGTTTTGAAAGCAGGCTAAGTATGTCAATTCTCGATTTTTACTCAAGTCAAGTTCAGTAAGTTTATTTTTATTACATTTCACACCCATTAATTTGGGGTTGTTGCTTAAATCAAGATTTGTAATCTGATTTAGTTCACAAGTAAGGTGTGATAATTCTGTGTTATTACTTAAATCAATAACCGAAATTTGATTGTTGGAGCAAGTTAATTTTACTAATTTTTTATTGCCGCTCATATCAAGAGCTGTAAGTTTGTTATTACTACAGTTTAATTCGGTAAGATTTTCAAAATATTGTATACCTGTTAAATCAGAAATTCCCATATTACTTACTTTGATTTCAGTTACAGCCTCAATTTCCTCCGCAGAAAGCGCACCGTCATCGTCTTTATCGAAATTCTCAGCCACATACTGTCTGAATTTTGCGTCAGGGAAGTTAGTTTCGTTGATTTCTGTGATATTGGCGGGAGGATTAGAAACAATTTTGGGGATAAGTGTAAATATTTCAGCTTTTCCATTTCCGCAGTTGTAGATGTATGTAACTTCCTTTGTAACATCTTCAATTGTGAGAATATTCCCCTCAACTGTGGCATTTGTCCAGCTGGAGGTTTTAGCTGCATCAAAGCCTGTTGGGAGAGTTGAAAGGTCAAATGTGTTGCCGGTGACAGTTATTTCATAATTGTTGTCATCATATAAAGCTGTTTCTAATGCAATATTATTACTTAAATCAAGTGAAGTGAGCTGATTGCCATAACAAGTCAGAAATTCCAATGCTTCATTATTGCTTAAATCAAGTGAAGTGAGATTATTATGACCGCACTGTAAATATGTCAATGCTGTATTTTTGCTTACATCAAGTGAAGTGATCTGATTTGTAAAACAATCCAACGTTGCCAATGCAGGATTGCTGCTTACATCAAGTGAAGTAAGTTCATTGTTATAGCAATTCAAAGATTTCAATGCAGGGTTGCTGCTTAAATCAATGGAAGTGAGTTGATTATCACCGCAACCCAGAATTTCCAATGCAGGATTATTGTTTACATTAAGTGAAGTGAGATTATTATATTCGCATCTCAATTCTTTCAATTTGGCATTATAGCTTAAATCGAGAGTTGTAAGATTGGTGGCAGAGCAATCCAGTACCTCTAATGCAGGATTGTTGCTTAAATCAAGGGAGGTGAGCCGAGTAGAAGCGCAATGTAAACTTTCTAAAGCTGTAAAGTGTTCAATGCCTGTTAAATCAGAAATTCTCATATTACTTACTTTGATTTCAGTTACAGCCTCAATTTCCTCCGCAGAAAGCGCACCGTCATCGTCTTTATCAAAATTCTCAGCCACATACTGTCTGAAAATCTCATCAGGGAAGTTAGCTTCGTTGATTTCAACGCTTTCCGCAGCAACCTCTGCCGCATTTGCCGCAATTCCGCCAATTTCCATCGTTTCAGCAGGCATATACCCCATAGCTCCCGAACAAATCAACAGAGCCGCAGTTATAGCCGCAATTCTTTTCATTTTCTTCATTTTCAATTCCTCCATATCATTTTTGCGTTTTAACAAGGTAAAACACTTATATATATTATACCATATATTTATATAAATTGCAAGAAAAATTCCCCAAAGCGTAAAACTTCGGGGAAATGCCTGTATTATTCACTTTTAAGCTTTGCAATTTCCTTTTTCAGACTGTCAACTTCAGCCTGAAGTCTGCACAGTTCAAGAGAAACAGGATCGGGAATGTGAATCTGGTCGATATCATGAGTAACTTTGTGCTGGTGGACTTTTTCGCCTTTTCTGCGGACAATTCTCGCAGGAACGCCAACAGCAGTACAATCATCGGGGATAGCGTTGAGGACAACGGCATTTGCGGCAATTTTAACGTTATTTCCAACAGTAAAAGGGCCGAGGACTTTTGCGCCTGCACCAACAAGGACATTATTGCCGAGAGTAGGGTGGCGCTTGCCCTTATCCTTACCTGTACCGCCAAGAGTAACTCCCTGATACAGCAGGCAGTTATCGCCTATTACCGCTGTTTCACCGATAACAACTCCCATACCGTGGTCAATGAAAAGTCCCTTTCCGATAGTTGCGCCGGGGTGTATCTCAATACCCGTCTTATTTCTTGCGCGCTGAGAGATAATTCTCGCAATTGTGTAATACTTCCGCACATAGAACCAATGAGCAAGGCGATAAGAGCGAATAGCTCTGAGCGTGGGATATGTCAGCAGAATTTCCACCGCATTTCTTGCAGCAGGATCGCTTTCACGGATAAGAGCGATATCTCTTTTAATGGTTTTGATCATTCGTAACATAAAACACCGCCTTTCACAGTTGTCAGAGTTATTTTCCGCACCATTACAGTATATGCGGAAGCTTTATCAGCCGATTTTGATAACGCCGTTCTTTTCAAGGTTGAAAAGATATGTAAAGCGCGCCTCGTTCTGATATTCCGGCTTGATAAGATAGTAGATATACGTTTCGATCATATTCAGCTGTGAAGCTGTTCTGCCCTCGATCTTGAAATGGCTGAATCCCATAGGAATATATTTTTCCCAGATATCATCGGGGGTTATATTGTTCGGCAGCTTCATATTGTCAAATATGGTTCTGTCGCCGCAGCCGCAGCCCATTTCCGTTGATATTTTCGGATTAAGTGGCTTGTTCGGAGATTTTGCAAGATGCTCGCAGAACTCTATCTGCTGCTGTCCCACTCTGCGGTAATGCTCGGTACGCATTGCACATTCAGGGTTGCAGCAGGGATTTATCAGCAGCTCGCACTTTTCCTTATGGGGGATTTTTTCAAGCAGGTCGAATTTATTGTTGAAATCGTAATCAACTACAACAAGCTTGTAATCCTTTTCAAGCTCCTCTGTCAGCTTATCAAGCTCTGTAATGCGCTTGCAGGTGGAGCTGGTCATCTTGAAATTGGGATAAGTTTCGCGGATATAATCCTCTAAAAGGGGCGAATTAACAATAACCTCGTTAAAGCCGTTGTCCGCAAGCTTCATAATATCGTTGCAGAATTTGTCTTTCAGGTGTTTTTTCTCCAGAACAGGATTTGTAAAGGTAAAGCGGAGGGGGATACCCTGGCTGTTGAATGCCTTTATAACGTGTTCTGCGAATTTCAGCTCCGTAGTACCCGAAGCGTTGCGTCCGCCATTCCACATGGACTGGGGGAATGCTCCGAAAAAGGAGGCTATTTCAACGCCCTCACGGAAAAAGTGTGGGCAGTTTTTACGCATAGACACCAGAACATAATTCATCATAAAATGATGAGTGAAATCAGGAAGATGAAAATAAGCTTTCATAAAAACCTCCCTTATCAGGTGAATTTCAAAGCGCCGCTGTTCTCCATAGCTTTAAGGAGATTAAAGCGCGCCTCGTCGCGGCATTCAGGTTTAGCCATATAATACATATAGGTTTCAGCAATATTGAGATTGCTGGATGTACGTCCCTCGATCTTGAACTGCTCAAAGCCCATTGGAACGTATTTTTCCCATATATCGTCAGGGGAAATATGAGTGCTGAGATTGCGCACCTCGAAAACTCCGCGCTGACCGTAACGGCAGCCCTCCAGCTTGTGCTTGTCGTATTTATCGGGATTAAACGGCACATTGGGATATTTCTTGATATGCTCGTTGTATGCTATCTGCATAACGCCGATAGTGTGATAATGTTCGGCTCTCATAGGGCAGCCGGGTTCACAGCAGGCATTTACAAGAAGCTCGCAGTCCTGTTTTCTTGGGAGCTTTGAAAGCACATCGAATTTATTGTTGAAATCATAGTCAACAACGACGATGCTGTAATCTCTGCTCAGCTCCTCCTCAAGCTTCACGGGATCAGTAATGCGCTTGCAGGTAGAGCTTGTCAGCTTATAGTTGGGGAAATTCCTGCGGATATATTCCTCAAGAATGGGTGATACGACGATAGCCTCATTAAGACCATTATTTGCAAGATTAAGCACCATATTGCAGAAAGGATCGTTGAGGTGCTTTTTCTCCAGAGCAGGATTTGTAAAGGTAAAGCGGAGAGGTATACCTCTGTCATTAAAAGCCTTTATTACCATTTTAACATAATTGGGATCGCATACGCCGCCCTGTGTACGTCCGCCGTTCCACATAGAAGGAGGAAATACACCGTAGAATGAAGCAATCTCAACTCCCTCACGGAAATAGTGTGGGAAGTTTTTCAGCATATCCGCAAATAAAAGATTAAGCTTGAAGCGCCCGGAAAAATCGGGCAGATGAAAACGTACTCTCATAAAAAACTCCTTATTTTACGCAATCGCCTCTTTCATCGGCAATTTCATAGCCTGCCGCCTCAATCTCTGCTTTCAGCAGGGATATTCCCTCAGCAGTTTCGCCGCCTGAAATAAGCTTGTTATCGTATAGGTTATATTTTTTTCTTGCGTCCTCAGGTGATATATTCGGCATTATAACGTTGCAGCCTGTTTTAAGACCAAGCTCTCTGCCGACAGGGGAGATCGTTCCCAGCGCCGTAGTAGCCGGCAGAAGCACCTTCGGGAACATAAGACGAAGAATTCCAAGCAGACGGAGGGTAAGGGAAAGAGTACCGCCCTTTTCATTTCTGAAAGGGGTGTCCTTATGAGGAATAAAAGGCCCTATACCTATCATATGTGGCTGTAATTCCTGCAAAAAGCGGATATCCTTAATAATATCATCGGCAGTCTGGAATGGTACGCCCACCATAAATCCCGAACCTGTCTGAAAACCTGTCTCCTTTAAATTATACAGGCATTTTATGCGATTGTCAAGTCTCATTTCAGCCGGATGTATTTTACTGTACAGCTCCTGTGAGGCTGTTTCATGGCGGAGGAGATATCTGTCAGCTCCTGCCTCTTTCATTTTTCTGTAGCTTTCAGCGGAACGCTCGCCAAGAGAGAGAGTAATTGCACAGTCGGGATAGCGTTGGCGAAGCTCAGATATAATGCCGCACATATAGTCATCGGTGAAAAAAGCGTCCTCGCCCCCCTGCATTACAAAGGTGCGGAGTCCCAGTTTATAGCCGATATCAGCACAGTCAAGTATCTGCTGACGGTCAAGGCGGTAACGCTCTGCCGATTTGCAGCTGCGGCGGATACCGCAATAGAGGCAGTCATTTTTGCAATATGAGGAAATTTCAATAAGTCCGCGGAGGAATACTTTATTTCCGTAATATTTTCTGCGGACTTCATCTGCACGTTTTGCAAGAAGCTCCGCAGTCTGTACGGCGGTGTCGGCAATGAGCATTTTCAGCTCATTGTCGGACAGATCGCCTGTTTTGCATAATTTCTCAATCAGCTCCGTCATATCAGCCGCCCAGCTCGATCATTTTGTCTATACATTTACGTGCGGAGGAAATAAGCTCCTCGTCCATAAGTATCTCAAAAGCCTCACCCTCAGGCTTGCCTGCAATGGCAAGGAGTGAACGGTACACATCGGGGAGAGTTGTAAGCTTCATATCGGAGCATATAAGTCTTTTTGTCAGAGGATAGAATTTCTTTTCGGGGCAGTCATACTGGAGATGCTCAGCGATTGAATTTTCTGTGCCTATGATAAATTCCTTAGCGTCGGATTTCATAGCGTAGTCCATAATTCCGCTGGTAGAGCCTGCATAATCAGCAAGAGCAGTAACTTCGGGGCGACATTCGGGATGAACGAGGAAAAGTGCGTCGGGATGTTCAGCCTTAGCCGCCATAACCTCCTCAACTGTAATAGAAGAATGGGCAGGACAGCCGCCGTTGAGAAGCATAATATCCTTTTCGGGGAGCTGTGACTTCACCCAGCCTCCAAGATTGCAGTCAGGGACAAAGAGTATTTTGTCGGAATTGATATTTTTCACGATTTTCAGCGCACTTGACGAAGTAACGCACACATCGCAGACAGTTTTAAGAGAAGCGGTGGTATTGATATAAGCCACAACAGTTCTGTCAGGCTCTTTCGCCTTGATTTCGGCAATCATATCCCTGTCCATCTGCTCTGCCATAGGGCAGCCTGCACCTTTATTTGCAAGGTAAACGTGTTTTTCGGGGGAGAGCATTTTTGCAGTTTCCGCCATAAAGTGAACGCCGCAGAAAAGAATATTTTCATTGGGGATTTTTGTGGCGTCAACGCTTAATTTATAGCTGTCGCCTGTAAAATCGGCAATTTCCACGATTTCACGGGACTGGTAGCTGTGGGCGAGAATGGCTGTATTGGTATCTTTTTTCAGTTTCAGGATCTTCTCCTGCATTTCCTTGACAGTCATAATAAAACCTCCGATAATAGCGATTAAAGATTAGTTTCAGCGATAACCTCAACTTCCACAAGAACATTTTTTGGCAGAGTTTTTACTGCAACACAGCTTCTTGCAGGAAGTCCTGTAAAATATTTTCCGTATATCTCATTGAAAGCGGCGAAATCGTTCATATCTGCAAGAAAGCAGGTAGTTTTCACAGCTTTTTCAAAGGATGAGCCGGCTGTTTCGAGAATAGCGCCGAGGTTATGCATAACCTGCTCTGTCTGCTCCTCAATTGTAACAGCTTCGATAGTATTTGTAATGGGATTTATTGCGATCTGTCCGCTTGTGTAAACCATACCGTTTGAAATAACAGCCTGTGAGTAAGGGCCAACAGCGGCAGGTGCTTTTTCTGTGTGAATTTTTATCATAATATTCTACTCCTTTTAATCGTTGGTAAGTTTGAAGCCGTTTGAAATAAGCGCGTTTTTGATAGCTTCAATATGCTCGTAATTTCGTGTTTCCAGTACAAGGCGGAGATAACAGCCGTTTACAGCTGAACCCTCGTTTGCGCGCTCATGGTGAATTGAGATAACGTTTCCGCCAAGCTCCGCAATAATACGTGAAACCTCTAAAAGCTGTCCCGGCTTGTCGAGAAGCTCAATTGTGAGAGTGCTGTTTCTTCCTGTCATAAGCAGACCGCGCTTGATAACTCTTGAAAGTATGGTTACATCAATATTACCGCCTGAAAGCAGGCACACAGTCTTTTTGCCCTTGATAGGCACTTTGTTGAACATAGCCGCAGCTACTGCAACAGCGCCTGCGCCCTCGGTAACAAGCTTCTGCTGCTCCATAAGAGCGAGAATTGCAGCGGATATTTCGTCATCTGTAACAGTAACGATTTCGTCCACATATTCTGAAACAAGCTCAAAAGTAGTTTCACCGGGAGCTTTTACAGCGATACCGTCAGCAATAGTTGAAACTCCCGACAGCGTTTCGATTTTTCCGTCACGGACAGCGTTGTACATACTTGGAGCGCCGGAAGCCTGAACGCCGTATACCTTGATTTGGGAGTTAAGGCTCTTTATAGCGAAAGCAACTCCCGAAATAAGGCCGCCGCCGCCGATAGGCACGATAACAGCGTCCATATCGGGTATCTGCTCAATAAGTTCAAGACCTATAGTACCCTGACCTGCAATTACATATTCATCGTCAAAGGGGTGGATAAAGGTGTAGCCGTTTTCATCGCGCTGACGGAGAGCCTCTTTGTATGCGTCATCGTAAACGCCCTTTACAAGGCATACTTCCGCACCGTAGCTTTTAGTAGCTTCAACTTTTGAAATGGGAGCGCCGTCAGGGAGGCAGATAATTGATTTTATGCCGTTCTTAGCAGCTGCAAGAGCCACTCCCTGTGCGTGATTTCCTGCGGAGCAGGCAATAACTCCCTTTGCCTTTTCCTCATCGGAAAGGCAGGACATCTTGTAATAAGCGCCGCGAACCTTGAATGAACCTGTTATCTGGAGATTTTCAGTTTTAAGCCATATATTGGAATCGGGGTTAATTTTGGGAGCCTGTATGACATCGGTTTCCCTTATAACCTGTTTAAGTACATATTTAGCGTGGTATACTCTATCCAACGTGATCATAAATAAAGACTCCTTTTTTTAATAAGCTGTTAGCAGTTAGCCATTAGCCGTTAGCTTTAAAAGCTGAAATTTATACGATTATTTATAAATTAGGATTTGTTTTTGCGGTTCGCATAAATAGCTAAAAGCTAATAGCTAAAGGCTAAAGGCTGGCAATGAGAAGCATTGCCTATTTTAATAAGCTGTTAGCAGTTAGCCATTAGCCGTTAGCTTTAAAGCTGTAATTTATACGATTATTTATAAATTAGGGGCTGTCTTTGGCAGTCCGCATAAATAGCTAATGGCTAAAGACTAAAGGCTAAAGGCTGGCAATGAGAAGCATTGCCTATTTTAATAAGCTGTTAGCAGTTAGCCATTAGCCGTTAGCTTTAAAAGCTGAAATTTATACGATTATTTATAAATTAGGGGCTGTCTTTGGCAGTCCGCATAAATAGCTAATGGCTAAAGACTAAAGGCTAACGGCTGGCAATGAGAAGCATTGCCTATTTTAATAAGCTGTTAGCAGTTAGCCATTAGCCGTTAGCTTTAAAAGCTGAAATTTATACGATTATTTATAAATTAGGATTTGTTTTTGCGGTT
>JAGAMB010000043.1 GCA_017624895.1 Ruminococcus sp. | reverse complement strand
TTGTAGTATGTTGTAACACTTAAAACTTTACATTACGTTGCAGATTTTTCGTTCTGTTGTAGTATTTGTGTATATTGAAGTTTAGCTCAACCAAAGGGACAACCATAGGAAGGGGGAGAAGAAAAAACTGGCACAAAAGTCGTGCGGGGGTACCCCGCACGATTTTTGTGCCAGTTTAGTTTTCCCCTCCCTTGTTCCCCGTAGGTTGTCCCCTTTGGTATAAAAATTACCCTTTTGTATTTATTATAAATAGAAAAAATAAACTTTAAGATGTTACAAGGTACTACCAACGGCTTAATTATTGCTCCGCTAAAAAGAAAAACGAGCCTCTGGAGTAGTGAGGCCCGTTTTTATAAGGAGGTGGAGTATATAAATTTTGGAGATATCTTAATAAATAATTATGTCAGGCTTCGGAGATTACCTCCGAAGCCGCTTTTTTGTCGTTCCTGCTGTCGGATAAAATGTCATAGATTACGTCATACAAGCTGTCAGAATGAAAGGTCATACAAAGCTGTCAATACAAGCTGTCACAATGAAATGTCACACAAAACTGTCAAATCAAATGTCCTACAAGATGTCACACAAGCTGTCTATATAGAACTAACCTGTTATCAGGACTGTTCGCTTATGAGTATAGAAACGCGGTTCTGGATTATCTCTGCTGTCTGCTCTGCGGTCTTATCGCCTGCAAAGTAAGCGTCAGTTTCCTCTGTAATGATATTGTTGACTTCATCGTTGTAGTGGAAAATTGTGGGCTTTACGTTCAGAATATAATCTTCCAGTAAATCTCTTTCTTCCTGTGTGAGAGGATTGATTTTAATTTCCTCGCCGCCGATATAGTGCATATCATCGTATTCGGTCTTTTTGCCGTTTTCGTCAATATAGTATGGCTTTTTCATAGCCTCGTCAAGCTTCTTTTCAAAGGCGGATCTGAGTGCAGGCATATCATATATATTCTCTGAGTTCTGATTTTCCTCGCTGAATATTTCCTTGATGAAGTCCCAGCAAACGTCCTTGCAGTCGGAGTTTTCCATAATAGCGTAGGAGTTTGAACAATAAATCATTGCACCTGTGCCGTTAGCGGAGGGATTTCCTACAAGGGTTACATCGTCGTTGACTTCGCCCTGTACAGTACGTGCATATGAACGTGGGTTGTCAATGTAAATATCAGTAAGGAGAGCCTTGTCGTTGCGGAGAGCAAGCTCTGCCTCCTCCCAGTATGCGTTCATTTCCTCATTTGTAGCGTTCTCCCAGTCGATTTCGTCGCCCTCGCCTGCATTTGGAAATTCGTTGCAAAATTCAAGGATTTTGATGAAATCGGGGCTGTCAAAGTTACAAACAGAATTATCGTAGTCAATGAAATCGCTGCTGTTATATATCAGACGAGAGAAAATTTCAGTATTAGTATTTCCGCTTTTAAACGGTTTCATTCCCTCAGGAAGATTTTTGCAGGTTTCGATAAATTCATCAATTGTCCAGTTTTCCTTGTCAAAATACTTGCTCTTGCATCCAAGAGTGCTGACGTAGAAAGAGGGGGAAAGAGTTGTAAGCTTTCCGTTGTTTTCGCATACAGAGAGGATAGTGGGAACTAAATCTTCCTTTGAAAGTTCCTCGTCCTTTTCAAGCATTTCATACAGATCAACAAGCGCGCCTTTTCTTGAAAGGTTGCTGAAAATAGATGAGGAGCTTGACATACAGATGATGTCAATATCTTTTCCTGCTGCGAGATCCTGTTTAAGCTGCTTATCGGGGGAGTTTGTCTGCTTCTGTGCTTCCTCGTCCCATACAAAGTACTGGTTGTAGTCCTCAACCTTGATACGATATTTGCCGTTTGTCTTGTTAAAGTCCTTTACTCTTTCAGTAACTCCCTGATCGGCATATTCAACAACCATATTGATGATCTGAACATTTTCGATCTCGGAAGCGTCACGCTTTGTAAGGCGGTAAACATTCATTGAGCCGTCTGTCCAGTTGGTTTCGGTTATGATGAAATCGCCGTTATCAGCAGGGATCATACCTGTGATGTAATCGCCTGTGAGGTCTGAGTCGATCCAGTTGATAAGCTCCTCAAGAGTACCGTCTGTCTTTAAACCGTAGAGTGATGTGCTGCTTGAAAGGTATACACGGTAATCGCCCGAACCCTTTATGATTTCATTGAAACTTGGTGTTGTTTCGTCAAAGGAAACAACATCAGGTGAAATAGACATTGTTTCAGCATCAAGCGTCTTTAATACATTGGTGGTGCCGTCGTGAGAAATGTAGACAAAATTGTCATCTGTATCTGTTCCGTAAGGATAGAAGTATTCCTCATCACCGAAATCAATAGGCTCAGAAATATTTCCATCTACGTCAACTGTAACATAATTCATATTCATAGAGCCGCTGACAGATAAGCAGACATTTTCGTTGCCGAGAGCAAAACATTCGCTTATATAAGCGTTACCGCCGTTGAATTCCTCGTCGCCATACTTTTCAAGGCCCTTTATTTCATTTTCAGAAACGACCTTGCCTGTTTCGTCAAGGGCATATATTGTGTGTGTTACAGTTGCGGCTTCTTCCATTGCCTCGAAATCGAAGCTTTCATAGTCGAAATCGGGATCCTCGAAATCAGGCATTTCAAAGTCGCCGTAGTCTGTAACAGTAACCACAGCGAAGATTTTACCGCTGTTTGTTACAACATATTTTATGTCAGGCATATTGGAATCAGATGATTTAATTCCAAGGTCGATTTCCTGAAAATCAACAAAATCGTAGTCGGTAATAAATGCCTTTGGTGTGTACTGGTCATTTATAACAGAATAGCCTGAAATGAGGACTTTCCCCGTATCTCCGATAGGTGAAAGATCGCGCACTTCTTTAACGGGGAACTCTGCATCCATCTCAATAGCCTTATAGGATTTCTGCATCATTTCCTGTATCTGTGAGGACTGCTGCTCTGATTTGTTGCCGCCCATTTCCTTTGACTCGAAACATGATACAGCTGAAAGCATACAAGTAATTGCAGATATACCTGCAAGTATTCTTCTTAATTTGTTCATTTTAATCTTCTCCTTTATATTAATGTGCTTAGTGTTTCTTTAATGTCATTCCCTTTATTGCTCTGTTTTTTTCTGTTGTTCCTTTTGTTCTTTTTTCTGTTCCTTTAATATACTCCGTCTGTAGAGGACTTTTGTTACACCGTCTGTGATTTTTGATGTGATTTTTTGTCTTAATCTGCCGCCTGCCCTCCAGCCGAGGACGATAAGAAGCAATAATGTCAGAATTGGAATGATATATGTCAGCCTTCGGAAGTAGTAAATTCCCGAAAGTCTGAATTCAGTTATGCGTGAAGCGTTTTCCCAGTAGGGGTAAACGACAGGTTTGTCTGAAATAGCGTAATCCGACAGATTTTTGTGCTTTTTTGCAAGCTCTGCGGGGTTAAATCGCTCAGTATTGTTCACAAGAACGCTTGAATAGCTGTAGCCGCCGCCAAAATACTCGTTAAGGGCATTGTAGGCGAAATTTTCAACAGGATTGGGAACAATACACTCATAGCAGGTTATATTGTTGAGCGAGCTGCTCCCCTCATCGTACATACCGCCGTTTATAAGCTTCAAACCGTCGTAGGAGATGTACGCCCGCGAGAAATCGCCTGCTGTTTTTTTCTCCTGCTTGGTTGAGGGGGTATCAATAACCCCCGATATATAAAACTTAACGCCGTTGATGTAGATGTTCATTCCTGCGATATCCTCAGAGCCGTAAAGCTCCCACGCAAGATTTCTGTCGATAACCGCCCCGTCCTGCATCAGATCATTCTTGGAGAAGAATGAGCCGTCAAGGAGCTTGAAATCGCGGAACAGGAAGAAATCTCCTCCTACTGCTGTAACCATAGCCTCGGAACGGCCTGTTCTGTCGCATTTTATGGACATCTGCCCTGCGCTGACGCTGTATGCGTCGGGGATAAGCTTCTGCCCCTCCTCCGCAATAACGCCGGCATTTCTCAGCTTTTCTTCAAGAGTCTGCTTTACATAGGGAACGGACTCGGTATTAAAGCCTGAATCATCGGTAAAGAAGCAGCTGAGCTGTGTATAGCCGCCCTCGGAATCCCACCGCTGAGCCGCATAATTCGTTCCCTGCGACTTTGCAAGGGAGCTGCCCGCCGCCGTGAGGATAAGTCCCGTGCCGACTGAAAGCACATTAGCGGCTGCAAGGGAGGCAATTAAGATCCTTTTGATTTTCATCAGCCCACCGCCTTATTCGTCCTTCATACGAACCTGATCTCCGGGTGAGATCGGCTTGCTTGCAGCGATAATAACGTAGTCGCCGTAGTTGATGCTGCCGCTTACCGCGCTTGAAATTTCGTCTGAGGAAACGACCTCAACGGGTACGCGCTGTGCATAGTAGCGGTTTCCTAAAGGCGAGCTTTTCGACTCTACGGTAAGTACAAAGGAACCCTTGCTGTCGGTGTAAACAGCGCTCTTAGGCACGATAGTATCATAGTTTCCGCTGCCGCAGGGGATAGAGAGATCAAGGTTTGTGTTTGACTCCACATCGCCTGTTACGGTGAAAACGAGTATACGGTTTTTGGAGTTTGGAGTTGTATCGTTCTTGATATTGGTGAGAACAGCCTGAACGTTTCCACTCCAGTTGTTGAGGACTTCAGCCTCAACGCCCTTTTTGATTTTTCTTGTTTTTTCGCCGTCAACAGTAATTTCGACAGTATAGCCCTCAGAGGAAATATCAATTGTGATAATTTCCATATCGGGGATAGTTTCGTCGCCTGCCTTAGCGTTTACAGCGCTTACAATGCCGCCGTATTTTGCTGTTATCTCAGTTTTTTCGTTTTCCTTTTTAAGCTCATCGACCTTTTTCTTAGCCTTGTCGATATCCTTTTTCATAGAGGCGAGATTAAGACTATCCAGCTTATCCTGATTTGCGTTATCCTTCTGAGTTTTGTCAAGCTGTGTGATAAGATCCTCCAGCATACGCTGTTTAGTCTTTACGTCCTCGTTGAGTGCGTCAAGGGACATTCCATCGCCGCCCATATCAGACTCATAGTCCTCGATAAGTGAGGAGTAGTATTCGATGTTATTTTCCGCGTCTGTCAGCTGTGAGGAGTAGTCGTTTCTCAGCTCGGATTTTCTTGTGTCGTAGGCTTTTGCTGCTTCATTTCTTATGTTATCAGCCTCGTCCATAGCAGCTTTTGCAGCTGAAATCTCCTCAGGGGAAACAGCTGTAGGGGCAGTTTCCTCCTCGGTATCGCCGCCTGCAAGCATTGCGGTATATACAGCAAGCTTTTCCTGATAAAGCTTTTCAGCGTCCTCAGCGTCGGCTTTAAGGCTTATAAGCTCCCCTGAATACTCAGCAGGTGCGCCTGTGTATTCGTCCATATCAATGGCTGATATCATAGCGGAAAGCTTTGTCTGCAATTTTGTGTAATAGCTGAGCTGTGATTTATTTTCTTTGTAGGAGTCCTTTTCAGCCTGTATATTATCCTGATTTGCAGCAGCGTCATCTCTTTTTCTGATAGCCTCTGCAAGATCCTCACGGGCATTTTTTATAGCCTGATTTTCTGAGCTGTAGTCAGCGTCGGGAGTCAGGAGAGCCTTGTTATATTCAAGCTCAAGGGCTTCAAGGGCTTCAACAGCAGCGTTAAGCTCCTCGCTTTCGCCTGTGCCGACAGTCATAAGAACATCGCCCTTTTCGACTTCCTTACCCACTTTTACATTAATGGTGTCGATTATCTTGTTTCCGTCAACAGTTACGCCATAGGTCTGATTTGATATTACAAGACCGCTGCCGCGGAGTCTTTCCGTCAGTTTTCCGCTGGTGGTGCGTTCTGTGGTGATCTGTGAAAGGGATTTATTCATAATTGTGTTGGAGAAGAAGGTAAGTATAAGAAGTCCTGCAAGAAATACGATGAGAACTGTTTTGATGATCTCTCGTTTTCTGCGTGGATCATACTCCTCCTTATCGCCTTTGATATCTTTTATATCCTTGATTTCTTTTAATTCAGCCATAATATATTTTTCCTTTCATAAAGGTTATTATTTTCGCTTATATATACATTCAGATTAGATGGCAAAAACGGACAAGTTTTTATATATTTTCTGTTTTAACTTTATCCCTTAATTCCGCCCGAATATGTGATACCCTCCAGGAGATAATCCTCGCCGTAGAGGAACATAAGTATAGTCGGCACCATATATACCGTACCCACCGCAAAGGCAAGTCCGATATCGCCTGTGTTTATCTGTGAGAGGAATACGGACAAAGGGTGCATTGCGCTGTCTTTCATAAGGACGAGAGGCTGCTCCACCATATTCCAGTAGTCGATGAATACGAGCATTGCGATTGATACAATAGCGCCCTTACAAAGAGGCATATGTATCTTTGTGAGTATCTGTAATTCGCTTGCACCGTCAAGCTTTGCGGCTTCCACATATGAAATGGGGATACGCTTCATAACCTTGCTCAGCAGAAAAACGCTGAACGGAGAAAATATACCCGGCAGGATAATCGCCCACCTTGTATCAAGGATATTGAATTTCTCTGCCACAAGGAAATTCGGCACAAGAGTTACCTGATAAGGCATTATCATAAGTATGATATAGGCAAAGAAGATAATGCTCTTGAATTTATTGGGATATCTGGAAAATCCGTATGAAGTAAGAATTGCAAGTGCCATCTGGAATACTGTTATCGGGACTGTAAGAGCGATTGAATTCCAGAATTTCAGCAGATAATCGGGATTTTTCAGAAGTACGTTCTTATACTGGTCAAAAGTGACCTTATCAGGAATAAATTTCAGATTAATGTTTTCGGATATATAGGTTTTCTTGTCCTCGGTCATATTCTCCAGCATAGCGCCATAGTTTGCGGAGATTTCCGTTGATGTCATAAATGAGTTTGCAATAGTAAGGAGCGTGGGCATTACGAACATTACAGCCGCGATAAAGGCGAATATGGTAACAGCGACATTGAGGAATTTTTCTTTTTTCCGCATATTCATTATTCCACATCCTTTCCGAAATGATTTTCAATTGCAAGGAGTATGGCAATAATTACTATCATTATAAGTGAGAAAAGTACAGCCGCCGCTGAAAGCTTCTGATAATCCAGACTATTGAATGTGTTATTCATAAAGTGCTGGAGCATATACATTTTATCATAAGGGTAATCGCCTGTAAGGAGATATACCTCGCGGAAGATCTTGAATGAATTTATCAGAGAGAGAATAAGCACAAAGAGGATAGTAGGGGAGAGATACCGCAGCTTGATGTGTACGAACTGATACCAGCCGCTTGCGCCCTCCAGCTTTGCCACCTCGATGATATCGCGGGGAATAGCGGCAAGGGCTGACATAAAGAGTATCATATTGTATCCCATATTCTTCCACAGGAACATTACTATTATTATAGTCTGTCCGTGTGCCGATTTCATCCAGTCAACGGAATTTCCGCCGAATATTTCGATAATCTGGTTGAGAGTGCCGTTTGTGTGGAAAAGCACCTGCCAGACGAGAACGACAGAAGCGGTAGGAACCATAAGAGGACTGAGGAAAAGAGTTCTGACGAAGCTTTTCCCCGGTATATCCCGTTCCAGGAGAACCGCAAGCCATAGTGAAAGTATAACTGCAAGGGGGACAGATATAAGGGAAAAGGTTGCGGTATTTGTGGCAGCTTTTTTGAAAGCCACCGTTTCTATCAGTCTTTTGTAGTTTTCGATGCCCACAAAATCGTGCATAATTGGGTTATTTATAACAGAATAGTAGATTACAATTCCGAAAGGTATCAGAAAAAATATGAGAACGCCGATAAGGCTTGGCATAACGCAGATATTACTGAATATTTTTTCGCCGCGCCGTCCGCATTGGTCTTTTCTTTTTTTCAAATATAACATCTCCTTTGTTCCGCATTTATGTATCTTTTATCAGATTATCGTTTCCGCAGAAAAGCTCTGATAATTTTGTTCTCTATATATAAGTGTATTTAAAACGCTAAAAAAACGAGGGTTTTAGAAATTTTTTTATTTTAACTAAATTCAAGCTGTTTTTCGCCTTTTTCAGTAATGCCGCAAATCGTAAAAAGAGGCGGTTATGAAATGCACTTTTCCCCGATATTAAGCGGATTTTCTGATGCTGCGGATTTTGCATACAGATGAATTTCCGCAGAATTATCGGGGTATTGATAAAATAATAAAACAATAAATTTTCCTGCTGATTTGTTAACCTCGGTTTACAAATATGCGAATTTTTATCACAAACCGTACTAAATATAATAATACAGTTGCTATGTTAGTATGATACCATATTTTACGATGTTTGTCAATAGTTTTTTTAAAAAAACACATAATATATGAGGCGGCATTTCTGCAAATGTTTTTTCTTGTCAGTATTTCGGGGACGATAGCAGAGATTTTTCCCGATTGCATTTATTATACAACGTTTATCTTAAAACGATGTGATTAAATTCTTAAAATTTTCTTATGGTGGATTTTGAAAAAACGAAGCAAAAATATAATGCGTGTGGGAATAATTTGTGCATATCGCCAAAATTTAAAAACGCTATTGACAATCCGAAGCAATTGTGATATAATAATTAACGTTGAAACACAGAATGCGGGTGTAGTTCAATGGTAGAATTCCAGCCTTCCAAGCTGGTTACGTGGGTTCGATTCCCATCACCCGCTCCATTCTAAAGCAGCTTTGGCTGCTGATTTTATCTATGCGCCTTTAACTCAGCTGGATAGAGTAACTGCCTTCTAAGCAGTAAGCCGCTGGTTCGAATCCAGCAAGGCGCGCTATATATGGTGGGTGTAGCTTAGCTGGTTAAAGCGTCGGATTGTGGTCCCGAAGATCGTGGGTTCGAATCCCATCTCCCACCCTCATAAAACAGGCACTTTCGAGAAATCGAAGGTGCTTTTTCGTTATTTTCCTACAATTTTCCTAACCCTATTTCAGACCTTGACTAATTAAATGCAAATTGATAAAAGGGCATAATAAAATAAAAGGAGGGATTGCATTGTCGGACAAAAGAGAATTATTGTCTGTTTTGCTTTCTGAAAAGTGCAGAAAACTCAAAGATTGGTTATAAAGGAGAAAATATGGATATTAATAAAATAACAGTCAAAGAACACCTGATTGGAACTCTGCATAAGAGTACCAAAAGCACATCAGAAAAATATTTTCAGGACTATTTAAATGACGAAAATATGCTGAATATTTTATTTGATTTATTAGAAAACGATGAATCAGGCGATGTTCGAATAGGTGCGGCATATTGGATTTCCAAGTTTGATACAGAGTTATTGAAATTAAATGAGCCGAAATTATTAAGCTTAATGACAGAGGAGCTTGATAATATATCTTGTCATATTTTCATGTCATTAGCCAGAATTAAATCAAAAAAAGGAATGTTATATTTGATAAACAGCAAAATAGAACCCGATATGTATTGGGAAGCACAGGTTTTAAAAGATTACATTGATACCAATTCCTAAAACAGCAGACAAATCTAAGCATAAATTTGATTTTTTCTATAGTCCGAGTCCCCGCAATTGCGGGGATGTTTTATTTGGTGAGATTTGAAATATCGTTTCTGAATCGTTTCTAAATCGTTTTTTTGGAACGATAAAAACGATATTTTTCATTTAAAATATTGATATTTTTGATGAAACGTGCTATAACTCGACTTTGTCACCAAAATCAATAAAAAAGAGGAATAAGAAGAAAAACCGGCTATAAGTCGATTGGAATGCGAAGGTATAGTCGTTTTTTAATTGTATGACAAGCATACAATTAAAAAGGAGTTGGACGCATCCAACTCCTTTAGGTTTAGTCCGAAGACGTCCACCGCAATTCTATATTATATTATACCATATACATTAAAAAAATGCAAGTACTTTTCAAAATTTATAAAAAATTTTTTAAAGTGTTAAGTTTGTTTTTAGTATCGGTAAAGATAATTCTTGAATATATATTGGTTGGCACATTTTTTCGTAATGTTTCATAAGCGTTTTCAAATTGCTGAATAAAGCTTAAGATATCACTTTTGTTGCGCTTCAATATTTTTAACATAAAAGAAACTAGGATTATATAATCAAGAATTGAATTGAAATTGATGTTTTTTATTCCAGTTTCTGATGATAT
This sequence comes from Ruminococcus sp., assembly GCA_017624895.1. Lineage (GTDB taxonomy): Bacteria > Bacillota > Clostridia > Oscillospirales > Ruminococcaceae > Ruminococcus. Next base: position 16,273 of record JAGAMB010000043.1, on the reverse strand, counting down.
ATATGATGCAATTCGATTGTTTATTGAACCTGTTTTAAAACGAGTGTCAAAAATGGTATTATTATGAGCAATTGCGTTTCTTAAATCCTTAAGACAAAATACTATTTTCTCTGTCATTCTTCCATCGTTATCTACCGCTTTATTTATACCTATAGAGGATGAAATAGCTTGGCGAGTATATGTGTTAAGACATGCGAATAAGTTTCCAAATTCTCCAAGACTAATTATCTCAAATATAGCCCAAATTGGAACAGGTTTATCTTTATCGTAATAGTGAACGATGATATTATTCTTTCCATAATCTCTGGAAATATTTCCATATACCTTATTTCTGACAGCCATTCTTTTTGAAATAGCGGTTTTATAACCCTGTGTTCCGACTTGATATGACTTATAGTCGTTCAAAAGAAAGTTGTATACATCTGCAAACCGTTCACTTTTCGATTGATTAAGTATTTCTTCTAAAGCATAGTTTTTTATTGTCGTTTCAAGGAACATAATTTGCGGATATAAAATAGCTTTAACTTGCATATCAAAATTGTAAACCGACAAAAGTTCATTAAAGCTTGTATATGGAAGTAAAGCTTTAGGTGAGTTGCAGTACCTATATCCTTTATATCCATGAAAATAGCCAATATATCTTAATTTCCTTTTTTGTAAGCTGCCAGAGATTTGAATGCCTTTTTTATCTCTCATATAACTCATTAGCGCATTGATGCTTTTGGGTTGCATAAACTATTTGTCCTCTCTTTGCGATATTTGATATATTAGTAGAATTATATCATATTAACATATAAAAGTCAAGAAATGACTGTTGGTTTTTATGGGTAGTTTGTTGTTCGAATATGCAAATAAACCTGCTGATTCAAATGTAGTGACTTAGTACGAGCGAATGCAGCCGATAGTCAGAGGGTTATTTACAATTACTGAAATTGACGATAAAATGCAGTGGTTATACCATTAAATTTGTCTGCTGTTGATTCAGGGATTAGTATAAGGCAGCACAGCCGGATAAAATGGTATATTTTGTGAATTGACAAATTATATTAAAAATGGTATAATTGCAGTAGCGTAATAAATATCAAGGAGGAAAGCGATGATAACAAAAATTAAGGAGGAGCTGGCAACAGAAACTGCGAAAGTTCCCGAAAAAAAGAAAAAATCCGCATATTGGCGGAATTTCCTTATGCTATTTTCTGTTACAATAATTCTGGCGCTGCTGGGATTTGTTACCTCGTTCTGCGATTGGTACACAAATAATATTTACATATATTTATGCGACGGATTGAGCTATGTGACGGCTTATCTCCCCTTTGTGCTGGGCGAAATGATGATGTATCTGGGAATTTTAATGCTCCTGCTCTCTCTGATATTTCTCGTCCTTCTGATATTTCTGCGGAAAAAGCCGAAATACCGCCGTTTCTGCGGAGGCTATTTCAAAACGTTTCTGATGATGCTTATGTGCGTGTTGTTCATCTATATGCCTATGTGGTATATTCCTTTCAGAAGCTCTGTTATGGGTGAGGGCGACAGGCAGAAGCGGACAGATTTTACATATGACGAGATATATGCCCTGCTTGAATTTACGGTAAATGGGTTGAATGAGGCGGCGGAGGAAATAGAAATAGGCGTGGACGGAAAGGCGGTATTCCCCACAGTTGAGGAAACACAGCCGCTTATAGCGGATGCTCTGGTGGGAATTTCCGATGAATTTCCACGATTGAGAGGTTTTTATCCCTCTGTAAAGCCTGCATTATGCTCCGATATATTAAATCGTATGTGGATAGGCGGATATACTTATCCTTTTACAATGGAGGCGACGCACAACAAGTACATTTCCCCCACATATCAGCCTGTCCTTGACGCTCATGAGCTTACTCACCACAAGGGTTATTATAAGGAAAACGAGGCGGAATTTCTAAGCCAGATTGCCCTCAGCCGCAGCGATGATCCTCTGCTGAGATTTTCAGCATATAATCAGATGTATGATTTTGTGTGGGATGAGTGGAACGATACGGTAGAAGTTTTGAAAGAGCAGATCATACTTGAAATGATTGAAAAAGGCGAATGCGGCATTGTTCCTTATCCCGATAATGCCGATGATGCTGAGAAAAATACTGAGATATTTGAGAAATTGGAAAGAGATGTTTTCCCTGAGATATTCGGGAAAGAGCCTGATATAAGTGATAAAGCGATGCAAATACTTATGGATGGATACGAAGTTGAGGAGGAGATATACGAGGAGGATTCTCACCCTATAGACGAAATGCCGGAGGTTAACGAGGTTATTGAAGAAACTGCCGATGTTGGCTGGGAAACTCAGGGGGAGATTTTGCAGGAAAACACCTATGACGGTGTAACGCTGCTTCTCCTGCAATATTTTGACGGTAAACTTTAAATAGCTCCTTTTGTTGGATATGACCGAAAATTGCGGTATAATTAAATGTTGCTTTTTCTGTGCAGTTGTGGTATAATTATTAGTGTCAACACGCCCTAATATGAAATTGCAGAAGTGAGGTGGCAGAGAATGAGTGGTTTCCGCAGAATAATAGCTATTGTGGCTTCGGCAGCGGTATGTGCAGGAACTTCCGAGATATCGCGGAATATCATTGGAAAAACAAAGCTGAACTCATATTCTGTTCCGACAATAGGAGCGCTTACCGGCGATGTATTTGCTGACGGCAGAGTTGACGCAAGCGATGCCTCGCTTCTTCTTTCGGAGTATTCACTTCTCTCCACAGGTGAAACTTCCACCTTTACATCGGAGCAGGCAGCGGCGGCAGACGTAAATTCTGACGGAAAAATCGACTCAATCGACGCTTCGTTGGTGCTTGCTTATTACAGCCGTATATCCACAGGCGGCTATATTACGATAGAGGAATATATTGAAACTGATACCGCCGATTATTAATACTAATCCCTGAAACAACAGCAGACAAATCTAATGGCATAAATGCCGTATGTCATCGTTGGACATCCTCACCATACGACAGTATGCTTTCGTCGTCCGCCTTGACATACAGCATTTTTGCTCATCATCTTTGTCTGCTAACATTTTATGACAGCTCAAACATACCTGTATAAAGCTGGTAGTATTTGCCCTTCTGGGCGATAAGCTGTTCGTGACTGCCGCGCTCTATGATTTTTCCGTATTCAAGAACCATAATTGCCTTGGAGTTGCGGACAGTTGAAAGACGATGCGCGATTACGAATACTGTACGTCCCTCCATAAGAGAATCCATACCCTTTTCGATAAGCGCCTCTGTTCTCGTATCAATTGAGCTTGTGGCTTCGTCAAGAATAAGCACAGGGGGATCAGCAACGGCGGCTCTTGCAATTGCAAGGAGCTGGCGCTGTCCCTGAGAGAGATTTGCTCCGTCTGCTGTGAGCATTGTGTCATAGCCCTTTTCAAGATGTGTTATAAAGCTGTGAGCGTTCGCAAGCTTTGCGGCTGCATAAACTTCCTCATCTGTTGCGTCAAGCTTACCATAGCGGATATTATCCATGACTGTGCCTGTGAAAAGGTGAGTGTCCTGTAATACAATGGATTGTGAGCGTCTTAAATCGCTCTTTTTTATTTTGTTAATGTTGATGCCGTCGTAGCGTATCTTTCCGTCGGGAACGTCATAGAAACGATTGATAAGATTTGTTATTGTCGTTTTTCCGGCTCCTGTAGAACCTACAAAAGCTATCTTCTGTCCTGCGTCAGCATAAAGGCTGATACCGTTGAGGACGATTTTCTCAGGCTCATAGCCGAATACAACATCGTCAAATTCAACGTGACCTCTTACCTCGGTATAGGTAACAGTACCGTCAGCCTTGTGGGGATGCTTCCAAGCCCATAAGCCTGTGCGCTTTTCGGACTCCACAAGCTTGCCGTCAGCACCTCTTACAGCGTTTACAAGGGTAACATATCCCTCGTCTGCTTCGGGTTCCTCGTCAATAACAGCGAATATACGTTCTGCACCTGCAAGAGCTGTGAGAACCGCATTAAGCTGCTGTGAAACCTGAGTTATGGGCTGTGCAAACTGTCGTGTAAACTGGAGATAAGAAACAAGCTTACCTACATCCATTCCGCCGAAGCCGTTTACAGCCATAATTCCGCCTGCTATAGCCGTAGCCGCATAGTGGAGATAAGAGAGATTATTCATAATAGGCATAAGGATATTTGCGAAGGTATTGGCTTTTGTAGCCGCCTCGCAAAGCTCGTTGTTGAGCTTGTCAAACTCCTCATTTGCAATATCCTCGTGGCAGAACACTTTAACTACTTTCTGTCCGCCGATAAGCTCCTCAATGTAGCCGTTAGCCTTGCCGATAGCCTTTTGCTGTGCAATAAAGCCCTTGCTGCTTCGTGAGCCGATAGCGCCGATAACAGCAACGATTATAACAAGCATAACAATTACAATAAGCGTTAAAACCCAGCTGTATACGACCATAAGTGTGAACACGCCGACAATTGTTATGGCGGAGCTTATGAATTGGGCGATACTGTTGCTGAGCATTTCGCGGAGAGTGTCCGTATCGTTGGTATAAAGGGACATCAGCTCACCGTGAGTATGCTTGTCAAAGTATTTAATTGGCAGGCTCTCCATTTTATTGAACAGGTCATTTCGTATACGCATGAGCGTAGTAGTGGAGATTTTCATCATCATACGCTGATATAGCAGGGCGAATAATGCACCTGCGGCATATACTGCCGCCATTACAGCAAGTATGGCGATAAATCCGCTTTTATCCCATTTTCCGGTTGCAATTGCATCTTCGATATTGTTGATAAGGGGCGTAAGGAGCGCATTTCCTGCAATTCCTGCAAGAGCGCTGAATATTACACCTGTCACAACAAGGACAAAGTGTATCCTGAAGCCGTACATATAGCTGAAAATACGCTTTATTATAGCTTTGACATTCTTCGGCTTCTGTACGGGTGCCATATTCTTCTTAGGAGGCATCAGCGTCACCGCCTTTCTGCTGTGAGTCATATACCTCGCGGTAAACTCTGCTTGTTTCAAGAAGCTCCGTATGAGTTCCCACATCGGTGATTTTTCCATCGTCCATAACGATAATTCTGTCTGCGTCCTGAACCGATGAAATTCGCTGTGCTATTATAAATGTTGTAACATCACCGAGATTTTCACGGAATGCCTTTCGTATACTTGCGTCAGTTGCCGTATCAACAGCACTTGTGGAGTCATCGAGAATGAGTATCTTCGGCTTTTTCAGCAGCGCACGGGCAATACAAAGACGCTGTTTCTGACCGCCTGATACGTTTACGCCGCCCTGTCCGAGATTCTGGTCATAGCCGTCGGGGAATGATGTTATGAAGTCGTGAGCGCAGGCTTGCTTGCAGGCTTCGATTATCTCATCATCTGTAGCCTCTGCATTTCCCCATTTCAGATTTTCCTTGATAGTACCCGAAAACAGCACATTTTTCTGGAGTACCATTGCAACCTGATTTCGGAGAGCTTCAACGTCGTATTCGCGGACATCTCTGCCGCCTACGAGAACCTGACCATCTGTAGTATCATAAAGTCGGGGGATAAGCTGTACAAGGGTAGTTTTAGATGAGCCTGTACCGCCGATAATACCGATAGTTTCTCCTGATTTTATATCAAGATTAATTTTTTCAAGGGCAAGATTGTTCATATCCCTGAAATAGCTGAAAGAAACATTCCTGAAGCTTACAGCGCCATTTGCTACCTCTGTAACGGCATTTTCCGGAGATACTATATCGGCCTCCTCGGTGAGAACCTCATAAATACGCTGAATAGAGGCTCTTGAAATGACGAACATCATAAAGAGGAATGAGAGCATCATAAGGGACATAAGTATCTGTGTAACATATGTTATAAACTGAGTCAGATCGCCTGTAAGCATATCGCCGCCAACGATGATATGACCGCCGAAGAAAAGAATGGCGATTATACTTGCGTACATACAAAGCTGCATAAATGGCATAGTAAGTATAACGAGCTTTTCTGCGTTTACCTGAGCTGCACGTACAGCCTCGGTGCTGTCGGTGAATTTTTTCTTTTCGTAATCCTCACGGACGAAAGCCTTGACAGTACGGATACCTACAAGATTTTCCTGTACTCTGCCGTTCATATTGTCGTAGAGCGTGAGCATTGCCTTGAAACGAGGATGCGCCTTTGTCATTATTATGGCAATTGCCACAGCAAGCACAGGGATCGCGCATAAGAACACCAATGAAAGCTGTGCATTTGTTGTCAGCGCCATAATAAGAGCGAATATAAGCATCATAGGCGCTCTGACAGCGGTTCTGATAAACATCATAAAGGACATCTGCACGTTTGTCACATCGGTTGTCAGTCTTGTTGTAAGGGAGGCTGATGAAAACTTATCCACGTTTGAGAATGAAAATGACTGCACCTTTTCAAACAGGGCTTTTCTGAGATTTTTAGCAAATCCCACAGCCGCAACTGCGCTGAAGCGTCCCGCAACTGCTCCGAAAAACAGGGAAACAAGCGCCATACCGACCATTAATGCACCCATTAATGCAACGTGCTTAACGTTGCCTTTTCTGATGCCGTCGTCGATTATTGAAGCCATGACATAGGGGATAAGAACCTCCATAGCTACCTCTCCCAATATAGTTACGGGAGATAAAATAGCTTCTTTTTTGTATCTGCCCACATAGGACAGAAGCTTTTTCAGCATTGTATCAATCTCCTTTCCTGATACATCATCAATATACATATACACTATTATAAAAGTATAGCACCGTTTATTTTTAATGTCAAGTGAAAATCCGGTGAAATCAGCCAAATCAGCACCGCTTTATTTGTTGATTTTACCTTGTCATTTTATTTGTTTAAGAATTTGCACAATATTCCTTTAACTCGTCTTGACAAATCTGGCGAAATATGCTATAATGTATATATCTAACATTAATTTACTTACAGTAATAACAAAAAGGAGGACAAAATTATGGGTTACGGATTTATCGGACTTACACCGGAAATCGAAAGTCTTGCAAACAAGTCAATTGAGGGATATCGCATTGATCCTGAGCTTTATGCTCAATATGATGTAAAACGAGGTCTGAGAGATATTAACGGAAATGGTGTTGTTGCAGGTCTAACCAACATAAGCACTATCAATGTTGATGAAAACGGCTTCGGAAAGCTTTATTACCGCGGTATTGATGTGGAAGATATTGTTAATGGCTTTATCAGGGAAAAGCGTTTCGGCTTTGAGGAAACCATATACCTCCTTTTGTTCGGAAAGATGCCTACAGCCGCAGAGCTTGACGGATTCAGAAAAATTCTTGTGGAAGCAAGAAATCTCCCTTCCACATTTACGAGAGATATTATAATGAAATCCCCAAGTGACAATATGATGAATATACTGGCGAAATCTGTCCTTGCTCTTTATTCCTATGACGAGGACGCAAATAATATAACAATTCCCAACGTATTAAGACAGTGTATTTCTCTTATAACTCTTTTCCCTCTGCTTGCGGTTTATGGCTATCACACATACAGATACACCCGTGACGGCGGAAGCTTCTTCATACACGATCCCAATCCCAATCTTTCAATTGCGGAAAATCTGCTGTATATGCTCCGTCCCGATCAGAAATATACTGAGCTTGAAGCCCGTATTCTCGATATGGCGCTTGTACTCCATGCTGAACACGGCGGCGGAAACAATTCTACCTTTACAGTTCACGTTGTTTCCTCCTCAGGAACAGATACCTATTCTACTATTGCAGCAGCTTTAGGCTCACTTAAAGGCCCTAAACACGGCGGTGCGAATATTAAGGTTGCCCTGATGTTTGACGATATGAAAAAGAACGTCAAGGATTGGACTGATGAGGACGAGGTAAGCCAATATCTGGAAAATCTTCTTAATAAGAAAGCTTTTGATAAAACAGGTCTTATTTACGGAATGGGACACGCGGTATATTCCCATTCTGATCCGAGAGCAACAGTATTCAAGGGCTTTGTTGAAAAACTCAGCAATGAAAAGGGACTTCACGACGAATTTAATCTTTATTCTATGGTGGAACGTCTTGCTCCTGAAGTTATTGCAAAAAAGCGTAAGATTTACAAGGGCGTATGCGCAAATGTTGATTTCTACAGCGGTTTTGTTTATCGTATGCTGGGGATCCCCGACGAGCTTTTCACGCCGCTTTTCGCAATTTCGCGTATTGCAGGCTGGTCAGCACATCGTATTGAGGAGCTTATTAACTCAAACAAGATAATCCGTCCTGCTTACAAGGCGATTTCTCCTGTAAAGGAATACACGGATATGGAAAACAGAATTGACTGATTTCAAAAGGCACCGAAAGGTGCCTTCAGACTGACCAAAAACCCCGATTTCGGATGAGAAATCGGGGTTTTCTTTACATATACGATTAAGAAGATATATTACTTAGCGAACTTTGTGAGATTGCCGCTTAAGTATTTGTTGAACATTTCAACGTCAGAGTCGCTCAGATATCCGTCATTGTTGATGTCGAGCTTATAAGTATTGTAGCTGCGTGTAGTACCGCCAAGAGTTACTCTTGTTCTTGCGAAATAGTTTACCTTATATCTGGATGTGCTTACAGTATTGTCCTCAACTGCTCTGTAAAGGATCTGGTAGTCAGCTTCGTTAACCTTGCTGTCTGCGTTGATATCTCCAACGAGGAATGTAGGAAGTGCTTTTACTGCATTGCTGATAGCGTTTCCGTTAGGAGCATATGCAAAGTTTGTGATACTTACTTCCTTGTAGTCAGAAGGAGAGTTGCAATATGTGTGGAAAGAGATAAGAGCGCCTGTTACATTGTGGTTTGTAGGATAGAAATTAGCGCCGCCTGCATATAATCCGGGAGCGCCGCCGCCGCTGCCTGTGATTGTGCCGCTTGTTAACTTGTTAACAGCGGGAGCGGAAGTATTAGCTGATTTGCAAGCAACACCAGCTACGAGAAGATCAATATTCTTAGCTGACTGAACTGCGAAAACAGTTCTGTATGTATAACGAGCGTTTGCGTTAGCAACTGCGCTTGCTGAAAGGGTATTTGCGAGTGGGAGTGCGCAGAGAACTGCTGCTGTGATTGAAGCTGTAATTTTTCTAATTGTCTTTTTCATTATTTACGTATCCTTTTCATGTTATTTAGTTTAGAGTTGCCGGCTTCTCTGTTAATTATTATACCACATTTTGTTATTTAACTCACACTTGTTTCGCTCGGTTAACAAAATTTCACGTATAAAATATTTCCTATTACCATTGCTTATTTTTACTAATCAGCAAAACTCATATATATAAAAGCGGCAAAAATATTAAGTATATAGCCAAATAATCGACATATTGTTTGTAAAAGTCTTTGAACTCTGTGTTTTTCTAAGAAAAAGCTTTACCGTCCTGAAGCTGTCATATTTCCGAAAACTGCATTATAAACTGTTAGCCTCAGTAAATTATAACAAGATTTCAGTGGTGACTCGCCGCACTCTCTTTTCCCCTATGGTGTTCCTCTCTGGAACTCTCTTTTCCCTTTCCCCTTTTTCCCTCCCTTTGCTGACTTTTGAACTCAGGGGAAGGTTATATAAGAAAAAGGCAAATCTTTTTATACGGTTCAGGTGGTCTTTTCAGGAGTATGTTTTCATTTTTTTGTCAAGATAAAATATAAAGTTTTAAACGTTACAGCGCGCTGCACAATTACAGCATACTACACCGAACAATATATTCCAAAAAATTGGCTTATGTAATATTTTACAAAAAATGCTTTACAAGTAAATGAAAATATGTTATAATAGAAAAATAATAACACCGAAAAATCTTAAAGAAAGGTTATGATTTTTATGAATAACACAACACAGCTTATGAATCACAACGGTATGACCTGCGTGAAGCTCTCCGCAGGCGGCTATGAAGCTCTCGTTGCATACGAAATCGGCTGCAACGTTATCCGTCTCCGCAGCAACACAGAGGGTATGGAGTTCTTCCGCTGGAATCCCGACAATACTTTCGACGATATTCTTCAGTCAGCCGAGGTATGGGGACTTCCCACACTTTACCTCCCAAACCGCTTTGCAGACGGTATTCTTAAAACCTCTGACGGCACATATCAGCTCCCTGTAAACGAGAAAGCCCCCTACAACAACCACATTCACGGCTTCCTCCACAAGCGCACCTTTGAGGTTATTGAGCATAATGCCGACAGCAATTGCGCATGGCTGAAAACACGCTATGTTTACGACGAAAATGACGAGTTTTTTCAGTATCTTCCTATACGCTTCACAGCTGAGTATACTTTCACACTCTCAGCAAGCGGTCTTGAGCAGGATATCTGCTTCATCAACAACGATGACAAGGTGCTTCCTATGTCCCTTGCTTCACATACAGCTATCAGCGCTCCGTTTGTTGACGGTGCAAAGGAGGAGGATATCCGCCTTACTGTGCCGATAGGCAAGAAGTGCGAGCTGAACGAGAGATGTCTTCCCACAGAGCAGCTGAAATCCCTTACTATGTGGGATCTGGAGTACAAGGAAGGCACAAAATGCCCCGTTTTACAGGTTGTTGACAACGATATGTACACAGCAGAAACGGCAAAGCTTGACGGACAGGCTTTCTACGGCGTTATCGCTGAGGATACAGCAAGCGGAAAGAAGCTCTGTTACGAGGTTTCAGAGGAATATGGCTTCTGGATCATCTGGAATGACCGCGGCTTCAACCACTATTTCTGTCCTGAGCCGATGACTGCTATGATCGACGCTCCTAATCTGAGTCTTTCACCTGATGTTACAGGCTACCGCGAGGTAAAGCCCGGCGAGATTTTCACAGCGCATCAGAGATTTTTCGCAATGGCTTGACATAGGAGTTGCTAAGAATGAAATACAACGCAAAAAAAGCAATCGTTATCGGTATTGTGCTGATTATTTTCGGAATAGGCATTTTCTCCTTTGTTTCCGTAAAAGAAAAAGCCAAGTCAACTGACGGAATCCCTGTTAAATGTACAGTTACCGATGTGACATCAATAGGCAAAAGGCGATTTGCTGCCGGCTATTACTTCGACAAAGACGGAAATCAGATTGATGTAGAAATCGTAAATGCAGGAAGTCTTTCTGTCGATGATACTATTGACGCCTATATTCTTCCCGATAATCCCAATAAAGTGCAGATTGAATCTCCCTTGTCGCTTATGCTCTTTGCAGGTGTCTTTTCGGGTGTTGTCTGTCTTGGCGGTTTGTTTATCATCATATCCGTCCTTAGAGAAGTTTCCGAAAAGAAACTTCTTGACACAGATGGAAAATTCGCAAAAGGCAGAATCATTGATGTCCGTATTGACGGCGACAAAAATACGAAATTCTACTTTGCTAAAATTTCATACCAAGACTCTGACGGCATTGAACATACCTTTGAGGATTGTGACGACAAGCACAGATTAAGCCGTGTAGGCGAATTTGTCAACGTGAGATATGCAGTAAAAAAGAACGGAAAATACGCTAATGATGTAATTTAATATCGGTATTTGTTAGATATGCACAAAAACAATTCAAAAAAATCTATCGCATAAGGCAGGCAACACACTTGTATTATTATTCATTTTATGGTATAATAAAAAATGATATTTGAGTTATCGGACTTTTTTTTGCTGATTATCTTAAACGCCGTGACAAATTATACCAATCCCTAAAGTGTTAGTAGACAAAGATGATGAGCAGAAATGATGTATGTCAAGGCGGACGACGAAAGCATACTGTCGTATGGTGAGAAAGTCCAACGATGACATACGGCATTTATGCCATCAGATTTGTCTACTGTTGTTTCAGGGATAGGTATTAAACACTAAAATTCATTGCTCATGGTGAAATTATCAATTATCAACAAATATATTAAGAAGGAGTTAATTACTATGAAGTTCGGATTTTTTGACGACGCTAATAAAGAATACGTCATCAATTCCCCCAGAACACCCTATCCTTGGATAAACTACCTCGGAAATCAGGGGTTCTTCTCACTTATTTCAAATACAGCAGGAGGCTACAGCTTCTACAAGGACGCTCGTCTTAGACGTATTACACGTTATCGCTACAACAACGTTCCTATTGATATGGGCGGACGTTATTTCTATATCAACGATAACGGTACAGTATGGAACCCCGGCTGGTCACCTGTAAAGACAGAGCTTGACTCCTATGAGTGCCGTCACGGTATGGGCTACACAATCATCACAGGTAAGAAGAATGACCTGAAGGCTCAGGTTACTTTCTTCGTTCCCCAGAATTATGACGGAGAGGTTCAGCAGGTTGTCCTCACTAACGAGGGTACAGAAGCTAAGTCCTTCTCACTTTTCTCTTTCGCTGAATGGTGTCTGTGGGACGCTCAGGACGACTGCACAAACTTCCAGAGAAACTTCTCTACAGGACGCGTTGAGGTTGTCGGCTCTACTATCTACCACAAGACAGAATACAGAGACAGACGCGACCACTTTGCTTTCTATACAGTAAATGATGAGATCGACGGCTACGATACCGACAGAGATTCCTTTATCGGTCTTTACAATGGCTTCAACGATCCTCAGGCAGTTATGGCAAATGCTGCTAACAACTCCTTCGCTGACGGCTGGTCACCTGTTGCGTCACATTTCAAGAAGATCACTCTCGCTCCCGGCGAGTCAAAGACTCTCATCTTTATCCTCGGTTATGTTGAAATGCCTGTTGACAAGAAGTTCGAGGCTGACGGCGTAACTATCAACAAGGAAAAGGCTCTTGCTATGATCGACCAGTACAACACACCTGAAAAGGTTGCTGCAGGTCTTGCTGAGCTTAAAGCTGCATGGGACGAGCTTCTCGGTATCCTTAATGTTAACACTTCTGATGAAAAGGTTAACCGTATGGTTAATATCTGGAATCAGTATCAGTGTATGGTTACTTTCAACCTCTCACGTTCCGCTTCTTACTTTGAAAGCGGTATCGGCAGAGGTATGGGCTTCCGTGACTCCAACCAGGATATCCTCGGCTTTGTTCACCAGATTCCCGACCGTGCAAGAGAGCGTATTATCGACATCGCTTCAACTCAGCTTGAAGACGGCGGATGCTACCACCAGTATCAGCCCCTTACAAAGAAGGGCAACTCCGATATCGGCGGCGATTTCTCCGATGATCCGCTGTGGATGATCCTCTCTGTTTCAGCTTATATCAGAGAAACAGGCGACTGGTCACTCCTCGATGAGATGGTTCCCTATGACAATGATATGTCTAAGGCTCAGCCTATGCTTGACCACCTCAAGGTTTCATTCTACAAGATTGTAAACAACCTCGGTCCTCACGGTCTGCCACTCGCTATGAGAGCTGACTGGAACGACTGTATCAACCTCTCCTGCTATTCTGATACTCCCGGTGAGAGCTTCCAGACTTATACAAATCCCAAGTTTGCTGCTGAGGGCGGCTACTCCAAAATTGCTGAGTCTGTAATGGTTGCTACTCTGTTCACATATGCAGGTCCTAACTATGTTGCTATTCTCAAGCACCTCGGCAAGGACGATGAGGCTGCTGCTGCTCAGGCTGAGATCGACAAGATGAAGAAGAACGTTATGGAATCCGCATTTGACGGCGATTGGTTCCTCCGTGCTTATGACTCCACAGGCGCTAAGATGGGTTCAAAGGAGTGCGAGGAAGGTAAGATCTTCATCGAGCCACAGGGCTTCGCAGTTATGTCTGAAATCGGTAAGGACGTTGGAGCTGATATTAAAACTCTCGACTCTATCGACAAGTATCTCAATACAAAGTATGGTCTTGTTCTCAATAACCCTGCATTCACAAAGTATTATATCCAGTACGGTGAGATTTCCACATATCCCGGCGGATACAAGGAAAATGCAGGTATCTTCACACACAACAATGCATGGATCATCTGTGCTGAGGCTTATGCCGGCAGAGGTGACAAGGCATTTGAATACTACAGCAAGATTGCTCCTGCATTCAACGAGGAGATTTCCGACCTCCACAAGACTGAGCCATATGTATATGGTCAGATGGTTGCAGGTAAGGATGCAAGCCGCTTCGGTGAAGGTAAGAACTCATGGCTGACAGGTACTGCTGCTTGGAATATGGTTGCAATTTCCCAGTATATCCTTGGTATTGCTGCTGATTGGGACGGTCTTAAGGTTGATCCTTCCATTCCTCACGAGTGGGACGGCTTCACAGCTACAAGAAAGTTCCGCGGTGCAACTTATAACATCACAGTTAAGAATCCTAACCACGTTTGCAAGGGCGTTGTATCAATGACTGTTGACGGACAGGCTGTTGACGGCAATGTTATCCCTGCATTTGAGAATGGTGAGCATACTGTTGAAGTAGTTATGGGCTAAAATATAATGCGTAATGCGTAATTAATAAAGACGGCAGATTTCACACTCGGAAATCTGCCGTCTTTTTATATTAAAAGCCGTTAGCTTTTAGATTTTAGCCTTTAGCTGTTAGCTTTTATATGCTGATATAACTTGTAATGGCTGCCTTTGGCAGTCCGTGTCGAATGTGTAGATTTGCCGATATACCGTGATTTTGCGTAGGGGCGGATATTATCCGCCCGAAATCTTAACCATATCTATTTGTTCATTTCTTTTTTATTCGTCCTGCCAAGTATATAATCTGTTGATACCTTGTAAAAGTCAGCAAGTATCAGCAAATGCTCAATTGGAATTGTCTGAAAGCCTCTTTCGTATCGTGAATATACCGTTTGACTTGTGTGAAGAAGTTTTGCGATTTCTGTCTGATTCATATCCATATCCTCACGCAAATCCCTTAACCTTTGAAAATACACAAAATATGCTCCCCTTTTTTATTCAGTATGCCGATTTCTCAATAGTACTCATCGGTACTATTGACTTTAACATATTTTAGTGGTATAATGGTTGTTATAGTACAAATAAGTACTAAAACTTACATGATACCTGTTTATGATTAATAGTATGCATGTGTAAAGGGGTGTTTGTAGTTGCAATTATTATTTTTTACTATTTTGATTTTTGGAGTTTTTGGAGTGTACATAAAGGTATGTACTAACCTCGATAAGAAAAAACAAGTAAAAGAACATTACGAAACAACTTTAAATACGTACAGGTATTCAATTAAATCAATATCATATTCAAAAGACGAATTAGGGCGAACATTAATCATTATTATTTTCATATGTTTGATAATTACAATTCTCTGCGGTGTGTTAGTCGGATTTATTGACAGAGAAATGTTCAGAAAAGAAATAAACGATAGATATTTCAAAGATGTGGAATATTATTTTGATATTGACTCTGAATTTTATGCAGCAGAAAAAGCCGAACTATTATCACAGTACAATGATTGGAAAATAGCAATGTTTGTCACATTTTTGATAGGTTTTTCAATAACGTTTATTATGTCAATTATTATCTGGAAATATCTTAGTAATGTGAGAAAAAACAAATTAAAAATTACCGACGAGCATATAATTGCCACAGGAGATAAAGAACGCACTACAATTCTTCCTTATGAAAACATTTTTTCTGTTTCAGAGGGCGGAATAAAAGGAATTACTTTGTATACTTCAATCGGAAAAGTTACATTTCACCTCATAAAAAACAGAAATGAAATAATAAAAGTAGTATCGCAGAAAATCAAACACGATAAATCTGTAAACATTCAATAATCAAAGACGGCAGATTCACGTTAATCGGAAATCTGCCGTCTTTTTATCACAATTAAATTTTATTTTACAGTTCTACGCCCTTTATAATTAATACGAGCCTGCGTAAAATGATTACTTGGTTATAGTTATGAAATTACAGAAAAAGGAAAACAATTCATTTTCAGCATCTGTTACCTTATACCTTATGCCCTCAAGCTGATGAGATGATACATCTTCTATTGTAATTGCAAATGCTAAACAATTATTAAGGTCAAATATGTCAATATCGTGTAAGCCTTTAAAATTAATTGTAAAGGTGTCACTACTTTCACAGGGAAAATCCGATAATATCAATTCCATATCATAAAGCAAGCCGTCCTCGCTGTCAAGAGTTCTGGAAAAGTGGATTTCTTTTATATATTTATATTTCTTGTTCTTTTCATAAATTTCAGATATAAAGTCCATATTTTAAACCCCCTTTATCCAATCCTTTTTTTATTCCTCCTGCGATTCTGTTATATTGTCCAATAACTCACGGAAAGAACTGCATACAAATTGCGGTTCATAATCTTCATATTCGAATGCTGATTCGTGGTCATAGTAAACTATAACAGGCTCACCGTTTCCATTGTTGTAATCAAAGCACCAATAATTTCCAAAAGGATCA
>JAGAMB010000042.1 GCA_017624895.1 Ruminococcus sp. | reverse complement strand
CTTCTGCTTTTGTTGCTAGCATTTCCTTCACTCTCCCTTTTATTATATTATACCACATTTATGCAAAAAAGCCAAGCTTTCGCTTGACTTTTTCGACAGACTGAGGGATTGGTATAATACCAATCCCTGAAACAGCAGTAGACAAATCCTGTTTCAATTTCAAACAAAAAGGGTATCGTGATTTTCACGATACCCTTTAATATTATAGCAAACGACAAAATCTTTTGGCGTTTGCTATTTGCCGATCCGCACATCCGCAAACTTTAGTTTGCGGATGTGCGAGGCACTATTATATATATTATTCCATTTCGCTGAGGAGCTTCTCTGCGCTTGCAAGCTTAACGCTGATAACGAACAGCTCCAATGCCTTCTCCAGATCATCCATAGAGGGATATGTGGGGGCAATTCTGATGTTTTTATCGTTTTCGTCAACACCGTAAGGGAATGTAGCACCTGCGCCTGTAAGAGTAACTCCAGCCTCAGCGCAAAGCTTTACTATTCTCTTTGCACAGCCATTGAGAGCATTGAAGGATACGAAATATCCGCCCTGCGGCTCTGTCCATTGACCAATGCCAAGAGGTGCGATTTCCTTTTTGAGTGTATCGCATACAAGTCTGAACTTGGGAGCAATGATTGCTGCGTGTTTCTTCATATGCTCAATCATATTTTCATATGTGCCGAAGAATTTAACGTGGCGGAGCTGGTTCATCTTATCGTGACCGATAATTGAAATACCGAGGTATTTTTTCAGCTCGTCAATATTCTCCTTGCTTGCGCCCATGGCAGCGACGCCTGCACCGGGGAAAGTTACCTTTGAAGTTGAACCGAAAATGTAAACGATATTTTCATTTCCTGCCTTTTTAGCTTCATCAAGGATATTGAGAATATATGCGGGGTTATCTGCAAGGTGGTGGATGCAGTATGCGTTATCCCAGAAAATGCGGAAATCCTTAGCAGCAGTTTTGAGATTTGCAAAACGCTTTACAGTTTCGTCGCTGTAGCAGATGCCGTCGGGATTTGAATACTGTGGAACACACCAGATACCCTTGATTGACTCATCTTCAGCCACAAGCTTTTCAACCATATCCATATCAGGGCCTGTGGGAGTCATAGGTACATTTATCATTTCAATTCCGAAAAATTCAGTTACCTTGAAGTGTCTGTCATATCCGGGAACAGGGCAGAGGAACTTCACCTTGTCAAGCTTATTCCAAGGGGTTGAGCCGAGGATACCCTTGTTAAAGGCTGTCTGGATTGACCAGTACATAGCGTTAAGACTGGAGTTACCGAATACAATAACCTCATCCATAGCCACACCAAGCATATCAGAAAAGAGCTTTTTAGCTTCGGGAATACCGTCAAGAACACCGTAATTTCTAACATCTGTACCATCTTCGGTCATGAAATTATTATCGTCGAAGGTTTTGAGCATATCAACTGAAAGCTCAAGCTGTTCTTTACAGGGATTACCTCTTGACATATTAAGACAGAGTCCCTTTGCCTTAAAATCGTTATAAAGCTGCTCAGTTTCGTTTTTAAAACTGAGGAGCTGTTCCTTATTCATTTCTGATAAAATCATCTCGGAACACACCTTTCCATATTTATCGCGACAATAACGTCATTGTAATTGCCCTATTAAAGTATACCATAGGAGAAAAATAATTTCAAGTGACAAGATTACGAATAATTCTGTTTATTTCGCTTTTTTTTTAGTATTTTCAGCCGAATTTGTCCGTGTATCAGAAAAACGTGTGCGCCGATGACGGACAAAACGCCGATTTTATGGAAATAATTTTAAAAACTTATCAGAGAAATTAATTTAAAATACTCGTTAACAAAAAGTTTACCGCTTTTTTGCGTTACAACGGGAATATAAGGTTGACAACGGCTTTTTTTTGTCGTATAATTGTATTAAACACATTAAATAAAAAATTATATACATTTTATTATTTTTTGTATTCTTAGAATAATTTAAGATTCTTTTAAGATTTGCTGTTTATAATAAAGGAAAGAGTTCACCTGAATATTTTTGAAATGGAGGTCTTGAATATGAAAAAAACACTAAAGGGTATAGCTGCTTTAACGACAGCGTTGTCGTTAGCCACAGGAATAGTGCCTTTTTCCGGCTTTGCTTATGAAACAGGCTATGCTGAGATGTCAGATATTACGCTTGATTTCGGCACAATGAAGTCAATGGAGCTTGAAATGACATCAATGCCAAAAATCCTTGCTGATGATGAAATTGAAGACTATCTTCTCGGCTCAAAACTTGACGCCAACAACAGAGCTGTATATGACGCATTTGCAGAGCTTGTAAATCCTTCACTTGATGAAATAACGGTCAAGCTTCCCGAAACAGTATCATTCACCACAAAAGATATTGAGTCTGATGAGAATAAGGATTTCTATAATGCTGTATTTACAAACTGTGCAAGCGGTATGGAAGCAGCGTCTTTCGATACTCCGTGGAATTTCTGGCTGGATCAGAATTTAACATCAGTTTCTGCCGGCAATATGAAATATACAAAGGATTGGTGGACGGGAAAATACACCTTCTACATAGAGGAGCTTACATTTAATCCTGCGGCTTACGAAAGCTTTGAATCCTTTGATGAGATTATGGAGTATAAGGAAAAGCTGGAGGAAGTTGTTGATTCTTATGTTATTGAGGGAGAAACAACCGTTGAAAAGCTTAAAAGCATACACGACAGTATATGTTATTTTACAGACTACGACACAGGCGGCAGATTTTCCGGTTCTGTATTGAGTACTTTTATTGTACCCGGTGCAGTTTGTGAGGGATATGCCAAGGGCTTCAAGTTGTTAGCCGATGAAATAGGCGTCCCTGCTGTATGCGTTTTCGGAAACTTCGATGAAGAAGATCTTACTGCTCATATGTGGAATTATGTGCGTATGGACGATGGCTACTGGTATGCTGTTGATGTTACGTGGGACGATTATGACGGTGATTACGGTCTTGAGATCATATATGATTATTTCCTGAAAGGCTCTGATGATTTCAATGTAAAGCATACACCTTTCAACGATTATAACCTTTCACATCTCGAATATCCGGAGCTTGTTGAATGGAATTACGGCGATCCCATTCCAAGTGTTTCTGTAACTACAACTGCTCCACAGGAAACTGAAACAACAACGACAACAACAGAAATTACCACCACAACAGAGAATATAACTACAACAACAGCTGCTCCCACAACGACTACAACAAAGAAGCCAACAACTACGACAACCAAACCCGAAACAACTACAACAAAGGAGCCGACAACTACGACAACCAAATCCGAAACGACTACAACAAAGAAGCCGACAACTACGACAACCAAATCCGAAACGACTACAACAAAGAAGCCGACAACTACAACAACCAAATCCGAAACGACTACAACAAAGAAGCCGACAACTACAACAACCAAATCCGAAACGACTACAACAAAGAAGCCGACAACTACGACAACTAAACCTGCAACAACTACCACAAAGAAGCCAACAACCACAACGACTAAACCCGCAACAACTACCACAAAGCCCATAACAACTACAGCTCCAATTCCTGAATATCAAAAGGGCGATCTTAACCATGACGGCAGAGTTACAATTGCGGATATGGTATGCTGCGCAGAAACGGCAATGGGAATTGCAGTTTTCGATTTCTCCTGCGATGTTAACAAGGACGGCAGAACAGATGTATTTGATGTTATTATAATGCGTCAGCTCGTAGTTGAAAAAGTGAGAAGCACCTTTGGACTAAGATAAAATATTAAGGGTACTCTGCGTAATGCGGAGTACCCTTTTTACCAATCACATTTTCTTGACATTGTTTCTTTTTTGTGTTAATATAATACCAATCCCTGAAAAAACAGCAGACAAATCTAAGGCATAGATGGTGTATGCCGTTGGATATCATCTTTGTATATTAACATTTTAGGGATTGGTATAACATTTCAGTGATCGGTATAAAATTAACAAATTGAAGGAGGGATTTGATGAAGTGCATATGTATTGACCTGAAAAGCTTTTACGCGTCAGTTGAGTGCGTTGAACGCGGACTTGATCCTCTTGATACAAATCTTGTGGTAGCTGACAGCTCCAAAACGGAAAAAACAATATGCCTCGCCGTAACTCCCTCGCTGAAATCAATGGGAGTTTCGGGCAGACCGCGTTTATTTGAAGTTGTGCAGGCAGTAAAAGGGATTAATGAAAGGCGCAGACGTTTTGCACCGCGCAGAACATTCAGCGGAAAGTCAAATATTTATTCCCGTCTTGAAGCGGATAACTCCCTTGAAGCCGACTTCATAATTACTCCGCCCCATATGGCGAAATATATGGAGGTAAGTACGCGGATTTACGAGATATACCTGCGATATATCGCCCCTGAGGATATTCACGTATATTCCATTGATGAGGTTTTCATTGATGTAACATCATATCTTGAAACTTATAAATGCACCGCCCATGAGCTTGCGGTTACTATGATACGTGATGTTCTCCGCGAAACGGGAATTACAGCAACGGCAGGTATCGGCACAAATCTTTATCTTGCAAAAATTGCTATGGATATCGTGGCTAAGAAAATGCCTGCGGATAAGGACGGTGTGCGCATTGCGGAGCTTGATGAAATGAGCTACCGCAGACAGCTGTGGGAGCATCGTCCTCTCACCGATTTCTGGCGTATCGGCAGGGGGATTTCCCGCCGTCTTGAAAATGCACATATGTATACAATGGGCGATGTTGCGGAGTGTTCCGTATACAACGAGGACAGGCTGTACAGGCTTTTCGGAGTTAACGCGGAGCTTCTCATAGACCATGCATGGGGCTGGGAACCGTGTACCATAGCCGATATAAAGTCATATAAGCCTAAGGCTCACAGTATAAGTCAGGGGCAGGTGCTGTCCCGTCCATATACTTTCGATGAGGGGAATATCATAGTCCGTGAAATGTCGGAGCTGCTTGTTCTTGATCTTGTTGATAAGGGGCTTGCCGCTGACCAGATTGTGCTGACTGTGGGGTACGACCACACGGAAATTCCCGAAAATTACGAGGGAGTAATGGAATATGATCACTATGGCAGAAAGCTCCCCAAGCAGGCACACGGCTCAAAAAATTTAGGAGAGTACACATCCTCCACGAAAAAAATTGTTTCCGCAATGGCTGAACTGTATAATGAGATTGTGGACAGGCGGCTGCTTGTTCGGCGAATGTACGTTGTGGCAAATCATGTTATGTATGAGCGTGATATTAAAAAAGATGATTTTGTGCAGCTTGATTTATTTTCCGACTGGGAGAATGTAAAGGCAGAGCAGGAGAAGCAGGAGCAGGAAAAACAGCGTGAAAAGGCGATACAGCAGGCAATGCTCGGCATAAAGAAAAAGTATGGCAAAAACGCCATACTCAAAGGCTTGAATTTTGAGGAGGGGGCAACCTCCATTGAGCGTAACGGACAGGTGGGAGGGCATAAGGCATGAGCGAGCAATACAAGGATATAATCGACCTGCCGCATCACAGGTCGGATAAACATCCCCATATGAGCAGCTACGAAAGGGCGGCGCAGTTTTCACCATTTGCGGCTCTGACAGGATTTGACGATGAAATTGACGAAGCGGCAAGGCTGACAGACTGCCGCCCAGAACTGACCGAAGATGAACTGAACAGCCTTGATGCCGCTATACAGCGGATTTCTGAGCTTGATAAGCCGCTTATCGCCGTGACATATTTCGTTCCCGATGTCAACAAATCAGGCGGTGCTTACAGAGTATACACAGGAAATCTCCGCTTTCTCGATTTTGGTGAGGGGAAACTGAAATTTGTTGATGATACTGCAATTCCCCTTGATGATGTGGTTGATGTAAGGGTGATTGACGATACAACTTTCCACGATAAATAACATTAAGGCAATACCGCACAGAGCTTGTGAGGTGTTGCCTTAGGTATTTTTCGCACAAACTCTGCGATATATTGCCGAAAATTTTATGGTACAATATCAATTGACCTTTCTTCGAAAAAGTGATATGATATATAATAGGGAAATATCGAAAAAAGAAAGGGATAATATGAAATTCAATGAACTTAATTTATCTCAGGACATACTGAGAGCTGTGGAGGAGCTTGGCTTCTCCGAAATGACGCAGATACAAGAGGAAAGTATACCGCTTCTCGTGCAGGGAATTGACGTTATCGGACGCTCAAACACAGGAACAGGAAAAACTGCCGCATTCGGTATACCTGCCGTTGAGTCAATTACCGACTCCGATAAAAGAACTGTGGCTGTGCTTATCCTCTGCCCTACCCGTGAGCTTGCAATGCAGGCTTGCGAGGAAATCCGCAAATTTGCAAAGTATAAGCGCAATGTAAAAGCTTGTGCGGTATACGGCGGCGCAAGTATGGAACGCCAGATCATGGAGCTGAAACGCGGTGCAAATATCGTTATCGGTACGCCTGGCCGTGTTATGGATCATATCCGCAGACGTACACTCAAGCTTGAAAATCTCCGCACAGTTATTCTCGATGAGGCAGATGAAATGCTGAATATGGGCTTCCGTGAAGATATTGAAGCTATACTCGCAGATGTTCCAGAGGAAAGACAGACTGTGCTTTTCTCTGCAACAATGCCTCCCGAAATTCTTGCAATTACGGAAAAATATCAGCATGAGCCTGTGCAGGTCAAGATAAAATCAGCACAGAAAACAGTTGAGCTTATTGACCAATACTGGTTTATGACTGCAATGGGCAGAAAAACCGACGCCTTAAAGCTTTTGCTTGCGGCATATTCTCCAGAGTCTGCAATGGTATTCTGCAACACAAAGAAAATGGTTGATGAACTGACTGAGGAGCTTGCAAAAAGCGGAATCCGTGCCGCAGGACTTCACGGCGATATGAAGCAGGCTCAGCGTACACAGGTTATGAACAGCTTTAAATCAAAGACTACAGCCGTTCTTGTTGCTACGGACGTAGCCGCAAGAGGTATTGATGTAAGCGGAATTGACGCTGTTTTCAACTATGATTTACCTCAGGATAACGAGTATTACATCCACCGTATCGGCAGAACAGGCAGAGCCGGACAAAAGGGTGCGGCTTATACTCTTATAACAAGCCGCCGCCAGCAGTATGACCTGAAAGATATTGCACGTTATACAAAGGCTGAAATCAAGGAGCTTCCTCTCCCTGATAAGGAGGATATAATCTCTGCAAAAACAGAGGCTATGATCCTCGAAATCGAGGCTATGCCAAAGGCATCGGAGGAAGTGACAGATATATTAGAGCGCCTTGCTGCACGAGGAATTGACTATCGTGAAGCTGCTGCAAGACTTATCGGCAGCCGACTTGCAAAGGAGATCGAAAGCCTTCCTGAGTTTGATATGCCTAAGCCCCTGAAAAAAGGCGGCAGAAAGGGTGCAGATACAGTAAAGATTGACCTGAGCATTGGCAGAAGCAAGAGAATTGCTCCTAATTTTATCCTCGGCGCACTTGTTGACGCAACAGGAATGTCGGGACAGGATTTTGGTAAAATCGACATATTCGACAATCACACAACTGTTGAAGTTCCCGAAGCTGAAATGGATTATATCCTCGACAGCACCAATTCGATGAAGATAAACGGTCACAAGGTTGAAGTAAAGCTGTATAAGGGCGGCTCAAAAGAAAAGTCATCGGGCAGAGATAAATCATTCAGAGATAAGTCCCGTGGATTTGACAAAAAGGGCAATAAGCCCGACCGCAGAAAATCGGCTTATGGAAACCGCAAAAAGACAGATATATTCGGCGATTACACGCCTGACCGCCGCAAACGCACAAAAAAGCGACATTAATTCAAGGAGAATATGATATGAAAAATGAAATCAAAAAGTCAAAAAAGCCTGTTATACTGAGAATAATTGTTCTTTTGCTTGCAGGATTGATGGTAGTCGGCGTTGCTGTTCTGCCGTTTTTGAGATAAAAATACAGGGTATCGTCTGAATGCGATACCCTGAGATTGTCAAAAAAATGTGAATTTTGTTCCGAATTTGTGGGCGGATAATATCCGTTTATATACAGAATTACGGAATATAGCCAATTTGTATGGGCTGCCTTTGGCAGTCTGCATGAAATAACGACTTATTCTACAGACTGCACCGCACAGAAATTGTGCGGTGTATTTTATGCTGCTAACAACTTGCCCATGGTTCACTCCACAGGCGGTATTTTTATACCCATTTTAAGAAAGAACACACGAACTCCAAAAGTTCATCCGTTCTCAATCGAGTAAGATTACGGAATTTGATGAGGCTTTAGTAAGAAAATTGCTTGAAAAAGTTACCATGCACAGCGAATACTTGGAAATTCGGTTTAAGTCGGGAGTGACGATTTGTGTTGAAATGTGAATAGATAAAGAATTGCACCTCATCATTGGTGAATCGGTGGTGAGGGGATTTGTTTATTCTGTATCTGGATACATTCTAGTCAATTTCATAAAGATTTCTCCATCATACTCAGGGATAAGCAAATAAAATTCACCTTTTATATCGCTAATTTCTATACGATAGTATCGAGCGAAATAATGTCCGAATTGATTGGTAGTGATCTTATACGGCTTATATGTCTTAGAATCATAAGGCTCTTGTTTTGTCCAATCCGGAAAACTTGCTCGTTTATTAATTAGTTGGATGGAACGAAGCGAAGATAATGGGATTTCCCATACGGTGCTTACATCAGCAAGATATAAATAATTATTTTCTGTATAAATGAAAATGCTGAGATTGTCATATCCAGTCATTCCCATATCCTTATGCTTTACATTGCCATCTTTTATTGTATATCTTTCGGCGAGTATATCTATACTTTGTGCATCGGCAGGAATTCCAAGTATATCTTTAATCTTTTGTAAAAGTTGATTTGCATTCTCGTTATGCTTTTGAAACGCAGATGATTCTATTGTCTTCTTTCTTTGCCTCATGGAAATCATTTGTAGGATTAACCAAAAAGCAAAGCATATTGGAAGTGCTAAATAGATTTCGGGCGCATTATGAAAGCCTTGCGAAAGCGATGTTCCACTTCCCAAAGCTTTTATGATGCCTATGAATAGTATCATCCAGCCGATTTGACAGAGTATTTTGATGAGTGATAAAGGAAACGGCAGGCTGCTTTGTTTTTCAAGTTTTTCTTCGTTCTCTAATACACTTTCAATTTCAGCATCTTGTTCCTCTGAAATACGTTTTGTGCGAAAAACTTCAACATCAAGCTTTGGGGTTTCGATATGATCACTTGTGTTGATACCAAATAGATTGGTCATGTATTGTATCACTCCTTAAATTCTCATTATGTAAATCTTGAAAAGCTGACAACCTTTCCCAACGCTGGCACTATTTTGCAACCAACTGAGTGGTTAGTGCTGATAATGTTATTTAGTACAACAGGCAATAAATGCCGATAATTCGAGGATTTTACGCTTTATTCCTTGACATCAAAACCACGCACTCAACGTGCGCCAAGACGTAAGAATTGATAACTGTCAAGGCGGAGTAGGCGATAGTGGTTTCCGTGGGTGCGTAGATTGGTTGTTTTTTCTGGATTTTATATTCTGGGGATTATGTCAATAATCGCTCTACTCACGGGTGAATAAGTCAAACCACATCATATAGTGGACGACATCGAAAGTGTATGTCGGCTTTTAAACCAGTCTTTACCAAATTCTTGCTGTAACGTCATTAAGAAAAATTATGGCTTCTTCAATATCTTTTTTGTTATATTCATTTACACAGTGTACTATATCATTTCGCATTCGACCAATTTCCAATAATCTATTTTTTTCATCTTCAGAAATCTCACCTTTTGAATGGTATAATTCTACTACTTTATAATACCCCATTTGACGATAGTTTTCCTCATTTGTTGATGTCCGAAACATTTCATAGATTGACAGGAAACGTTTGAGCAATTCATCATTCATCGATACGACAGTTTCAGCTATTTTTTCAGTATCATCTTTCGGAACGGCAATATCATTTAGTGCATTAATTGCAGCGTTTAGGGCTGGAGCGATTTTACTAATTTTTGATTCGATTACATGAAAATCATCTAATGTTATTCTTTTATTATGAGCAATACTGCATCGATATTGATACAGTTCTTCCCATATTTTTTTCAATTGTTCTGATTCAATATTAACAATATCCTTAAAAAACCTTTCCCAATTCGACATTGGCACAAATGGAGAAACATTATCCCATGTTATATTATCTTTAACCTGCTGTAAATCACTTAATCTTTCTTTTAGAGGAAAAGCCTTAAATAAAATATCTGATAACTCTATGAAATCAAGTTTATATACGATGCTTTGTTTTAGATGAAGCTTATTGCTTTCTCGATTAGAACTTGGAGATTTTTTTATAGACGAAGGAACTTCTTTCTCAGACCAATTAGCTCCCACATTTACTAACATAAACTTAGTGATCAGCATTCTCATTGTGTTTTCAATTTTATAGATTGATGGATAAGAAATCTGAGCGCAGTAATATGATAATTCGTCCCAAACCACCTCAAAATTAACGGATACATCGTACAGAATTTTTTCAAGGATTCTTTGCAGTGATGCGTATGTTTTGGTAATATCAGAATTAATATCGGGCTCAATGGAGTTGTTATAAATAATGATTTGATACACAATAATATCTGTTTCATTGTTTATAAATGTCGTAATATCGAAATTGCATTCAATGTTGCTATATTTAATATAATTACCTTCTAATTCAATTTTTCCACATGCCATTATGTAATGCTTTAATGCCTTCTCGTTTGATGCCATTAAATTGTTTTTTTTGACCGTAATAATATATTTAGTTGTCATAAATAGACCTCCATTTCATGTTTTTATTAAACACCCAGATGCTTTTCGATAACAGCCATGATTTCTTCAATTCTCTTCTCGCCGATTCCTTTGATCTGCCGGAGGTCTTTCTCCACCTCCCGCAGGTCGATGGATTTGCCGTCGTTTTCCAACAGTCCGTTTGCGTAGCGCATCAGGAAGGCTTGTAGCTCTTCACGGCTCATTTTCTTAATTGCACGATAAGTGTCTCGATCGATGATTGTTTTCTCTGCCATTTATTTGCTCCTACCATATAATCTTTGAATTGTCATACAACCTCAGAAAGAAATCCGGTTTCGATAAGCTTTAGTCTTTTCGCCAAATGGTAACACTTTTTCTAAGTGCAACTCTTCCGTACTTTTTCATTTGTTGACTACTATTACCTTTCTGTTGCTTAAGGCAATACACCTTTACTGGAGTAAAACCAAATTGTTCAGCAAAACTGGTTGAGAGATAATCTACAGGAATAACTTCACCGCCATAGCGCACATTATCGTTAACAAAAGCAACCATTGCACCTTTTTTACAAATGCGGTAAAGCTCTGCATAAATAAAGGCAAGCTCGGTAAAATAACCTTCAACCATGCGAATTACGCCATTATTATTTAAGTCCCCATTTTCTTTACGCGCCCTCATGGCCTCCATAATCTCTTGAAAAGCCGCATTCGATTTTATTATTGAATATATAGAATTAAATCTTTCAGACGCACCAATCGAAGCATAGTGTTCTTTTAGTGCTTCTATTTTGGGCTTGCTTTCTACAGTACAAGATAACAAATCCTGCCTCATTTTCTTTATGGTTTCTTCTCCAATACCAAGATAAACAAGTTCCAGTGCATATGTTCTTGTATAATCGTATCTATTGCAATATGGTGGTGATGTAATAACTCCCTTAAGAATGTTATCAGCCAACTGAGGCAATTCAAATAAGACACTGTTTTGAGTATAATCTATCGTTGCACTTGATTCGGGATTGCTGTTAGATTGAATGGTTTCTATGTCTAAGAGAACATGATGAAGTTCATCAATAACAGCATCTTTTATACTTTCGACGATTTCCCGACACTGATGTTGAGGAAGAAGCTTCTTCCCGTTTTTGGCTCGCTCTATATTAGCTTCAATTACCTTTTGAGATCTTGAATCCCAACTCAAGTATTGACCACTTTTGGAAGTGTAGCTACATCTTTCTAATGAATTGATCATGCACAAGGTGAAAAGATTCTTTGCTGCGTCAGAGTATTCGCTTGAAGTAATCCATTCTGAAGCGAATTGAATAAAATGCTCGTTGAATTCGGGGTATGCAGTATTGGTGATAGTAATGTATGGCGTCTTCTTTGAATAGTTGGCAGGCATTTCTAAAGCTTTGAATTCCTGAAGAAGGCACTGTATCTCACTTATATTATACTTCATAACATTTGCTTTAGCATTAATTGAAACCCCTGAAATTGGCATAATATCGTACCCGATGCTATTAATTCCACGCATCTGGCATACAAGTGCTGTAGTTCCGGAGCCCATAAACGGATCCATTACTGTGTCTCCGGGAACTGCGCCCATATCATCCAGTAATATATTTACAAGGTCTGCAGAGAAACCTTCTTTATATTTTAGCCAACTATGGAGAACGTCTTTTTTGCTCAACTGATAGCTTACGCTTCTTCTGTCAAATTTATTAGTGACCTCAAGAATTGGCGTATACTTTGCTTCAAGTTCTTGTCTTGCATCTTCAACACATAATCCTCCGGCTGAAAAAGACTCAACAATGTAATTGGTCTTATCAGCAATGTCATTAGTAACATTTATGTCAATAATGTCGAATGCTTCAAGTAAACTCAATTGTTTCATTATCAATAGCTCCTTAAAGTGAAATCAACCAATTGCAGTATTCAATTAATTGATTGTTATTTGTGAGATTGCATTTGTAAGAACGCCGCTGCTTAATTGCTCGAATATCTCTTCAGCCATTGCACGTTCAATTGCAGCACCAACAAACGAAGTCATCATTTCAGGATAACCAGCTGATGCAAAACTTGTACGAATTCTATTAAGCGCAGAATTACCAGTTTTCCAATGCTCATCTGCGCCAGCAGGATCAATACCACCTTTTAACTCACCAAACATTATAGCACGATCATTTCGACTTACTATTTTACCATGTGCATACTCGTTCATATTACAAGCAAAAAGACAGATATCAACGTTTTTGTTTACAGTTGGAATCTTGGCATTGAAGGCAAGAACACGCTCTCCATTTCCATTATTTCAATGAAGCGCTTTAATATTGGATTCGACGCCTGCTGCTCCTAAATCTACAACTCCCCACCGTTTAGAATCTGTGTTCAGTCTGTCGCATCTAAGTCCACGAACACTCATGCTTGAAAAAATAGCACGGATAAGGCGTTCTTGACCAAGTGCACCAATCTTATTTCGCATTGTACCGCCAACAGCATCGCCTTTAATAAGGAGATATCTAAAAGTAGCCTCATCGATATAGTACTCTCCTGCAGGCTTCAAGAACTTATCAATTAATTCTTGAATAGCCATTGTTTGATCGTCCTCATTTAAATATGAGAGCGACTTTTCTGACAAACCTGCTGCTGTAATTAAGAATGGACGTACTTCAGGAATTGTAAGGAGTTCTTCAGCATGGTGAGTATGTGCCACCATTGCTTTAAATGCAAGCGCACTTTTGACATATGGATCGCCGACACGATTTTTTTCAAGCGCAATGCTCAAAAAACCAGCTCGTGTTTCTTCATGCGTGGTAATCAAGCTTTCAGCCGATTTAATAAATCTGTTCAAAATAGGCATTTTTATATCCTCCTATATAATGGCTTATATACATATTTTACATCACTTTGCAGAAAAAGTCAATTTCAATTATCAAAAGCATCCGGTCCATAGAAAAGAACCGATTCGGCAGCTATAACCTAAAAAGGTATATCTGAACCAACAGCTACCACTTTTTCCTCATTTCCATTCAGGATTTCGGAAAACTCCTGCATATCTTCTGCGGTCACCAACGAGTCGCCAGTCACAATAGACATTTCGATGTATCTATCATAAATATCATCGGGATCTTGAAGTGGCGGTGCTGGCGTTAACCCATGCTTCAGTATTACTGAATAGGACTGTAGGATGTTTTGCTGATTGTATATGGTAGGAAGCCCGCAGATTCTACAGAAGCGGGCATTGCTTTTGTTTTTATGCTCAGGCATGTCATGCTGCCAGTCACCAATGCAAGTGTTATATAAGGTCAAGCCGCAGATCTGGCAGTATTCGGAATCAGGATCAAGTTCTTGATTCTGGCAGCGTGGACAGTAACGAACACGCCCACTGTCATCCATTGGGGCACCATCTGAATATATCATTTACAACACCTCCGAAGGTGAAGCGTTATGTCGTTTCTATCAGTTTTACAGATACAATACTCGGCTCTATTGAACCGTAGCGTTCAATTATTCTCATAAGTTTATCTCTGTTCTTGATAATTTCATCTGCTGCACTTTGTGTGTCGGTTATGATGATGAGGTTGTCATCATCATCGAGAAAGGCGTTTGTATAAAAAAGTGCAGGAATAACAGCAGAGCCATAAAAAGCTGCGCTTGTGGCTATTTTCATTTTCATATACTGCCAATGCTCGTATTCAAGGTAGTCTTCAAATTGAGGACATGTCCAGCTTTCGATTGCGTGAAGGCGATTTTCCATTCCGCTATACACATTTCCTATGGAAGCAGGTGCGCCACAGGAAGGGCAGAATGAAGAGTCTAACGGCAGGTCAATATGTTCTACGGTGCATTCATTATGAACAGAGGTTCCGCAAATGGAACAATAGTCCGCATCTTCTTCTAATTCCTGATTTAGGCAATTGGGGCAAAAACCAACACGGCTTCTGTCTCCGTTCTTATCCTCCCATGTAGCTCTATGCGGAATGAAGGGATGAGTGATAACTATATCATCATTGGAGATGTTATTTCCCATAGGAAATACATAGGGCTCAGATTTTATAAGGCTACCGCAATGAAAACAGTATTTTGCTCGTGGATCTCTGATATATGATTTACAAGCATTACAGCGGCAACATACATTGTCAGCCCTATGTGTCCAGAATATGCCAAAAAAGCTGTGTATTCTATGATAAATGGTATCGAAAACACCTTTTGTTATAAAGCGATAAAAGTTCCGAACCAATTTTTCATCATACTTTGTTGGTACATAAGGCTTTTCATAAACGCGTTCATATTTTTTATATGACGCTTCATCTGAGACACCAAATATCAGCGCGATTTTATCTGCGCTTAATCTGCCTAAACTCTGGATAACTGGTGTCGGCATCAAGAATTCTGCGACGAACCAATTTGTCTCAACCTCAAGAACGCCGTATGCTTTTGGCGTCAAACCGCCTCTATCAAGAGAGGTTACACCAAAGTCATCAAGATGCCCAAGCAGAATATGACCGATTTCGTGAAGAATAGTCCAGTTTGTTCTTTCTACTGAACCTGAGTAATCATCATACACTATAAAATATGTATCGCAATCACGACGCTTGATAGATCGTGCGTCAGCCTTCGTCTCATGAAGATGAAACGGATCATCCGAATTCAGTACTTCACGCGCCTTCGACCACGGGAGACATACAATAAAATCAGATAGGTCTTCCAAGACTTGTTCTGCGGTAATTGGGAACTTATCGTATCCCAGTTCAAAAAGCAGCTAATATGCTTTCTTTGTTACATAATCAAATCTCGGTTTACTCGGTATCCTTTTTCTTTCTTGCATAATCTATGAACATCTCCACCTGTCTATATAGGTCGTCTAAATCCTCATCAGCGAGATCAGAATTTCTGGAAAGTCCATCTACTATTTTTCCTACGGTTTCCTTCTGCTTTTCAGTTTTCAGTCCGGGAAAGACACGATCAATAGCCGGAGTATCGTCAGATGGAATGTATCCAGCATACTTCATCAACTCTTCCTGTGGTACTTCTAAAGCCTGTGCGAGTGCCGATAGAACCTTTAGGGACGGCTGCATACGCTCACCTGTTTCAATTCTGTGAACTTCTGTGTGGCTTATGCCTGCACGGGTGGCAAGCATATTCCGACTAAGATCTAAAGCCTTTCTTCTTGATTGAATAAACTCGCCTAATGTCATTGAAATCACCTCATTTTTGTATTCTGGTTAGTTCTTACCACCATTATAACACATCTTGAACCTAAAAGCAATACTTTTTCGAGATTTTTTGAAAAAAGTTTCAAAACCAGTGCTGATCCCCTTGACAAATCACAGAATTTGGTGTACAATAGAAATTGGAGTAGAACCGATAGGTTCAATTTCGTTGGCAGCGTATGCCATTTATTTTTTATCTTTAGTTGCACCTATCAGTTCAACTTCAATAAATTTTATAACCGGAGGTTTGCCTATGGAAGTGGATGTCCGCACGCCGAAGGGGAAGAAGCTCTTTGAGTGGAACCCTGAAACAAAGACGATTACCATTGTAGCCAAGAAACGTCGTTATCAGGTAGAACTGAAGGACGATGCCGGAAAACCGGATTACAAGGTAAAAGAACAGAAACAGATATTATAAGTCTTCCTCAGAGCTGCGAGATAGCCGGAAGGATGCTGTATGATTGTACAGTATTCTTCCGGCTTTCTTTTTTGGCGAATATCATTCACTCTGAAATTTTTTCGGTGATATTTGCTAAAACACAAAAAACTGTCCTATTAACATTGAACCTCATGTCCCGGACAAGACCTTAAACTATCCGCTGCTGCATACTGCGCCGAGTGATCAACGGCGGCTCAACGGTCTGCGGCGGCACAAATGAATACACCGGCTGTCATTTGAGCTGACGGCTGCAATCCTGAATGGAGCAATCCATCTGGAATGCGGTCTGGTTTGTCATGCCCATTTGCAGGTAATAGGTTCCTCCATTCGAGAAAATGGAGGAATTTTTTATGACAACCAATGACAAAAAGTACAGAGTTCTAATTGAAATGGACAAGGAGTATGCTGCACAGGTCGGCATCGATCCCAGCGAGATCACCACCATCATGCTTGAGGGCAAGTACACACCCGTCTACTTCGTGGAGATCGAGGATGAGCAGCTCTACCATGAACTGATGCGTCCGATCTGGAAGGAAGAGAAGGCACTCCAGCGCAGCAAGAAGTGTGCTGTCGGCAATGAGAACGGTAAGCTGGTACGCTGCGACGGCAACTGCTCTGCTTGCCCTCATGCCAAGTCCGGTACACCGATCTCGCTTGATGCAATGGAAGCTACAGGCGGCTTCCGCAGTACGCAGGACGGTGTTCATCGTCAGCAGGATTCCGCGACATACACAGCAAGTGCTGCGGAGATCGTGGAGAATGCCATGCTGCTGGACGTGCTCTGGGCGCACATCGGAGAACTGTCTGAGGAGAACCGTACAATCATCACCATGTTCAGCGAAGGTGCAACGGAAACCGAGATTGCGCAGGCTGTCGGCATGAAACAGACCACGGTCAGCTACCGCAAAAGACAGATTCTGAAAAATCTCAAAAAAATTCTGGAGGACTTTTGCTAAAATCCGGAAAAGTGTCCTATTGCTTTTGAGGAGGTGAGAAACCATGAACGGCAACACCAAAGAATTGATCGACACCCTGCTGGCAATCAGCGTGGTGGCAAAGAGACTGGCGACAAATCTGGCAAAGGAGGCAATGAAGAATGGAACCCATGATGAAGATCATCAACGCACTTGCTGCCCTTACTGCTGCGCTGCAGGAGTTCACGGCACAGACCACTGAAGGATATATTAATACCTTCGAGGAAATCTACAATCCCGAAACGGACGAACCGCAGGCAGCGGAAGCACCGAAGGAACAGCTTGCACCTGAACAGGAAACAGAGACCGTTACCTTCGTTCAGCTTCGAAGCTGCCTGTCGGAGATCAGCCGTGCGGGACACACGCAGGAGGTCAAGGAACTAATCGCCAAGTACGGCGCAGAGAAGCTCTCGGATATTGCCGAGGCTGACTACGCTGCGGTGCTGGCAGAAGCGGAGGGATTGTGATGTCGGGACACGCACTTTTATCTCCGTCCAGCAGTGAGCGCTGGATCAACTGCCCGCCTTCCGCAAAGGAGAATGTGGGCGGCGATACCGGCAGCACATACACTCAGCAAGGTACGGACGCACACGCCCTCTGTGAGTACAAGGTCAAAAAGGCTCTCGGTCACAAGGTGTGTGATCCTATTCCGGATCTGGAATTCTACGATGAGGAGATGGAGGAATGTGCCACCGCCTATTGTGAATTCATCATGGAGCAGGTGCAGGCGGCGAAGGAAAGCTGTCCCGATCCTCTTGTTCTGGTGGAACAGCGACTCGACTTCACACGCTGGGTGGCAGAGAGTTTCGGCACTGCGGACTATATCTGCGTGGCGGACTGGATGATGACCGTGGTGGATTTCAAGTACGGACTCGGTGTTCTGGTCGATGCCGAAAACAACAGCCAGATGCGGATGTATGCGCTGGGTGCTTTGAATCTCTTTGAGAGCCTGTATGACATCCAGACAGTTCGAATGATCATCTTCCAGCCACGCCGTGACAATGTCAGCATTGCGGAAATTTCAAAGAATGACCTGCTCACATGGGCAGATGAAGTTCTCATTCCGGTGGCTGAACTTGCGGCAAAGGGTGAAGGTGAATACAAGGCAGGCAAGCACTGTCAGTTCTGCAAGATCAAGGCGACCTGCCGCAAGCGGGCGGAATATAATCTGCAGATGGCACAGTACGATTTTGCCGTTCCGGATACACTTGCCGATGACGAGATCAGCATGATCCTCGACCGGGCGGACACCTTCATCGGCTGGGTGAACGACATCAAGGCATACGCACTCGAACAGGCGATCAGCGTCAAGCAGTACCCCGGCTTCAAGGTCGTGGAAGGACGCAGTAACCGCCGATACACCGACACCGATGCCGTTGCAGCGGTCGTGTCCGATGCAGGCTACGATCCGTATGAGAAGAAACTCATGGGCGTGACTGCCATGACCAAACTGCTCGGCACCAAAAAGTTCAACACCCTGCTCGGCTCTCTCATCGAGAAGCCGAAGGGCAAGCCCACACTCGTACCAGAGTCGGACAAGCGTCGGGCATACGCAGGCTGCTACTTCATCAACGCCAACAGCGCCACCAAGCCCGGTGTGGTCGATGCCGACTGCCAGCCGATCCTCGATACCAGCGAGCTTTACTCCGGTATCTACGGCAGAGCGTCCATCAACTTCTACGCTTTCAACACCAACGGCAACAAGGGCATCGCCTGCGGTCTGAACAACCTCCAGAAGCTCCGTGACGGTAATGCCATTAAGCTAACCGAATAAGTGAAAAACAGGAGTATGTACGAGATTAAGCTATACATACTCCTGTAATTATGTACACGAAAATGTGCATGACTAAAAGACAGATCAAAGAACTGCCTGAAAAAGTATTGACACAAGGTTAGAATTATGATAATCTGTAATTGAAAGGTATAGCAGAATGGTAACGAGTTTTTCTGACAGCGTTACGATCAGGCCTAACAGGGCACGTATTTCTTGCTATCAACTTTTCCAAATGAGAAGGACTGACGTTACTACAGCGGAAGAAAGCAATGCAAATGTGTATAGTAACGGCATAATTGATTTTGTAATGGTAATCATTATGCTTATCCTCATCTATGACGATATTTTCGGTGATCAGCATAGAGAAGTTATACATGATCAGACTTGCATAGATTTCCTGTATTATGCAGTCCTTTTTCTTTGAATGAAAAGCAATAAGACCAACATGGTACTTCAACTCACGGAAGGAAGTTTCTATACCCCAGCGCATTTTGTAGATCTTCTTGATATCATCAGCAGAAAACTCATTGTCTCAGAGATTAGTGACAATGGTTTCATACTTACCTTCAGCAATCTTGATCCTGATTATTCTGAATTTAAGAGGGTATGTATCTTTTGAGCCTTTCGGAATGAAATCGAAAGTTGATGATGCCGGAAGATAACGATAATGTTTGGGATCAGCTTTGACCTCATTAGTCTGTCTTCTTGTAAGCAAAATATCAGCCGTAAAGTCAACTTCTTTATCACTCGTAATATTGAATTTCTTTATGATAATCGTTGTTGATTTTATGCGGATAACGTATTTTAACCCTTTAGCTTCAAGATGTACGATATTGTTGTAAGAATCATAATTTCTGTCAGCTATGATGATTGAATCATTAGTAACATTATCAATCATGCTGATCAAAGCCTTATTCTCATTTTCAAGCCGACCGTCTTGTATTACAGCGTTAAAATAACGCTTATTCAATAAATCATACAAAGCATTCAGGTGCATAAGATTGTAACCCTTGGAATCAGCATAGACGTTGTAATAAGTGCTGTGATCATCAGGAATAGTAGGAATATGAATATCAGAACCGTCAACAGCATAAAGACTGTAACCGTGAAAGAAATTTGTCTGTGAGAAGGTCTCGTTGAACTTATGGAACAGATGCTGAAAAGCAGTGGGAAGAATCTTTGCTCTTCGCTGTACAGCAGCTGATACAGATACCATTTTAGGATCAAAGCCGTAAAAATCCATTAGTTCTTTGCCGAGTGTCTGGCTCCCCATGCCGAGAATAAATCTCATTGTTTTTGAGAAAGAAAGCTCGCTCTTACGGACAAAGTCTCGCTTAGGATCAACCACAAAATTCGATACATTTTTCTCCATACTGCGAATAAGCATATTAAGCTTATTTTTGACGATATTACAGTAATTCTGCACGATAAAGTCCTCCAATCAGATGTGTATATCTGATTGGCTTCGCCGCACATTTTCGGCTTTTTGTCAATACCTTTTCGCAAAAATTTACATTTTATTCATAAAAATAGTCACAGGATCATTTCTGATTCCTGTGACTATTTTGCTTTTTCTTAGCTTAATGACATTAG
>JAGAMB010000009.1 GCA_017624895.1 Ruminococcus sp. | reverse complement strand
ATCGGAAAGGGAGGGAGAAAGGGGAAAGGGAAAGGAGAGTTCCAGAGAGGAAAACCGTAGGGGAAAGAGGGAGGGGAAAGCCGATTTTTGTGCCAGTTTAATTTTCCCCTCCCTCGTTCCCCGTAGGTTGTCCTCTTTGGTGTTGAATTACCCTTTTGTATTTATTATAAATAGAAAAAGTAAAGTTTTAGTTATTACAAGGTAGTAGGGGCGGATTCCTGTGCGCCCGTGTGTAAAAACACTTTTTTCTACAGACTGAAATGCCCTCCAAAATCGGAGGGCGTTGTTATTATTTGTCAATACCTGCCTGTTTACAGAAAAGCTCAAATGCAGCAGCAACTGAGTCGTTTCCGCTGATAAATTCGGTATTTGTTAAAGTGCCTGTGTATTCATCATTTACAAAAACATAGCAGCTTTCGTCGTCGCAGCCTACAAAATCAATCTTAGTGAACTTGTCGTTAACATCGGTGAATTTCGCAGTAAACAGCGGATCTTCAAGCTCAGGCGAGTTTTCAACGTCTATTCCCTCAATTGAAACGTAAGCGAAGCGATTGAAGAAATTTTCAAAGTAGCTCAGAACAGAAGCGTTGGTCAGATCAATATCATTTCCGTCATATTTAGCCCAGCCCTCGTTGGCGTTGAGTGAAATTTCCACGTTTAAGTCATCGCTGATGATCTCAAAATCCGTAACAGAATATAGGTTTGCACATTCCACAGATCTTAAAACAAAGTCAACAGGTGTCTTATCAATAAAGTCAAGGTCGTATGCATAGAAGGATTCAACCTGCTTTGCCTCCTGATTGTATACATAAGTGTAAGTTTCTGCGTCCTGACCGTATTTGCTGAAAAGCAGAGTTTTCTCTGTTCCGTCATTGACTTTAACTGTAAACTCAGCAATAGGCTTATCGAAGCCGTAGGTTGTGATGTCGTTTTCGTCCTCAGGAAGCATAATCTCCGCTGTAAGACGAGTTATAAGTGCAATAACGTTGGATACCTTTGTCTGGTCAACCGACAGCATCTCATACTTATCGGGGAGCTTCCAGTAATTGTTTTCGGTATCGTATTCAAGGGTATATATTTCCTCTCCGTCGCGTACAAGCTCAAGACCGATAATTTCCGATGACTCATATGGGAGCAGGTCATTGTTTTTAAGTCCCAGTCTTGTGGTGAGAATATTGTTAATAATTGATGTGGGAATAGCATACACATTGCTCTTTGTTCCTGTGTAGCCGTAGTAGTATTCGCCTGTAGGACTCTGATTGCCGAGATAAAGTGTATAAGGCTCGACATCGCCTGACAATGTGACGATATAGGGATTGTCAAGACCGTATTTAGCCTTGCTTTCATCTGTTAAACTGCCGTAGGTTTCTACAGCCTGCAAATCAGACATAAATGTAACAATACCCTGTACAGTTACCTGATTAACGTCAAAGGGAGTACCCGTATTTTCGGTGAGAAGCCATTTATCTTCCGAAAGCTCAAAGGAATAATCACCGTCAGAGCAGGAAATCTCAACCTTATTTATTGAATCTGACTCAAAATCAAAGAGTATGAAATCCGTCTGCTGTGATTCTTCCTGTTTTGTTTCTTTTTCGCTTTTGGATTTAACTGCAAGAAATGCACCAATGGAAATTCCTGCGGCAGCCAGAAGCGCCACGATTGCGATAATAGCCTTTTTCATCAAGCATATCTCCTTTTCAGCCA
Source organism: Ruminococcus sp. (assembly GCA_017624895.1). Taxonomy (GTDB): domain Bacteria; phylum Bacillota; class Clostridia; order Oscillospirales; family Ruminococcaceae; genus Ruminococcus. The sequence goes on along the minus strand of JAGAMB010000009.1, from coordinate 49,217 downwards.
TACACACAGTCCGAATATTGCGAATACAGCAGGGATAATGAAGAATAATCTGATAGCAGCTGAAGCTTCATCTCCGTTGGCAAATACCATTGTATCGTAGGAGTTGAACTTGTTTTCAATGCCGAGGTCAACGTCGCTGGAGTAAAGCCATGTGTTTGAGAACTGAACAAGACGGCGTGTACCGAATGAAGGAATATGGAGATTATCGTCAATAGGCTCATCACAGCCGATAACGATAAGCTTTGCGCCTGTCTGCTTGTTGTAGGAGTAGTAGCCCATAACAAGAGGCTGGTTTGATTTCTCCTTAGCTGCAGCCGCTGTAATAGAGTCACCGCCCATAGGTTCGCTTATGACTGTAAATTCGTTGCTGTCCATAGCTGTGGGAAGGTTTTCGATAATTGAAGCCTTTTCAATCATAGCTCCTGATGAAGTAAGCTCATAGAAGCTTCTGATGTTTGATACACCTGAATCGTAGGTGCCGTCAGCAATAAGTGTGTTCAGCTCTGTTGTGAGATCCTCGGAATAGTCCTCGGATTTTGCAGGATAAGTTACTGTGAAGTAGTTGTCAACCTGCTTGGAGTTAAGGTCGAGAAGCTGCCATTTTGTATTCTTCTCTTTAAGGATATTGTAATCCATACCGATTTCGAATTTAGCAAGGAGGAACTCGATATTCTCAAATCTGCCCTTTGTATCGCTGGGAGAGAGGAGCATCTGCATTTTTCCGCCGTTGTCGATATAATCGCTGAGTTTTGAACATTCGGAGTCTGTAAGGTCGCGGTTGGGAGCAGCAATACAGATAATAGCAGCATTGTCCGGAACCTTGTCTTCTGCCTCAAGGTCAAGCTCCTGTACATCGTAGTTGTCAGTTTTTAAGGAATCTCTGTATATGGAATAGTTACCGTCAAGAGTTTTGTTGCTGCAGCCTTTGAGGAAGTATACAGTAGGAAGGCTTCCTGTTGCACACTGATAGATTTTACCTGCAATAAGGTTTTCGCCTGCGTACTCAACAGCGCCGTTAGCGTCAGTCTGGAAAAGATTTCCTGAAATTCGGCTGATCGTATCGCCGCATTTAATAAAAATGTCGTTCATTTTTACTTCGTAAATACCAGAGGGGTTAAGAGAATTTGCAAGCTCAACATTTTCGTTGGGGTTGAAGCAGGTGAGAGTGATGTTATCACGCTTATCAAGCTCCATAAATGTGTGGTATATAGGAAGACAATCAGGCTCGTTTTTCAGATTGAAAAGAGTGTTGAGGAAGTAAACCTCGATTTCCTTGTCTGAAGTTTCGTTTAGAATCTGTTCAGTTTTAGGATCAAGGGAGTATTTTCCCGATGGAGTCATATCGAATACCTTGTCAGAATATGAGAAGATCATATTAAGCGGTACAAAGACAACAAGAATAAGAAGTGCAAGCACGATGGCGAAAGCACCTGAAAGATTTAACTTTTTCTTTTTCATAGAAGCTTACCCCCTGTTCCAGCGTCTTTTTTCAATGGAAATGTAGTTCCATACAAGACATACAATAATAGCGGATATAAAGAATACGATATCAGAAAGTCTGATAAAGCCCTGTGAGAAATATGCAAATCTGGGCTGTGCTGCAAAGGCATAGACAGCTGACTGGATAGCAGGGTATTGTGCGATGAATTTGGTCATAGCAAAATCGTCAATAAAGAGGAATACGAACATTACAATTTCACCGATGATAGCGGCAAGAATTGAGCTTTCCGTAAATGAAGAAATAAGCTGACCAATAGCGATGTACATAGCGCCCCAAAGGAAGAAGCCGAGATAAGCGCATATAAGCTGGCTCATAACAACCTCGCCTTTGATGGCTGTAAATATCGGGAAGAAAAGTGAGCTTGCAAGCATAAAGAGGAATACTGTGATGTTTGCAAGATATTTGCCTATGATGATCTGTACCACGTTAAGAGGCGAGGTCATGAGAAGTACTTCTGTTCCGAATTTACGCTCGTCCGCAAATGTTCTCATTGTGAGAATAGGGATGAGGAAAATGAACATAATTATAACGTTGTAGAAAACGTTAGCGAATGAGAAGAAATATGTTGCCTGACTCTGATCTCCGATACTGCCGTTGAAGTAGAAAGTGAACAGAAACAGGAACAGCGCCGTTACAATGTAGGCGAAGGGAGTGAAGAAAAAGCTTTGTAAATCCTTTTTATATATTGAAAACATTACTCGTTATCCTCCTTTTCAGCGGTATCTGTTTCGTCAGCGCTGCCCTCAGCGTCGGGATTTTCCTTGATATATTCATCGAAAAGCTCAAGGATACCTGACTTTTCGGGCTTGCTGTTGATAAGTTTTACGAATACAGCTTCAAGGTCGGGTTTTTCTGTAAAGATTTCGGAAATCTGAATGTTATTTTTCAGCAGTTTCATCATAATATCGTTTTTAATAGCGTCGCCGTCACCCTCAAGCTGAGCAATAAATTCATAGGTATCATCGCCCTCAACGTTGATTTTTGTAATTTCCTTAACGCCATCAGCGGTTTCAATGATATCTGCGGCAACAGCCCTGCTGCCCTTGATGATAATATGGAGAATAAGGGAGCCGCCTGTCTGCTTTTCAAGGTTTTCAATTGTGTCAATTGCCTTGATATCGCCCTTGTTGATGATTACAACTCTGTCACAGACAGCAGAAACCTCAGAGAGGATATGTGAGCTGAAAATAACGGAATGATCCTTTTTAAGATCCTTGATAATATTTCTTACCTCAGTAACCTGCTTCGGATCAAGACCAACAGTAGGCTCGTCGAGGATAAGGAATTTCGGGTTGCCTAAAAGCGCCTGTGCAAAGCCTACACGCTGTTTATAGCCCTTTGAGAGGTTCTTGATGAGCTTGTCCTTTACATCGGTAATTTTGAGAAGCTCCATAACGCGCTTGATTTCGCTGCTTTTTTTCGTTACAGGAATACGCTTCAGACCGGCGCAGAAGGAGAGGTATTCTCTCACGCGCATATCCGGATAAACGGGTGGGATTTCGGGGAGATATCCGAGATTTTTCTTAGCCTTAACAGGCTCTTTCGAGATATCGCTTCCGCAGATAGTGACTTTTCCCGCAGTCATAGGGAGAAAGCCTGCTATCATATTCATAGTGGTTGACTTGCCGGCGCCGTTTGGACCGAGGAAGCCAAGGATTTCATTATCATTTATTGTAAAGCTAATGTTGTTTACGGCGCGGTTGTTGCCATAATACTTAGTCAGGTTTTCAATAGTGATCATGATATTCCTCCTTTAGTTTAAGATTTTTCCGCATAAGCGGTAAATGATATGTATTTATCTGAGGGTATTATAATATACATATAATAATGTAGGCGGATATCAGTAATTGTGCAGCTGAGGGTAAACGGGAGCAAAATTACAATATCCCACTATCTATAGTATTATCGCAAATTTATGTGTACGTGAAATGAATATATTGTGAATAAAATGTTAAATTCGAAAAAATGCACAAAAAGATTATTGGTGAAATATGTAAAAATTATAGATAATAATAGTGAGAATATGGTGAAAAGGGTTTGTGTATAGGGTGAATTTTATATTAAAAGTAAAATTCTGTGAAATATTCACATTTTAGCAATAAATTGCCGCTGAGAAAAAAATTCACGTTGGCAAAATGTACAAAAATGATTTTTCGAATTGTGCATTGCAACAAAAATTGTCAGCAGATTGCTGAAAATCCGCCAAGCTGTTGACTTTACTAAAAATTTGATTTATAATAAATATGAAAATAGTTTGAGAATTGTGTTAAGTCCCGTGACTTTTCACAGTGTACGAAGTATTTTCGTATACGCGTTCCGTTTTATCAGGCGGAACAAGACCTTTTATTAACCAAAAAATTTATTGAGAGGGGTTAAAAACAATGATAAGCAAGAAAAACAAAGCTCTTGCAGCTGGTATTCTTTCCGCTGCAATGACAGCTACTGGTATCGTTCCTGCTTTTGCATCCGGTATTGACGCTACACCGAATGAGTATGCAAAAGAAGGCGGTGCTAACGAATCCTATGCTGCAATGTTTGAGTCACTTTATGATGACGTTATCACAAACGGTGTTGAGAACGGTTATCTCAGCTCTCAGACAAACGGCAATTCCTTCGGTATTCCTTACCACGCAGTTGAGACTCTCGTAGTTGAGGCTCCTGACTACGGTCACGAGACAACTTCTGAGGCTATGTCTTATATGGCTTGGGTTACAGCAATGCACGACGTCCTTGCTGAAAAAGGCGTTATCAACGCTTCCGGCAGAGATCTCGAAAAGGGCTGGAAAACTCTTGAGGCAATCATTCCTGGTTGGTCTGAGAGTTCCTACGGCTACAATACTGTAAAGTATGAGTCAATCTGGGAGCAGGACAGACTTAAGGCTGATACAGCTACTGAGGAAAATGATCCTTCAAAATACCCTTCAACACAGAACGGTGTAGAAGCTATCAACCCCATTTATGACGATATGAAGAGTACATATCGCGGAGATAAGGGTTACTACCTCATGCACTGGCTCGCTGACGTTGATGACTGGTATGGCTTCGGTGGAAACAAGGGACAGTTCACATTCATCAATACATTCCAGAGAGGTGAGCAGGAGTCCTGTTTCGAAACAGTTCCCCACCCCTGTCTTGAAGAGCTTAAGTACGGTATGGAGAGCAGCGATAAGGATAACGGTAACGGTATCAAGGCTATCTTCAACGGTAAGGATAAGGTTCCTCAGCAGTATTCATTTACTAACGCTCCTGACGCTGAGGACCGTGCTATTCAGGCTATCTACTTTGCAAGCAACTTCGGCGTAGACTGCGGCGAGCTTTCTTACCTTGCTGGTAAGATGGGTGACCAGTGCCGTAACGACATGTTCGATAAGTACTATAAGGAAATCGGCTGCCAGAATATAGATTCTGCTTCTGCAGGTCTTAAGAGCCAGCACTACCTCATGTCATGGTATACATCATGGGGCGGCGCTATGGAAGCAAGCTACGGCGGTTACAGCTGGGCTTGGCAGATCGGTTGTTCACATTCTCACCAGTTCTACCAGAACCCTCTTGCTGCTTATGCTCTTGCATACGACGAGAACATCGGCGGAAGCATGCAGTCTAAGAACGCTCAGAAGGACTACGAGGAGTCACTCAAGAGACAGATCGAAATGTACCTCTGGCTCCAGTCTGCTAATGGTCCTTACGCTGGTGGTTGTACAAACTCCAAGAACGGTAAGTATGAGAAGTATACTGCAAGTGAGTCTACATTCTATGACATGGTTTACGTTGAGCATCCTGTATACGCTGACCCAGGTTCTAACCACTGGATCGGTAACCAGGTATGGTCTACACAGCGTCTTGCTGAGCTTTACTACTATGTAAAGACAAAGGGCGATCTCGCTTCCGGTCAGACATTCGGTGGTCTTAGCCTTGAGGAAGCTCTTGAAGCACTCCTCAGCAGATGGATCGACTGGTTCATGGAGAATACTAAGTTTGATTACGTTGCAGAAGACGGTACAGAAATGGCTTACGCTATTCCTTCAAACCTCGACTGGAGCGGTCAGCCTGCTACATGGAACGAGAAGTATGATCCTGATGCTAACAGCGGTCTTACATGTAAGATTACTGGTTACGGTATGGGAGATATCGGATGTGTATCTTCACTCTGTAACACACTTATCTTCTACGCTGCTGCTAACAATACACCTGCTTCTGCTGCACAGGATGGCGGTTCTTCACGCGGTGAGCAGGCTCTCCAGCTTGCTAACAAGCTCATGACAGCTCAGTGGAACCTCGGTCGTGATGAAATCGGTATTGCTTACGAGGATCACAACGGTTCACTCAAGAGAATCTTCAAACAGGTAGTTTATATTCCTGATTACTACAGCGGTACAATGCCTGATGGTTCTGTACTTAAGCCCGGTGCTACATTCAGCTCTATCCGTGAGAAATATGCTGAGGATCCTATGTATCAGGAGTGTAAGAAGGTCTTTGACGCTACTGGCGAAACTGAAGACTATATGTTCACTCTCCACAGATTCTGGCATATGGGTGACGCTCTGATGACAACAGGTACAATGGCACTTCTCTACCCAGATGTTAATCCATATGTATTCGATGACGAGCAGACTCCCACAGATCCTCAGCCTACAGATCCTCAGCCTACAGATCCTAAGCCATCTGAGCCTGTTGGTGATGTAGATTGGGGCGATGCTAACTGTGACGGTGAAGTTACAATGGCTGACGCTGCTTCTGTATTCCAGATGCTTGGTAACTCTGATAAGTATGCACTTTCTGCTCAGGGTGCTAAGAACGCTGACGTTATTGATAACGGTAAGGGTGTCACAGCTGCTGACGCTATCGCAATTCAGGCTGTTAGCGCTAAGATCTTCGCTCAGACTGACTTCCCAATGACAACAGCTGAGTACGAGGCTGCTGTTAAGTAATTATTAAAATTACAATATTAATGCTGTAACGATATAAATAACGCACCTTCCCATATGGGAGGGTGCGTTTTTTGTGCAATAAAAAAACGCAGCATAAGCTGCGGAAGAATTTGTGTATAAAAAAAGTTCTCTACCGAATGGTAGAGAACTTGGTGCGAGTAATGGGACTTGAACCCATACGTCCTTCGACACACGCCCCTCAAACGTGCCTGTCTGCCTATTCCAGCACACTCGCATTGCATCATTTCCTGACTGCTTATATATTATACCATATAAAAAAGGATTTGTCAAGGGGTTTTTGAAAAAAATTAGAAAAATTTCAAAAAAATTTTCGGCACCCGTAAATAGCGGATGCCGAGTGATTTATACTGCACTTGTATTTGTTGAAAGTATCTTCATTGATTTCAGCTGATAGCTACCATTGCTTTCAACAAGAGTAAATTCAACGGATTTTGAAGAAACTTTTGGCAGCCATGATGGCAGCTCGTCTACATAGTCAACCTTAATGGTGTATTCGCTGCCTGATTTAGTTGCTTCTTTGATTTCAGGAGAATAGGTATAGGTAACAGGCGCGATCGGCACGTTATATGACTTCGTTTCTTCGTTGTAGTAGAAACGTGACTCAGCAGGTCCGACAGTTGTATGTGTCAGCTCAGGGAGATTATCTCCAAAGAGCTTTACTGCATAGGATTCAACATCAGCGGCAGGAATCATAACAACATCAAATGTCCGCTCGTACTGCATTGTCACATCGTCAGCCATTATCATTGACCAGATAGCGGCGGTGATTATCTGCTCAGGTGGAAGCTCAGCAGGGGAGTTAAACGACTCAATATCCATAATAACCGCAGGATAAAGAACCTCCTCAAAGCCTTCCTTCTTTGTTTCGCCTGATGTATAGCTGCCAATGAGAGAGATTGACTTGGCGATTACTGTAACAAGTCCCACGCAGGCAAGGAGTGCAAAAATCACACCAAAAACAGCATAAAAGACTTTTTTGAAGCGTCCCTTTTTCGATTCTGCGCTGTATTCAGCAAAATATTTCTGCTGATTCATAATTTCATCGGGATCTTCGTCAAGTATATTGTGGAGAACGGATGTTATTCCAGCTGATTCGCTTTTGTCGTCAGCAGAATTTTCCGGTTTCTCAGGCTTTTTCCAGTTTTTGAAAAAATTCAGCTTCTTTTTATCCTCTGACAGCTCCTCAGATTCATCGTCATCGGTAGTCGTTGATACAGCGGCTATAGCGTCAGCCATTATTTTCTCGTTGTCAGAGTGGGGGATTTCAGTTGCATCAATTGGCGGAGAAACAGGCTCCACCTTGTCAATTGCTTGGCGTTCAGCCTCAATACGTGCAAGCTCAGCTTCTTCAGTGGCTTTGCGTTCAGCCTCGATACGCGCAAGCTCAGCTTCTTCAGCGGCTTTGCGTTCAGCCTCGATACGTGCAAGCTCAGCTTCTTCAGCGGCTTTGCGCTCAGCCTCAATACGCGCAAGCTCAGCTTCTTCAGCGGCTTTGCGCTCAGACTCGATACGCGCAAGTTCAGCCTCCTCAGCGGCTTTGCGCTCAGCCTCAATACGCGCAAGTTCAGCTTCTTCAGCGGCTTTGCGTTCAGCCTCAATACGCGCAATTTCTGCTTCACGCTCGGCTCTCAGGCGCTCTCTTTCAGCCTGTTTTTCAGCTTCGGCGCGCTGTGCATCTTCTTTTAGTGATGCTTCTCTGATTGCTTCATAATCAGGCAGCTCGTGGGAAATGACAATTCTCTTTTTCTTAGGCTTGACGATGGGTTCAGCTGGAACTTCCTCAGCAGCTGTTTCGCTTGAGGTATCACCGATCAGTGATGTCAGCAGATCGTCTACTGACATATTCTCATATCCTGTTTGCTGAACAGGCTCAGACTGTGGCTGAATGTCATTGGACGGCTGTTCGAGAGGTTTGCCGTCTTTCAGATTATTAAGCATATCGTCAATATCTTTTCTGATAGCCATAAATATCTCCTTATAAAAATCAAACAAAGTAATGTAATAAGGCGGAATTTCGCCTTATGTCTATCTTATCTGACCGTTTCCGTCAATCAGATATTTAACTGTTGTAAGCTCTGTAAGTCCCATAGGTCCTCTTGCGTGGAGCTTTTGTGTGGAAATTCCGATTTCTGCACCGAAACCAAATTCTCCGCCATCTGTAAAACGTGTGGAAGCATTTACATAAACAGCCGCTGCGTCAACTTCACGCTGGAATTTACGTGCAGCGTCAAGGGATTTTGTAACAATACATTCGGAATGACGGGTGCTGTATCTGCGGATATGGGCGATAGCCTCATCAATATCCTCCACAACTTTTACAGCTATTGTATAATCGTTAAATTCTGTTGCATATTCAGTTTCAGTTGCTTTTTCAACAGTATCTCCAAGAATAGCGATTGTCTTATCGCAGCCATAAATTTTAACGCTGTGGGATTTGAAACGCTCCGCAATAAGGGGGAGGAATGTTTCAGCTGCATCTTTATGAACGAGAAGCGACTCAATAGCGTTGCATACGGAGGGGCGCTGTGTTTTAGCGTTATCAGTAATATCCACCGCCATATCAACATCGGCGGACTGGTCAACATAAACGTGGCAGTTACCTGCGCCTGTTTCGATAACAGGAACAGTAGCAGTTGTCACAACCGCCTGTATAAGTCTTGCGCTTCCTCTTGGGATAAGCACATCAACATAGCCGTTGAGCTTCATCAGCTCGTTAGTAGTTTCTCGCGATGTGTTTTCAACAACCTGAATGATATCGGCAGGCAGACCGCAGGCTTCAAGAGCCTCACGCATAATCTTGCCGAGGACGATATTTGAATTTATAGCCTCTTTTCCGCCTTTAAGGATAACGCAGTTGCCTGCTTTAAGGCAGAGTGCAGCGGCATCTACAGTAACATTCGGGCGTGATTCGAAAATGATACCGATAACGCCCATAGGAACGCGTGTTTTTGTGATACGCAGACCATTTGGGCGGTTGAAACCGTCAATAACCTGCCCGATGGGATCGTTAAGGGAGATAATTTCATCAACACCCTTTGCAATGCCTGCAATGCGGTTTTCGTCCAGTTTAAGTCGATCCTGCATAGCTGCGGACATATTGTTTTCTTTTGCGGCAATAAGGTCTTTTTCGTTTTCAGCGATAATTAACGCTGTATTGGCAATAAGAGCCTTTGAAATTGCGGCAAGAGCCTCGTTTTTACGGTTGGTAGAGGCAGCAGCAATTACAGGCTCAGCTGCCTTTGCCTTTTTACCTAATTCAAGCGTGTAGCTCATATTTTACACCTCTTTTTATATATTTCAAAAATTTTATTTTCTGTACAGGTTGAAGCTTCAATGATTTTGTTATAGTCAATTTCAACCGATTTTCCGAATTGGTCAAATAAAAATGTCTGATAATCAGGGTGACTTGACATAATAAATATAGCTGTTTCTTTGTCAATATGCAGCGCAAGTCCCATATCGTCGTAAAACGGACCTAAGTCGGTAGTAATAATCATAGCTGTTTTTACTTCGGAGATGTGGAATTTCTGTTCTCCGTCAGCGGTTATTGCTTTTATAACGTCATTTTCAAGAAAAAGCCGGTCGTTTAAGTCTATACGTATCTTCATTTTGCTTTAAATAATGTGCCGATTTCCTTGTTTTCGAACAAATCATACAGAAGCTCAGGGTTCTTACCGTTCATAATAACCATATCAATTCCTGCTTCTGTGGCAATTTTAGCGGCATTTATCTTTGTTGACATACCGCCTGTGCCAAGCTTTGAACCTGCACCTCCTGCGGCATTTTCGATTTCGGGAGTGATTTCCTCAACGTAGGAAATTGGCTTTGCATCGGGATTTGTACGTGGATCACAGTTATAAAGTCCGTCGATATCGGAGAGTATAAGCAGCAGATCTGCACCCGAAAGTGACGCAACAAGAGCTGAAAGGGAGTCATTTTCGCCGATTTCAAGCTCCAGCTCATCTATGGAAATTGAGTCGTTCTCGTTTACGATGGGGATAACGCCCATACCAACGAGGGTTTCAACTGTATTCTTGAAGTTTTCGCAATGGGTGGGATTGTTGATAATCGCCTTTGTAAGGAGAATTTGTCCCACAGTTACGCTGTATTTTTCGAACATATCGTCGTAGATGTGCATAAGCTCGCATTGTCCGACAGCGGCAACAGCCTGCTTCATTTTGGTTTCCTTAGGCTTTGAGGGGAGTCCCAGCTTGCCTGTACCAAGACCGACAGCACCGGAAGAAACAAGGATTATTTCCTTGCCTGAATTGTGGAGATCGGAGATCACACGGACAAGATTAGTCATACGACGAATATTAAGCTTACCTGTGCTGTGAGCAAGGGTAGATGTACCAAGCTTAATAACAATTCGTTTCTTTTCAGAGTTATTTCTCATTTGTATCATTTCCTTATATTAATTAACTTTATTCTGCGGTTCGCCGTTTATCCAGCAGCGGATATTATTGCTGACAATATTGAGCAGGCGGACTCTTGTTTCATATGCCGCCCATGCTGTATGCGGCGTGATAACGCAGTTTTTAGCGGATTTCATCGGGGTATCGGGGGACATCGGCTCTTTTTCCAGAACGTCCAGATAAGCCGCGGCGATTTTTCCGCTGTTGAGAGCCTCGGTCAAGTCACCCTCGTTAACAACAGCGCCTCTTGAAGTGTTGATAAGTACGGCTGAATTTTTCATATTTCCCAGCATATCGGCATTAACGATGCCCTTTGTCTTATCCGTGAGGGGACAATGGAATGTGAGAAAATCGGCATTTTTAACGGCTGTATCAAGATCGCACACCTCATAAGGGCAGTTTTGCGGAGTTGTTCTTGTGCTGATGATAACATTCATACCGAAAGCCTTACCAAGCTCTGCAACACGCTTTCCGATTGAGCCGAAGCCTATAACCGACAATGTTTTTCCGGCAATTTCAGTAATTGGAATGGGAAAATATGAAAAGCATGGAGAAGCTTCCCATTCGCCGCTTTTAACGGAGCTGTCATAGTCGCGGATGCGGCTGCAATAGTCTAAAATATAGGCGAAAACCTGTTGAGCAACGGCATTTGTGGAATATTGTCCTGCGTTGCACACAGTTATGCCTTTTTCAGCTGCATATGCCGTGTCGATATTGTTGAAGCCTGTGGCGAAAAGACCGATATACCGCAGGTTAGGGCAGCTATCCATAATCTCTTTTGTGATGACCACCTTGTTGCAGAGGACGATTTCAGCGTCGTTTATGCGCGGCACGACCTCCTCAGGGGAAGTAAGGGAATAGGCGGATACTTCGCCAAATTCTCTGAAAATATCCGGTGAAAGGTCATTTCCTGAACACATTGTAGACCAGTCAAGAATAACAATTTTCATAATTATTCAGCCTTTTCCTCAGTTTTATCGGATTTCTTCTTTTCATCCTTCAGTTCGGGGTGTTTGGATTTGTAGATGAAGTCGGATATCACAGCAATAACCAACAGCGCCAGCTCGATAGCTCCGATAGTATAGAACAATACCTTGCTTTCTGAGAGCCAGAGCGTCATTGAAAAGGGGACAGCAAGAGCGAGAATGAGCTGATATGGTCGTTTATCAAAGAAAAATCTGATGATAAAGAAAACAAATGCAATTATTGAAAAACCCACATGAAGCTCGAATGGAAAGGGAAAAAGATTGGGGTTTGCTGCATTTGTCAGGTCAAGGGTAGTAAAAAGATCCGTATTGAACATAAGGGTACTCCTGTCCGCGATGGGGACTGTATTTACGGCATACAGTCATGCCAAAAATCAGCAGCTTTCAGCATTTACCGCTGAAAAGCCTATTATGATAATTATAGCATAGAGGATCGAAAAATTCAACCTTTTTTAATAAAATAAGAAGAATAACCGTTAATTTGCACAATTATTTATTTTCTGGAGTTTTATTTTGTCCCCTGTGGACATATTATTCTATGGTTAATAAAATTAAATTTTACTGTTTTGTAATAATTTGCGAAAAATCTATTGACATAGGTGATAAAAAAGTGTATAATGAATATGTTGTATTTTGCAGAAGTATTGCTTTCAGGCAGTAATGCAGCTTTGTTTTAAATCATTTCGGAAGGTGATAATTCCGAAGCAGATATATAACATAATACGGGTGTCAGCCCGTTCCCCTCAGGGAGTTGTATCCCTGTCTATATATATTATTTGACAAATGAATAAAATAATGCGGCATCACCGCCCGAAGCAGTATACGTTAAATTATACAAACTAAAAATATTGCTAAGGAGGTAATGCACTGTATGGATCCCGTTATTGCTATTGTGCTTATACTTGTCGCTTTGATAGCAGGTGCGGCTTGCGGCGGTTTTTTGTTTTACAAAAAGGGTATTGCTGCAGGTGTTGAACAGCGTAAGCGTGAGGCTGAGGCTATAGTTGGTTCTGCCGAAAAACAGGCGGAGCGTATTGTTGCTGATGCTGAAAAGGACGCAGATGCAAAGAAGAAAAGCGCTCTTGTAGAAGCTAAGGATGAGATTCACAAACTTCGCAGCGAAGCGGATAAGGAAATCAAGGATCGCAGAGCTGAACTGTCACGTCAGGAAAGACGTATGCAGCAGAAGGAAGAAAATCTCGACAAGAAAACAGATAACCTTGAAAAGAAGGAGGAAACTCTTAATCAGAAGATAAAGAGTGCCGATGAAAAACTCAAGGAAGCAGAGCAGATCAAGAAATCTGAAATGGACGTTCTGGAGCGTATTTCGGAGTTCACAAGAGATCAGGCTAAGGAGTACATACTTTCCAAGCTGGAGGACGACCTTGTTCACGAAAAGGCTGTCAAAATCGCAGCTTATGAGCAGCAGCTCAAGGACGAATGCAACGAAAAGGCAAGAAGTCAGATTTCTCTTGCCATTGCTAAGGTTGCAGCAGATCAGGTTTCGGAGGCGGCAGTTTCCGTTGTTCCGCTGCCCAATGACGAAATGAAGGGACGTATTATCGGTCGTGAGGGAAGAAATATCAGAACCCTCGAAACTCTTACAGGAGTTGACCTTATTATTGACGATACACCGGAAGCTATCACGCTTTCATGCTTTGATCAGATCCGCCGTGAGGTGGCAAGAATTGCGCTTGAAAAGCTTATAGCTGATGGAAGAATTCACCCCGCCCGCATTGAGGAAATGGTTGATAAGGCTCGCCGAGAGGTTGAGTACCGTATCAAGCAGGAGGGTGAACGTGCAGTAATCGAAACTAATGTTCACGGAATAAACCATGAGCTTATCAAGCTTCTCGGACGTCTTAAATTCCGTACAAGCTACAGACAGAACGTGCTTGACCACTCAATCGAGGTGGCTAAACTCTGCGGAGTTCTGGCAGCTGAGCTTGGTGTAGACGCTAATATGGCAAGACGCGCAGGACTTCTTCACGATATCGGTAAGGCTCTTACCTCCGAAATCGAAGGTTCACACGTTCAGATCGGTGTTGACGTATGTAAGAAGTATAACGAAAACGCAGTTGTTATACACGCTGTGGAGGCTCACCACAACGATGTTGAGCCTAAGACAGTTATCGCTTGTATCGTTCAGGCAGCCGACGCAATATCCGCTGCAAGACCTGCCGCAAGAAGCGAGAACTATGAGAGTTATATCAAGCGTCTTCAGAAGCTTGAGGAAATCTGTACTTCTTACAACGGCGTTGAAAAGTGCTTTGCAGTACAGGCAGGACGTGAAGTCAGAATTATGGTTGTACCTGAGGTTATCAACGATGAGAAAATGGTGCTTGTTGCAAGACAGATTGCACAGCAGATCGAAGCTGAAATGGATTATCCCGGACAGATCAAGGTCAACCTCATCAGAGAGAGCAGAGTTACAGATTACGCGAAATAAAAGAATTGCTGCGGATGGTAGAACATCCGCAGTTTTTTTCAGGAGGTTGTTACAATGGCAAAGCAGCTTTTCAATACAACAGAAAAGTCGAATTTCATACTTAATATGACGGAGGAGAAGTTTTCGAAGCTGGCTTCAATGGGACTTCTTTCATCATTCCTGCTAACATCGCTTTTTACAGCGATACCTCTTTTCAGCAGTTCAAAAGCGTATACCATTTCCTCTATCGGTCTGACTATCAGCGGAGTAATCTGTATGGTTCTGGCTCTTATAGGAATTATAAAGAAATATATTAACAAAAAGGTTGTTGTACCTGCCGCGGCGATAGGCTTCATGCTTGTCTGGGCAATCATTTCAATGTTTAATTCTTATGATATATACGTATCTATCAACGGTTTCCCCGGCAGAGGAGAGGGAATACTGGCGCTGCTGTTTTATGCAGGCTTTTTTATAACTGCCGCTTCCATAAAAACCGACAAGGCGCGTAAAACTCTTTTATGCGGAATACTTGTAAATGGAGTTCTGAATAGTCTTTTGGGACTTGTGCAGGTATTTACAGGAAGCTTAAGCGAATTTTCAAAGGTATCATTGAAAACAACAATCAATGCGGCGTCGGGTTTTTCAGCTTCACCGCTGTTTCTTGCGATGGTGCTGAGTGTGTCGATTGCTGTGGCGATAAGCGGACTTGTACTGTTTGAAGGTAAAAAGGCAAAGATATTGTGCGTGATATCTGTCTGTCTGTTTTCATTTGTGAATATGTTCACTTATTCTCTTATTGGCATATGCGGAACAGCACTCGCAGCAGTTATGGGAGCTATTATGATAATTGCCGCTAAAGCTCCGAAGATAAACCTATTATCTGTTCTGGCGGTATTTATACCTGCGGCAGCAGCTGTTGTTATTGTCAACAGCGGAGCGATCGGGAATATTGACAGCTACCGTTTATATGACGGACGAATACTATGGTTCGCTGACAGCTATATGAGAGTTAATTCAAGCGGTGATTTTGACGCTGATGTTATTGATATTGATGATACGGCAGATGTATATTACACACTTAACCGTAAAACAATGGATATAATAAGCGCATACGGTCTTGTAGGAACAGGCCCTGATCAGCTTTTGTATCCTCAGCTTTACACATTTGGAACAGCGGATCCTGAAACATTATCTGTTGAAGATGTAGCTTTAATTAACAAGGGAACTTTTGACAGGGTTTACAATGAGTATCTTAACACAGCGGCAACAAGAGGTATCCCTTCTGCAATAGCGCTTGCTGTTACATTGCTGGGAATACTTGCGGCTGGTATTAAAGGCTATAAAAGGAGCAGGAGCAATATCACTCTTTGTATGCTTCTTTTGACGACAATGGGAGTGCTGCTGTTTTTCATATGCTGCAGCAGTACGGCGTTTACCCCGATTTTCTGGGCAGTTGCAGGATGCAGCGTGGTTAATTTTAATGCGCCTGATGAGAAAAAATCAGGCAAGGTGAAAAAATCAAAATAAAGCTTAGTTTAGGGGACGCTCTCTATTGCGGAGCGTCCCCTCAGTTTGTAGAAAAAGGTGTTTGGTATAATGGACACAGCGCACCGTGTCCCTACGAATTGGCTATATATCATCGTTCTGTGTAGGGGTGGATATTAT
Organism: Ruminococcus sp.; assembly: GCA_017624895.1. GTDB lineage: Bacteria > Bacillota > Clostridia > Oscillospirales > Ruminococcaceae > Ruminococcus. The sequence continues at coordinate 33,273 of JAGAMB010000009.1, read as the reverse complement.
CCGCCTGCAATTTCGGTACGAAATTCAGTTTTTTCGACAATTGGGGACTTCCGATAATAATTCGGAAGCCTTTTTAAAAATGGTATTGACAAAAGCCAGCTAATAAGATATAATATAATAAATCATATTTGAAAAGGGTGAGATTTTAAATGGACAGTTGTCCAGACGGGTGTTATATTAAAAAAATTGAATATCGCTTTTCAGGGCATAGTTTGTACTATTTTTTATGTTAGTGCAGGTTATGCCTTTTCGTGCGTGTATCAGAAATTTTAAAGTGAGGTATTATTTATGTTAGGGCAGATAATTCTGCAAATTTTACTTATTGCATTAAATGCTGTTTTTGCCTGTGCGGAAATAGCGGTTATTCAGGCAAATCCCACCAAAATCGACAAAATGGCGGATGAGGGCAATGGAAAAGCACGTAAGCTGCAAAAGCTTACAGACGAGCCTGCGCGATTTTTAGCCACAATTCAGGTTGCGATTACTCTTTCCGGCTTTATCGGAGCAGCTTTTGCCGCAGATAATTTCGCGGATAAATTAGTTCAGCTTGCAAATAATGCCGGATTGGATGAATATGCGGAAATATTAAAACCTGTGGCAGTTATTCTTGTAACGTTTATTCTTTCTTTTGTCACACTTGTTTTCGGTGAGCTTGTGCCAAAGCGTGCAGCTATGAAAAATCCCGAAAAGCTTGCTCTGTCAATGGCAGGCGGTATAAGCACTATTCAGAAAATATTCTCTCCTCTTGTGTGGCTGCTTAACATCTCCACAAACGGCGTTTTAAGACTTATGGGTATTAACCCTGAGGACGAGGAGGAAGCTGTTACAGAGGAGGAAATCCTTATGATGTCCGACGCAGGTGCTGAAAAGGGTACTATAGACGAGGACGACAACAGGATCATCAAGAATATCTTTGAATTTGACGACCTGACAGCAGAGCAGGTCTGCACTCACCGCACCGATGTTGTAATGCTTTGGGCTGAGGACTCTGTTGAAACATGGGAGAATACAATTCACCGCACCCGTCACTCTCTTTTCCCCATATGCGGAGAAAGTGTTGATAATATTATCGGTATACTCAACGCAAAGGATTATTTCCGCCTTGAGGACAAGAGCCGTGAGAATATAATGAAAAACGCTGTCCGTGAGCCATATTTCGTTCACGAAACAATGAAAGCAGATGTTCTTTTTGCTCAGATGAAAAAGCGCGGCGCTCATCATTTTGCCGTTGTAGTTGATGAATACGGCGGAATGACAGGTATAATCACCGTAACCGATCTTGTAGAGGAGCTTGTGGGCGAATTTGACGACGATGAAATGAACACTCCCGAATCCGTATTGAAGCCGATCGGAGAAAATCGCTGGATAGTTCCGGGTATTACCGATCTGGAGGAGGTCAACGAGGAGCTGGATATCAACCTGCCATCTGACGATTATGATACTTTCGGCGGCTATGTTATAGCAGGTCTGGGCGAAATTCCAAAGGATGGACTTACAGCAGAGCTTGAATGTGACGGGCTTCACATTGAGGTGCTGAAAATTTATCACCACCGTGTTGAAATCTGCCGTGTAACGAAAATTAATGCGTAATTATCTCGTAGTGGCTGCCTGTGGGCGGATAATATCCGCCCCTGCATCATACTTTTTATACAGACTGAAAACCGCAGACGAAAATCTGCGGTTTTTTTGTTGACGGATTGAAAAAAATGTGATATAATTAATGTAATTGTTCGCTTATTTTGTGAACTTGCACTATATTATAGGAGATTTATTATGCTTAACGAAATCGTATCAGCTGTAAATAATGCCCTTTACAGCTACATTCTCATTATTCTGCTTGTTGTATGCGGAATTTACTTCACTATACGGACGAAATTTGCTCCGTTCCGCCTGTTCAGAGAGCAGCTGCGCGCCGTAATGGAAAAACCAACTGAAAACGGCGGTGTATCGTCATTTCAGGCTCTTATGGTATCAACAGCTTCACGCGTTGGAACAGGAAATATCGTCGGAGTATCAACTGCTCTTTGTTTGGGCGGCTTCGGCTCTGTGTTCTGGATGTGGGTAATTGCAATTATTGGCAGCGCGTCGGCATTTGTAGAAAGTACCCTTGCACAGATTTACAAGAAAAAAGGCACAGACGGAAGCTATGGCGGACCTGCCTATTACATTGAAACAGCATTGAAATGTCGTCCCCTTGCTATAGTTTTTTCAATTCTGCTGATTATTACATATGGCTTCGGCTTCAATATGCTTGCATCATATAATTTGCAGTCCACATTCTCCACATACAGCTTTTACAATGAGAAAAGTTCACCATGGATAATCGGCTTGATTATTGCCGCTGTTGTTTGCTATTGCCTTATCGGAGGCGGCTCGCGTATAATTAAGACAACTTCATTCCTTGTGCCGTTTATGGGCGTTGCATACATTATTATGTCGCTGTTGATCATTATTCTGAATATAACTTCGCTGCCCTCTGTATTTGCAGAGATTTTCAGGGGAGCATTTGATTTTGAGGCTATATTCGGCGGCTTCAGCGGTTCTTGTGTAATGTATGGTATCAAGAGAGGTTTATTCAGCAACGAAGCAGGTGTGGGTTCTGCGCCTAATGCTTCTGCTTCTGCGGAGGTATCTCATCCGGCAAAGCAGGGACTTGTACAGGTGCTTTCTGTATTCATTGATACAATTCTTGTGTGTAGTGCTACGGCATTTATGTGTATGTGTTCGGGAGTTGAGCCGTCGGAGGAAATTTCAGGTGCGGCATATGTACAGCTTTCCCTCCGTGAAAACCTCGGAGATTTCGGCCCTGTATTTATAACAGTTGCAATGATGCTCTTTGCATTTACAACGCTTCTGGGTAATCTTTTCTACGTTGACAAGTGCCTTATATTCATTATGAAAAAAGAGCCTTCAAAGACATTTATGCACGTTTATCACGTTATAGCCTCCCTTGTGATACTTCTCGGCTCAGGACTCAGCGCGGATTTCCTCTGGAATATTGCTGATGTAACAATGGGCGGAATGACGCTTATAAATATCCCTGTTATACTTATTCTTGGAAAGTATGCTCTCCGTGCATTGGCAGATTACGAAAAGCAACGCAAAGAGGGCGTTGAGCCTGTATTCCACGCAAAGAATATCGACCTGCCACATAAGGTTGATTATTGGGAATGATAGCTTTGCGATTAATAAATAAAAATCCGCAGACGAAAATCTGCGGATTTTTAAATATTGGTTTGTATCTGATAATTACGAATTATTCTCTGCCCCGAAGTCCTTGAAGCAGATATTCAGATCCACATTTCCCTCAATTCCGGGAACTTCTCCTGTGGAGGTGTACTGCCACATATCGTACTCATAATAAAATGTTGGGAAGTCCGTATACTCCGCAAGCCAGAAATCGTAATCCTTAATTCGCGGCAAGTCAAGCTTATAGGTAGCTGTTGAAGCATTCTGATACACCATAGGGGTATATCCTGCGGATTTCACACGCTCACAGAAAGCTACACAGCAATCGGCAAGCTCCTCAACTGTTACCTTGTCAGTACGTGCGGAATCGTCGTAAATAATCTCCCAGTCGAAAACAATGGGATATGTAATATCTCTGCCTGCAACAGCGTTGAGAACAGCGTCAGCCTCCTCAATAGCCTCGTCTGCATTTGTTGCCTGTGAAAAGAAGTAGACGCCCACATCAATCCCTGCGGCTGCAGCGCCGTCAATATTTGTAATAAGGCTGTTGTCCAGAGTAATAACTCCGCCGCCGTATGTGCGGTAGCCTGCACGTATTATGGCAAATTCCACGCCTGCCGCCTTGACCTGTTCCCAGTCAATTTCGCCCTGATACTCAGATATATCAATGCCAATCTTGGATTCAAGACCATCATTTCCCGTATATTTCATAAATCCGCTGCCGTTCTTTACAATTTCAGATGGCTCGATGGGACTTTTAGGAATATCTGAGAAAACAGGGATAAAGGTTTCGCCCATTGTGTCGTTATGGACGAGGATCTTCTCGCCGTTAAGCTGATAGAAAGTCTGTTCCTTGTCGATATATGGTCTGATACGGATATTTGAATCTGCATTTGCAGGAACGGTTGCATTATATTTTGAGGCAAATATTCCTGCGGTAACAGCAAGACCGACTATTATAAATCCCTCAAAAATAGCGATTGCTTTAAAAAGATTGGCTTTATTCAGTTTCATTAAAATGTCCTCCGTTATTGATAAATCCATTATACCACAAAAATCGACATTTGTAAACATAATTTCAGAATTTTCATCTTGTAATTTATTTCTTTTAATGCTATAATATTATATAATAATTCTGAGGAGGAAATTTATGAATTTTGAACGTCTTGAAAAAAATCTCATTGACAATATCAAAGAAGCACAGCTGAAATTAGGCTATGATAACCGCCCTATGAGCCTTAACTATATGACAGCATCCCTGAAAAATCTCATAGGGGAGGATATTACAGATAACCTGCTATCGGAATTTTCCGAATATGCTTTGCCAAGACTTGGAAATCTGACATTCCACCCGATAAAAGACGGAATATGCATAACCATTCCTGCCGAGGGTACGTCATATGTCAACAGCCTTTCAGGATATGACTTTCTTGCAGAGCTTATAAAAAAAGTCAGCAGTCACGCCTCTTTGGAGGAAGTAACCGCTGTTTTCGGCAAATATTCAGACAATGTTGTAATTGAAGAAAGTGCAGGCGAGGAGTTTGACTTGCTGGTGTATTTTCCCGATAAAGCTCCCGATGAATATTTCTACTGCCTTGCCGCAGAGCCATGTATAAGCGGCGGCTGTCACGCTATGTATCATCGGTTTATCCGCGAGGACTATGAAGAAATGTTTTCAAATTAAGAATTTTGATTTTATATAGGCGGCTGGAGTGAATCTATGAAAAATATGATAACTTTATGCGGAGATGATTGCAGTAAATGTCCCCGATACCTTGCACAGACTGAGGTTGAACTGAAAGCTGTGGCAGAATTGTGGTACAGGATTGGTTGGAGAAATACCGTGGTTTCTGTTGAGGAAATACGCTGTAATGGCTGTTCCGCAGAAAAAAAATGTACATATGGTCTTGTAGACTGCACAAAATCACACAATGTTGAAAAGTGCAGTCAATGTGGTGAGTTTCCCTGCGGAATAATAGAAGATATGCTTCGCCGTTCCGAGGAATACGAGGAAATTTGCAGAAAAGTCTGCACAGATGATGAATACAAACAAATTTCAGAGGCTTTTTTCAACAAATTTGAGAATATGACGAAAAATTAAGGGCGGTTTATTTCACCGCCCAAAAAATTTTTTAATTCATAATTCTTAATTCATAATTCTTAATTTCCTGACGGAACTCACCATACATATAAAGCGAACCCAGCGCAATTAACGGTACATTGCGTTTTTTTGCGTATTCAAGCGCCTGTGCAAATCCGTTTTCTACCGAACCGCAGGAAAGGGCATCAATTCCCTTTTCCTCAAAGGCGGCAGCAAGGATATCGCTGTCAAGAGAGCGCGGATTGTCGGGAATTACAGCAAATGCCTTATCAATGAATTTTCCCAGTATTTCGGGATAAAGTCCATATTCCTTATCAGCCATAACTCCGATAAGCAGGGCAATTTTTCCGCTGATATATGTGCTGATACTTTCAGCAGCCTGAATAATTCCGTCGGGATTATGAGCGCCGTCGTAAATTATAAGGGGATTTCGGCTTACAACCTCAAAACGTCCCTGCCATACAGCCTTTTCTATTCCCGATTTTACGGCATTTTCGGGGATATTCATACCCTCGCTGCGCAAAATTTCAACAGCTGTCAGCACATTTGCAAGATTATATTTCTGGTATGAGCCGATAAGGGGCGATTTCAGCCTGCCAAAAGCCTTATCGCTGTAAATCACACCTTTTATATCACTTTCAAGAACGGTTACACGGTTTTTATCCGCAAGGGTAAGCTGTGAGCCGTTTTTCTGCGATACATTGCGGATTATTTCAAGTGCCCTGTCATCGTTTCCACCATAGAGAACAGGTCTTGACGGCTTGATAATACCTGCTTTGTGGAGTGCGATTTCCTCAATTGTACCGCCCAGAAAAGCCGTATGGTCAAGAGCAATATTTGTAATAACCGAGAGTATTGGCTGTTCCACCACATTTGTTGAATCGGTATCTCCGCCCATTCCGCACTCAATCAACGCTATATCGCAGTTTTTTTGGTGGAAAAGTTCATAAGCGGCGGCTGTCAGGACTTCAAATTCTGTCGGCTTATCCGCCATATCCTCGCAAAGTGGGATAATATCCGCCATAACCTCATTGAAATCGTCAGATGATATACTTTCGCCGTTTATGCGAAAGCTGTCGGTTAAATCTGTAAGGGCAGGGGAGGAAAATCCGCCGACTTTATAGCCTGATTCCGATAAAACAGCGGAGAGCATTGCCCCAAAAGAGCCTTTGCCGTTTGTGCCTGCAATATGGATTATGCGGGTTTTATTCTGGGGATTTCCAAGTTTTTCGCAAAGCTCTGTAATACGGTCTAAACCAAGCTTACTGCCGCGTTCTGCGGCGATTTTTATATATTCAAAGCCGTTCATAATCTCACCTTTTGCTGCATATCTTATTGAGCTGAGCTGTAAATGCCTTGTTATTCAGCAAAAGTGTGATTATAACAAATTCAATCAGTCCTATTGCGATATATGTGGGAATACGCCACGCAAGGACTTCATAGGGAGTGTGGAAATATATGCGCTGACCTATAGACTTGATTATCAATGAGCCGATAATGTGAGAAACTGCAATGGAAACGGCAGTATTGAGCGTTATATTCTTATTTCTGAGATACATAGAAATAACGCCGGAAAGAATACCGATACTTGCCGCACCGAGGGTAATGACAGGGTTTAAAGCATAGCCCTTTAAAATGCAGCCTACAATGTCAGCAACTATTGCAACTGCACCGCCAACAAAAGGCCCGAAGAAAATACCTGCCATAAGAATGGGAAGATTTTCAAGGCTTATTCGGATGCTGTCGCCTATATTAAAGGCGAGGAATTTTCCGAGGACGATGCTGAGAGCTACGAAAAGAGCTGAAATTATCATAACTCTTGTGTTGCCGAAAAGCTTTATGTTTCCGGAAAGCGTGTTTTGTTGTTTGGTAGTATACATAAAAAAACCTCCTTTTCCACATCATAGGACACGAAAAAAGAGGCTGTTCTCTTGTATGTCTTATGAAGCGGGATGCAAAATGTGAACCGCAGACAATGTCTTTCGTCCTATGGACAACTCCCCGTCCCACAGGCACTCGATACCCATATTATAGGCATCACGAACACATTTTTACTCTTCAAAATCTTATTGTGCGGATAAATCCACCATATTTATTATATATTCAAGAGGCTGATATGTCAATAGCATTTTAAAGTGTAAAATTAAGTTTATAGCTTTTCCACATATTCCACAGAGTTTTCAACATTATTTTATTTAAACTGCGGAAATAATTTCCGCAATCATTAACCCGGAATTTTTGTTTTTTATAATATAATACACAAGTCTGATTAGTCAATATGTACATCAATAGCATATATATTTTGTAGTTGTTTACAAAATTTTATAAATACTGATTAAATTCTTCACTTTTTGTAGATTTTATGTTATAATTATATGTAGCTTTTTTTGTGCTATAATGCAATAAGGCTAATTTTACCATATGGAGTGACGCTATTGAGCAGAACGCTTTATATTACCGATTTAGACGGCACATTGCTGAACTCGCAGGCTGAATTGTCGGATTATACGGTGAATACCATAAATTCCCTCATTGAAAAGGGTATGTATTTCACTTATGCCACCGCAAGAACCGAATATTCCGCAGGAAGTATCACGGAAAAGCTGAATATCAACGTCCCCTGTATTGTCAATAACGGGGCGGAGATATATGACAGGAAAAGCGGCAGATATGTCCGTAAATCCGATATTCCCATTGATGCTGCTGCAAGGATAATCGACGCATTTGCGGAAAATAACGTGGGAATGTTTATGTTCAAGTTCAGAGGTGAAAAGTTCGGAACTTGCTACAGCGACAATCTCAATGAACTAATGCAGGAATATGTAAAAACCCGCAGTAAAACAGGTCAGCCTCTATGGAAATGTGCTGATTTGCACAGCGAAAATGACGGAAGTGTGGTGTATCTCACTTCAACGGGGGATTATGAAAAGCTTCTCCCCATTGAGAGAATTGCCGCTTCTGTGAAAGGTCTTGACCACGTTTTCTATGAGGATACATATACGGGAAAGCATTATCTTGAAATTTTCTCGGAAAATGCCTCAAAGGCTAACGGCTTGAAATTTCTCCGTGAGGAATACGGCTTTGATAAAATTGTGGCATTCGGGGATAATCTCAACGATTTGTCAATGTTCAGGGAAGCTGATGTGAAAATTGCCGTGGGCAATGCAAAATATGAGCTGAAAAAAACCGCAGATTTTGTAATTGACACAAACGATGAGAATGGAGTTGCGGATTATCTTTTAACAAACGCTGAAATTTGAAATTTTCATAGATAATTTGAAATCTGGAAAGGAAATGTAAACAATGAAAAAACTTATGTTAGGTAACGAGGCTTTCGCAAGAGGTCTTTACGAGGCAGGCTGTAAGGTAGTATCAAGCTACCCCGGTACTCCCTCAACTGAAATCACAGAGGAAGTCGCAAAATATGACGAAATATACGCGGAATGGGCTCCCAATGAAAAGGTTGCTATGGAAGCTGCTCTCGGCGCGTCCATTGCAGGTGCAAGAGCATTCTGCGGAATGAAGCACGTTGGACTCAATGTTGCGGCAGATCCCCTTTATACAGCTTCTTATTCAGGTGTAAACGGCGGACTTGTTATTGCCGTAGCTGACGACCAGGGTATGCACTCCTCACAGAATGAGCAGGACAGCCGCCATCACGCTATTGCATCAAAGGTGCCTATGCTTGAACCATCAGATTCCACAGAATGTCGTGATTTCGTAAAGCTTGCATATGAAATTTCAGAAGATTTTGATACTCCCGTTATCGTGAGAATGTCAACACGCGTAGCTCACTCACAGAGCATTGTTGAAACATTCGACAGACAGGAGCTTGAATTAAAGGAATACACAAAAAATCCCCAGAAATACGTTATGATGCCTGCATTTGCAAGAGGCAGACACGTATTTGTTGAGGAGCGTACAGCAAAGCTTACAGAGTATGCTGAAACATCGCCTCTCAACCGCGTTGAGATATCAGATAAGGCTGAATTTGGCGTTATTACAAACGGTGCAGCTTATCAGTATGTCAAGGAGGCTCTCGGAGAAAAGGCATCTGTATTAAAGCTTGGTATGGTTAATCCTATGCCCGTTCAGCTTATCCGCGACTTTGCGGCTAAATATGACCGCATTGTTGTTGTTGAGGAGCTTGACGGCATTATTGAGTCACATTGCTGCAATATCGGCGTTACAAATGTAGAGGGCAAGGCTATTTTCGGCTGTATCGGTGAAATCAATCAGTCTGTGATCGCTGAAAAGCTTCTGGGCGAGAAGAAGGAGTTTGCAGTTCTTGAAGATGCAATTCCTGTTCGTCCTCCTGTTATGTGTGCAGGCTGTCCTCACCGCGGACTTTTCTACAATCTGAAAAAGCTTGGTGTTACAGTATCAGGTGATATCGGCTGTTATACTCTCGGTGCGGCTGCTCCTCTTAACGCTATGGATACAACAATCTGTATGGGCGCTTCGATTTCAGGACTTCACGGCTTCAACAAGGCAAGAGGTGCAGAGAGCGAGCATAAGAGTGTTGCGGTTATCGGTGATTCAACATTTATGCACAGCGGTATGACAGGTCTTGTAAATATTGCATACAACAACTCAAATTCAACTGTTATTATCCTTGACAACTCAATCACAGGAATGACAGGACATCAGCAGAATCCCACAACAGGCAAAAATCTCAAGGGCGATCCTGCTGCTGCTGTTGATCTTGAGCAGCTTTGCAAGGCTATCGGAATCAAGCGTGTACGCGTTGTTGATCCCTATAAGCTTGCTGAAACTGAGGCAGCTATCAAGGAGGAGCTTGCAGCTGACGAGGCATCTGTTATTATTTCACGCAGACCATGTGCGCTTCTTAAATATGTTAAGCATAACGCTCCATTCAAGGTTGAGGCTGATAAGTGCGTAGGCTGTAAGATGTGTATGAAGCTTGGCTGTCCCGCTATTTCAATGAAGGACGGAAAGGCTGTTATTGACCATACTCAGTGCGTAGGCTGCGGTATATGCAAGGAACAGTGCAAGATTGGCGCAATTATTTAATTTGGGAGAAATATTATGGATATCTATGTTGAGTTTGTCAACTGGCTTGACAATATCTTAGAAAATAATGATATGCCCGATGAAACAGTATCATTCTGCTTTAACCTTTATGAGGAGTCTATCGAGGAAAGCGTCTATGCCGTTCAGCTTGTAGCCTGTGAGGTTTTTGACGAAAATGATCCCGATTGGGCTTGCGAGGAATGTTGGTCATCGGAGGAGGATATATTCTGCGTTGAGCTTTCAGACGAAGAAGAAAAGGACTGGAAAGCTGCCCAGAAGCTTATAACCGGCTGGGTAGAGGCGTATCTTGGAAACGGTAAATATGCCGATATACTTACATCAAAGCCTGTAGGAATAGGATTTGTTGATGGAGATGTGGAGATTATCCGCAAATAAAAACGGTGATTGATATGAAGCTACAGATAATAAATTTCATATACAGATTCATTCAGCTTTTTATTGTGGTATTTATTGCGGACAGACTTGAAATGAATTTCTGGGCGAAGTTTGGTATACTTGTTGTTCTGTTTCTCATTTTTGACGAAACAGAGGAATATGTTCAGCGTTTTTTCAATGGCGAGCCGATTTTTCCTGAAAAGGATTTGTCTGATAATCAGGAGGAATAGAATATTAATTTCGTTCCGTAATTTCGGGCGGATAATATCCGTCCCTACACGAAATAATGTATAATAGCCAATTTGTAGGGGCTGCCTCCGGCAGTCCGTGCAGATATTGGTTTTTCTACCAAAATAGTAAGGAGTAAATTCAAATATGGAAACTAAATCAATTATGATAGTCGGAGTCGGCGGACAGGGTTCTCTGCTGGCATCAAGACTTCTGGGAAATGTGCTTCTTGCACAGGGATATGATGTTAAGGTAAGCGAAGTTCACGGAATGAGCCAGCGCGGCGGTTCTGTTGTTACATACGTAAAATACGGCGATAAGGTGTATTCTCCCGTTGTAGAAAAGGGCGAGGCTGACGCTGTAATTTCCTTTGAGCTGCTTGAAGCTGCACGTTGTCTGCCATATCTGAAAAAGGGCGGCACACTTATCACATCAACACAGCAGATTGAGCCTATGCCCGTTATTACAGGCGCTATGGAATATCCTGCTGACCTCGTAAGCAAGCTCGCTGATGCAGGTGCTGATATTACAGCTGTTGACGCTCTTTCACTTGCTGAGGAGGCAGGTACAGCAAAGGCTTCAAACGTAGTTCTTATGGGTGTGCTTTCTGCAAAGACAGATTTCCCTGAGGAGCTTTGGCAGAATGCTCTTGAACAGTGCGTACCTCCCAAATTCCTTGAACTGAACAAAAAGGCATTTGAGCTTGGCAGAAATGCTGCTAAGAAGTAATATATAATGATGACACCGTTTAAATACGAAAATATCAGTAAATACATATCCGAACGCTCCGAAAGTTATTTCAGACCGCTTGAATATATCAATAATTTTCAATTTGAAATTGTCACAAGGGAAATGACGCAAAAAGACGCTTCTGTTCTTCGTAAAACCTTGAAGCAGACTTCTAAACTTTCCAAGGGAGAGATTGAAAAGACTGTTGAAGAAGCGTTGAGCGATAAAAGCGTTGATATTGAAAGTGCAAGCGAAATCTGGGCGGCAGCCTGTCTGCTGGATAATGTACTGAATGGCAGGGACTATTCCTCGGAATGTATAGGTTACGCTGACGAATACCTTGCGGTTCTGGAAATTTTGAAACAGGATATTGCAAAGAAAAAGCTTTTCAGCGGCAAGTCGAAATATAATCTGTCAGTTGTGCTTCAAAATGGAATTGATGCTCTCGATTATGTTCTCGGTATTGATTCTGAGTCTGAGCTTGCGGACGAAATGCGTACAAAGGGTTGTTACAGCGAATTTGAAAATCTTATTATTGATTTGCAGAACAATCTAAGCAAGCATATCAATTATGATGATTTGTCAAAAATGAAATTACTGAACTGATTTAAAAATTTTATATAAGAAACAGGAGGAAAAACCAATGGCAAACTATTGGAATCAGGAAATTGAATGTATGCCCTATGAGGACATGAAAAAGCTTCAGAGTGAGCGTCTTGTGGCACAGGTGAAGCACGTTTACGAAAATGTTGAGTATTATCGTAACCTCATGGACGAAAAGGGCGTGAAGCCTGAGGATATCCAGTCTGTTGATGATCTTCACAAGCTGCCCTTCCTCACAAAAGCTGACCTGCGTGATGCATACCCTTATGGACTTCTTGCAAAGCCGCTTAGTGACTGTGTTCGTATCCAGTCCACAAGCGGTACAACAGGCAAGCGTGTAGTTGCGTTCTACACACAGAATGATATTGAGCTTTGGGAAAACTGCTGTGCAAGAGCTATCGTTGCAGCAGGCGGTACTAAGGACGATGTATGTCAGGTAGCTTACGGCTACGGACTTTTCACAGGCGGCCCCGGACTTAACGGCGGTTCACATAAGGTAGGCTGTCTTACACTTCCCATGTCAAGCGGAAATACAGAGCGTCAGATCGGCTTTATGCGTGACCTCGGTTCAACTATTCTCTGCTGTACTCCCTCATATGCCGCTTATATCGGCGAAACTCTCCACGAAATGGGACTTACTCCCGATGATATCAGCCTTAAAGCAGGTATTTTCGGTGCGGAGCCATGGACAGAGGAAATGAGAAAGTCTATTGAGGCTTCACTTGACATCAAGGCTTATGATATCTATGGTCTTACAGAAACAAGCGGCCCCGGTGTATCATTTGAGTGCTGTGAGCAGACAGGTATGCACATCAATGAAGACCACTTCATTCCCGAAATTATTGATCCCGAAACAGGCGAGGTTCTCCCTGAGGGCGAAGTAGGCGAGCTTGTATTTACAAGCATAACAAAGGAAGCATTTCCGCTTCTCCGCTACAGAACAAGAGATTTATGCGTACTCAGCCGCAAGAAGTGTTCCTGCGGACGTACTCTCATCAAGATGAGAAAGCCAATGGGAAGAAGCGACGATATGCTTATTATCCGTGGTGTAAATGTATTCCCATCACAGATTGAAACAGTTCTTATCGAGCAGGGATATTCACCCAACTATCTCATAGAGGTTGACCGTGTGAATAATACAGATACTCTTGATATCAGCGTTGAGATGAATCCCGAACAGTTCTCTGATAAGATGAAGGTAATGCAGGAGAAGGAGAAGGCTCTGGCACTTGCTATCAAGACAATGCTGGGAATTAACCCCAAGGTACACCTTGTAAGTCCTAAGTCTATCACAAGAAGCGAGGGCAAGGCTGTACGTGTTATCGACAAGAGAAAGCTTCACGATTAAGGAGGAAAGAATTATGGCAAACGCAAAACAGATTTCAGTATTCGTTGACAACAAGCCAAATCAGCTGACAGGAGTAATGGCTCTGCTGAAGGACAGCGGTATCAATGTACGCGCCCTCAGCCTTGCAGATACTTCCGATTTCGGTATTCTTCGTATGGTTGTAAATGATACCGACAAGGCTGAAAAGGTGTTGAAAAATGCTTCGTATGCCGTTACTGTAACGGAAATTGTAGCAATCACAATCCCCGATTCTCCCGGACAGCTCAGCCGAGTTCTTGATATTTTAGGCGCTGAAAATGTAAATCTGGAGTACCTTTACGCATTTACAGGAGCATCTGACAAGTCTGTTTCTTTTGTTATCCGTGTGGACGATATTAAACACGCTTCTGATGCACTTACAAAGGGCGGTATAATTCAGCTTACGGAGCAGGACCTTTCTGATTAATTAAGAATTAAGAATTAATGCGTAATTCATAATTATTTCGTAGGGGTTGATTTTGGCAGTCCCCATGACAGAATGTCGTGAAAAGCTAACGGCTATAAAAGTAATTTATTGGATTATTTTCAAATTCACTTGACAAATTGTACAAAAAATTGTATAATATAAGTACTGTATAGTGGTTGTGGCTGGAGTTTATCAGTTTGGGATAACGTACTTCTCTGCAACACGCAATATGAAAATGGAGTTGATAGAAATGGGTATTCTCGATAAAATCGGTGATGTTTCCAAGGGTGTTTCCGATAAAACCAAGAGTATGTCCGAGGCTAATAACCTCAAAAGAAAAATCCTCTATGAGGAAGAAAGAATTATGGAGATTTTCACAGATCTCGGTAAGAAGTACTACAAAAATCCTAATGAGGATCCTGCAAATCTGAAGATTCTCTGCGATGATATTGATACTCGCCGCAGACGTATCAAGAAGATGAGATTTGAGCTTAACGGCATCAGAGGCTATAAGATTTGTCCAAAGTGCGATGCAGAGGTTAACGAGCGTTTCCAGTTCTGTGGCCGCTGCGGTGCAAGACTTCCTGAAATGGAAGATGACGATTTTATGTCACTTGAGCCTAACGATTATTACACAGAGAGCAGCAATCAGTTCTTCAACGCTGACTCAAACAAGAATTATTAATCAATTACAAGTACAAGGGCGGCATTTTGTCGCTCTTGTTTTTGTATATGGAGAAAAATATACGATATGAAATTTTTAGAATTAATTCTACTGCTTGTTTTCTATAATCTTGTACCAATATGGACTGAAACAACATTTCCTACCGGAATAAAAATCGGCGGAACTGTGATACTGTCAATTATATTCCTTGTTATCCTCATACGCTGGGAGAAAACAACCATAAAAAGCTTTCGATTAAGCTCGCTGAAAAGGGGAATATCTCTTTTATGGCTGACGGGAATGGCGATAATCCCTGAAATAATCGTCTTAATTCTCTATTTCGTCAAATCTGATGCAGGCATTCTGCCGAAGATATTTTCCATTGTTATGCCTCTGCTTGCCATAGGCATAGTATTTATGGACGGCTTTATCCGTACAGCCGCCGGCTCAAAACAGATAAAGGCGGTGGATTATATTCTCCTGCTGATTTTCTGGTGGATGCCTGTTATAAATCTCATTCTTATCCGCAGATTTTATAAAACGGCAAAGCGGGAATATATATTCGAGCTTTCAAAGGCGGAGCTTGAAGCGGCACGAGCTGAAAATGAGATATGCAAAACGAAATATCCCATTGTTATGGTACACGGAATATTCTTCCGCGATTGGCAGTATATGAACTACTGGGGGCGCGTACCTGCGACGCTTATACGCAACGGTGCAACGGTATTTTACGGAAATCAGCAGTCAGCAAAGTCAATTCCCGAAAGTGCCGCGGAGCTGAAAGAGCAGATTAAGCGTGTTCTTGCGGAAACAGGGGCGGAAAAGGTGAATATTATCGCCCACTCAAAAGGCGGACTCGACAGCCGTTATGCCATAAGCTCTCTCGGATTAGGCGACTGTGTGGCAACCCTTACAACGATAAATACACCACACGGCGGCAGCGATATGGTTGATTATCTTATGGAGAAATGCCCCGATAAAATGGTGAAATGGATAGCTGACAGATACAACTCCATTTTCCGCAAATTAGGCGATAAAGAGCCTGATTTTCTTGCAGGTGTGGGGGATTTAAGCCCTGCCCGATTAAAAATACTTGCTCCATATATGGAGGATTGCCCCGGAGTTTCCTACAGAAGCTGTATGTCGGTTATGAAAAGCGTATTTTCCGCAGGTCTGCCCCTTAATGTGGGCTATCTCATAATAAAAAAGCTCAACGGCAGAAGCGACGGACTTGTGTGGGAGGGCGCAGCAATACACGGTGAGCATAGAATGGTGACAGCAAGCGGTATCCGCGGTATCAGCCATGGCGATACCATTGACCTTTTCCGTGAAAATATCGAAGGATACGACGTAAGGGAATTTTACGCAGATCTTGTGGCGGAATTGAAAA
The DNA here is from genome assembly GCA_017624895.1 of Ruminococcus sp. GTDB lineage: Bacteria > Bacillota > Clostridia > Oscillospirales > Ruminococcaceae > Ruminococcus. The sequence goes on along the minus strand of JAGAMB010000009.1, from coordinate 17,146 downwards.
AACAAGGGTTTTAGCAACGTTTTTCGTTGCAGCTGTTAGCTTTTAGCTGAAAGCTGATTGCTAACGGCTGCAATTCAGAGAATTATCAAATCTTTGTCTGATAAAACGGCATAAATAAAAGGCAGGTATGCAGAGTATACCCCACAAAAGGCTGAAAATCGGACAGATCTGTCCCATAATATTAAAGGGCAGCTTGGAATAATCCCATACGTGCCAGCCCATTATGATATTATCGAATATCCCCACAACAAATTCAATGGCGGTTATAGCCGCCGCACCAATAACACAGCAGCGAATCAGCGTCATTGCAGGACGGCTGCTTATAATGTAAATAATCGTCAGGACAAATCCTCCCGTAAGGCACATTGTCCAGTGGGTATAGCCTCTGCCTGCAACTTCTACAAAGGCATACAGGAAATATCCCATAAGGAATGTAAAAATATATTGAGTGAATTTCATTTTCGTCACCTCGATGGTAGTATGTGGCGGAGATGCAAAAATATTCAGATTTTTCAGAAAAAGGAGTTGTAATATATGCGCAAAAGTTGTATAATTCTTCACATTTCAAGCCTGCCCTCAGAGTATGGCATCGGAAAGATGGGCAGACACGCCTTTGAATTTGTAGATTTTCTTGTAAAAGCAGGTGTTAAATGCTGGCAGATTCTGCCCCTTTCTCCCACGAGCTACGGCGATTCGCCCTATCAGTCATTTTCCGTAAATGCGGGAAATCCCTATTTTATTGATTTTGAGATACTGGAGGGGGACGGACTTCTTGAAGCAGCCGAATACAAGGAAATAGCATGGGAAACCGATCCCGATAAGGTGGATTATGCCCTTATTTATGACAAATGTTTCGATGTGCTGCGAGTTGCTTATTCTCGTTTCAAGTCTTCAAAATTCCCTGCATACAAAAAATTCTGCGAAAAGAACAAGGAATGGCTTGATGAGTATGCTTTATTTATGGCGCTGAAATTCAAAAACGGCGGAAAAGCGTGGTATGAGTGGGAAAAGGATATCTCAATGCACCGTGCAAAGGCAGTTTCTGAGTATAAAAAGACGCTTAAAAAGGATATCGGTTTTTATAAATTTCTGCAATTCCAGTTCAGCCGTCAGTGGACTGAGCTGAAAAAATATGCTAATGACAACGGCATTGAAATAGTGGGGGATATCCCGATATATTGCGCCTTAGACAGCGTTGAGGCATGGTCTGACCATAAGCTGTTTATGTTCGACAGAAAGCGCCGTCCCATATGCGTGGCAGGCTGTCCTCCCGATGAATTTTCTCCTACGGGACAATTGTGGGGAAATCCCTTGTATGACTGGAGCTATCATGAAAAAACAGGCTACAAATGGTGGATAAACCGTATAGCCGCCGCTACGGAGCTTTATGATATCGTCCGCATAGACCATTTCCGTGGATTTGAAAGCTTTTATGCTATTCCCTATGGAAGTGCGGACGCAACGGTAGGTGAGTGGATGAAAGGCCCTGATTGCCGCTTGTTCTTTGAAGCTGAGGAAAAGCTGGGCAGGCTGAATATAATTGCAGAGGATTTAGGATTTATAACTCCTGAAGTCCGTGAAATGCTGGATTTATGCGGATATCCGGGAATGAAAGTCCTTCAGTTCGGCTTCAGCGGAGGAGATAATGAACATCTGCCCCATAACTTCACAACTACAAAATGCTTTGCTTATACGGGAACTCATGACAATGAAACTCTCAACGGCTGGGTTGCGTCGATGGATAAAAATACGCTGAAATTCGCGAAAAAATATCTCAATGTGCGAAAGAAAAGCGAAATACCTATGGCGGTAATACGTGCAGCGTGGGGAAGCATAGCCGAGGTTGCGGCGGCGCAGATGCAGGATTTTCTTGACAGTCCCAAGGAGAGCAGAATGAATACTCCTTCAACTTTAGGTAATAACTGGCAGTTCAGGACAAAATCGGAGCAGCTTACTCCGGAGCTTGCAAAGAAGATCAAGAAGCTGAACAAGCTTTATAACAGATGAAAACAATTCGTATAGGCTGCCTGCAATGAAATAACAAATATTTGTACAAATAGAAATCCCCTTGATAAATCAAGGGGATTTGTTTGTTTATGGAGTTTATACGTTATTCAAGTCCGCCGACAGCTGCGAAAGCGTTTTCAATTGCTTCTTCCTCAGTCTTTGCGTTTCTGGGATTGATTGTGAAGCTGTATTCTCCTATCTTTGTCATCTTTGCATTTGCAAGATTTGTAAGATAAGCCTCTGCTGTAAAGTGATTTGTTCCAGCTGTAAGCATTGTGACTATATTTGTTGTTGCCGGAGCTAAAATAGTTGGTGTGGAAATTTTTGTTACTTGTCCGTTAGCGTCTGTAATCATATAATCAATTACGAAACGTCCTGACGCATTCGCAGGTATGGGTGTAAGGAATGCAATCTCTGTATTTGTTGATTTGCCTGGAGCAATCTGACTGAAAGTGTATTTCGGAGGCTCAACAGGGCCGTCGGTTACTGTAACCTTTATTTCTGCCTTAACATCAGTATTGTCAACGCTGAATACAGTAATAACACATTCGCCCACGCTGTTTCCGTATACCCAGCCGAACTTGTCAACAGATGCTATTGATGAATCGCTTGAAGCCCACAGCTCGTCCTTGTTTTCAGCGGCAGCAGGAAGCATTGTTACCCATGCGATGTCTGTTCCGCCTACAGGTATTGTCATTTCGTATTTGTCAAGTCTGATTTCGGTAACGCTGCTGCCATGCTTTACATTTACAACAATATTTGCAATAACCGCAGGGTTATCCTTGCTTATTGCTGTTATAATGCACTTTCCGGCACTCTTGGCGGTTATTTTTCCGTTTTCGTCAACTGCAGCGATAGACTCGTCTGTGCTTGTCCATTTAAGTGATTTATCAGAAGCATTTTCGGGAGCAACAGAAGCCATTGCTTCATATTTTCCGCCTACTGTCAGATCAATTTCTGTATCTTTTAAAGTTATGCTTTCAACAGGAACATATACCACAGAAGTTGTAACAGTTGAAGTTGTTGCAGGAGGTGTTGTCACCGTAGTGGTTGTTGAAGAAACAGGGGGATTTGTGGTGACTGATGAATCAACAACAGTTACAAGGACAAAGGAGAATATCGCAGGATTATCCTCGCTTCTTACTGTGATTATTGTATTTCCGGGTTTTATAGTTGTAACCCAGCCCTCATTATCAACTGTTGCGATATCAGGCTTGGAGCTTGTCCAGATCTCGTTTTTGTTAACAGCAGTTTCGGGAAGCATTGTAACTCTTGCCGCAAGTGCGCCTGTTCCTGCTTCAATTGTAGCTTCAGCCCGTGAAAGCTTTATTGTCTTAACGCTTCTTATATCTTTTACAGTTACCTTGATTTCAGCGAAAACGTCAGGATTATCAACACTTGTTACTGTAACAACACATTCGCCCTCTGAAACGCCTGTAACCCAGCCTTCACTGTCAACGATGGCGATGGACTCATCGGAGCTTTTCCAGATTTCTGCCACATTAGGAGCATTATCGGGAATCATTGAAACGTGTGCTGCTAAACTTCCCTCGCCTGCATTGACAAGCATTTCATTTCGTGTAACGCGTATGCCTGTTACTCTGATGATCTCGGTTGTGGTTGCCTTTGTTGTAGTAGTTACAGGAGCCTTTGTAGTGGTTGTTGCAGGCTTCTTTGTAGTAGTCGCAGGTTTCTTTGTAGTAGTTGTTGCAGGCTTCTTTGTAGTTGTAGTTACAGGTTTCTTAGTAGTTGTGGTTGCAGGCTTCTTTGTTGTAGTTGTTGTTACGGGAGCAGTTGTGGTTGTGCCTGCCTGTTCACCATTTATAAATTCAATTATTGAGAGATCGCCGCCTGTTGCCACATATGCATAATATGCGAGAACGTATGAAGCGTCAACAGCGTCGATAGTTCCGTTTTTGTCTACATCGGAGCTTTTTTTCTGAGCTGGAGTGAATGTTGATGCGCCGCCGGTAGAAGATGATGAATATTCGCTGAGGATAAGTGACGCGTCGGAAGCGTCAACGGTGCCGTTAATATCTGCATCGCCTAAAGTGATAACTGTATCGTCTTTAAGTACAACGATATCGTTATCAGATATGTAAGAATTACTGTTGAGCATAGGCTTGCCGACGGCTGATAATACAGAGCCGAAAGCCACAGCTGCTGCCAGAAATGCAGATGTTATTTTTTTTGTATACATAATTTCTCCCTCTATTAAAGAAGCATTTCATAACGAGTCCCTCAACTCATAGAAAATATACTTCCTGATTTTATAACAAATTAATTATACACCCTTTTCTTGGAAAAATCAAGCAGTATAGCGGTTTTTGTTAATTCTTACAAAAAAATGCATTTTAAGGTCTTATGTTTCGATACATAGCCGTATTTCAGGAATTGTTACATCCGCTGAAAAAACCGCACGGAAAATATCCGTGCGGTCAAAGCATTCATCAATTTCTTGGGGTAGCAGAGCTTTTCTTTTCAGCCTTTGTCCGCTGAATAGCTGCCTTTGAATTGGTTGCTATCCATACGTCATCAAATGACGGACAGGAGAATATGATACTCTGATTGAACTGATCCTCTGTAATGTTGGTGTTAAGCAGATTTACCTCTCCGATAATATCCTCTGCGGTGATTTCAGCGATAGATTCCGCTGATCCTACCACAGTTACATCAACCTGCTGTGTAAGGAGGGAATACTCATAAGAGTTGTCGGGGGGGTTGCTTATTTTGAGGTGGTCGCTGTAGATCGTCAAAGGTTTTTCTGTAAACTCTGATTCGTCTATAGTTACAACGACTGATTCAAGGTCGGATACATTAATAAGCTCGCTTCCCTCAAGACTTTTCTCAATTGAAAATGTCCGTGAAAATCCCGGCTTTATCTCATAAAGCGGAATAAGTCCTAAATCAATAGTGTCGGGGATTTCCACCTGACTATTGTTGCAGGCGAGGGTTATAGCATCTGATGAAAGCTTGAATTTTATTGTGTCAGGATTGAAATTTGCAGGAGCATTTGCAATAGCCGCTGACAGTTTCACCTTTTTCTGTGTGCGTACAGCAATATTTATATCAAAATTTGTTGTATTGCTTTTCAGCGCCGACTGGTCGATAAGAACATTATCCTCGGTATAAAGCTGAAGCTCTGCACCACTCAGAACATAAGATGTATCAAGGCTCATTTCCTTGTTTGACACAGCGTAGCATTTATCTATAAGGTCAAGCTTTGCAGAAGGCCCTGTAATGCTGACCTGCGATGGGATACAAGTATATTCATCGGGATTTTTCACCTTGCCGTCTACAATTTTTACATTTGGAGTAAGGGGAACGACGTTAAATTCTCTTGTATCCATTTTATCAAAGAAAACAGTTGCCTTTGATGGAGTGACCGACTTTATCTCATATTTTATGCCGCTGTCGCTTTTGATTTTCAGGGTGAGCTTTCTTTCGCCTGTAGTTGAAACGTTATCGGCGTCAAAATAAGCAGTAAGATTTTCGTTGGTAAGATATCCAATCTGTGTACGGCTTCCAAGAAGCTCGACCTTGACTTCCTCAACGTCGCAGCCGATTACGCTCAGACCGTTCTGGCTGGCAGTTGAGCCGGATATATCTATCGTTACGGGGATATGCTCAATGGTTTTCTGCACAGAGGGGTACTGTGTCAGCGAAATTGCAAGCCAGAGTATTACAGCAATTATTCCGGCAAGTACCGCAAGGAAAAGATTGTTTGACATATATCTCTCTTTTAAATTGTTAAAGAATTTCACTTTTTCTTCCTCCTTCCGATAATAGAGGAAATGCCCTTTTTGTTTGACTTATCATCATCGGGATCTTCGTAAAAAATCTCTTTTTCAAGAGCATATTTCAGCTTCATACGCGTATAATCACGGGTAAGAACGCCGTTTATTGCAACAGATATCTGACCTGTTTCCTCTGATACGACCACAATTACAGCGTCGGAGTTTTCACTCATACCAATAGCGGCACGATGACGGGAACCGAGGCTTTTATCAATTGTAACATCGCTTTTAGGACGCGGCAGAAAGCAGGCAGCAGCAAGAATAAGACCGTCACGCATAATAACGGCGCCGTCATGGAGAGGTGTTTTCGGGTAGAATATGTTGCCGAAAACCTCCTTGCTGGGTATTGCGTTCATAAGTGTACCTGTTTCAATTTGTTCGCCAAGACGGGTTTTTCTCTCAATTACAATAAGAGCGCCTGTGCAGCTTGCAGAAAGCTCCACGCAGGAATCGCAGATAGCTTCAATGGCTGTATTCCAGCGCTGCTTGATGTCATTTGAGGGCATACCGATCCCTATAATGTTCATACCGAATTTTGTCTGTCCGAATTGCTCCAGAGCGCGGCGGATTTCGGGCTGAAAGAGTATCAGCATAGCGAGAAGTCCTACATCAAGGGCATTGCCCAGGATATACTCCATAACAGTAAGCTCGAATATATTGCTTATGAGATAAGCTGCTACAAGAAGCAGTATTCCTTTGATAAGCTGCCCGGCACGGGTTTCACGGACAAGCTTCAGTACTAAGTATATTATGTAGGCAAGAGCCAGAAGATCTACGATATCTTTAAAATCTATAGTAGACATCAGGCTGAAAAAAGCATATTTTATATCCTGAAATGAAGGCATAATTATATCACAACCTGTTTGTTAGTCATGGGAGCATATTGCTTACACTTCCCTACATTATATTGTATCACAATTTCAGATAATTTCAATAGTTTTTTATTAATTTCAGAAAAATTTTAAATTTTTAATTCATAATTATCACGATTAAATTTGAAAAATGTCGTATTCAATACCTTTTACAGAAATGGCATAAATGCCGTATGTCATCGTTGGATATCCTCACCATACGGCAGTATGCTTTCGTCGTCTGCCTTGACATACATCATGGCATCTCTAAAAACCCCCTTTTGAGAAAAAACAGCTATGCACGACATCTGATGCGTCAACCTCCCTTGGAGTGCGAAAGCATGCCTTCGGAAGGCTTCCTTGCAGCTGCCGCACCTATCTGTTTTTTCTTTAATCAAACGAGTTTTTAGAGATGCCCATTATTTCTGCTCATCATCTTTGTCTACTAACATTTTAGGGATTGGTATCAGAAAACGGAGGTTATAAGGTGTGCAAGTCTTACAGCGTCCTCCTCTCTGCTGAATACGGACGGAGAAAATCTGACGGTGCCGTTTTCTGTTCCCAGAGAGGAGTGGGCAAGGGCGGCACAATGATAGCCGGCGCGGAGACAGAATCCCTCTGCGGCAAGTGCTGAAGCTGCTTTTTCGGAGTGAATACCCTCAATATTAAATGAAACTATAGGGACGTATTCTGCAAAACCGGAGCGATATATGGTTACTTTCGGGTTGTTTTTCAGCTCCGAAACAAATCGTCGGCAAATTTTGTCCTCGTGGGCAAATATTTTGTTCACACCGATTTTTCTGACAAATTCAATACCTGCCTTAATGGACATTATCCCTACAGTTCCGACAGTTCCGCTTTCTAAAGCCTCAGGAAGAAGTGTTGGCTGTTCAAGGCTGCGTGAGCCGCTTCCGGTGCCTCCCTGCATTATCGGCTCGATGGGGAATTTGCCGTCGCTTATGAGAAGTCCGCTGCCGGTAATGCCGTACAAGCTTTTATGACCTGCGGTACAGATGATGTTGATACCCTGAGAAAGATTTACATCTATAATGCCCGAAGTCTGGGCAGCGTCCACGATAAAGGCTATATTACGTGATTGACACAGCCTGCCGATCTCCCCGACAGGCATGATCTGACCTGTTACATTGCTTGCCATTGTGCAGACGATAGCCTTTGTATCGCTGCGGATCAATCGGCGGAAGCTCTCGACGGTTTTTTCTGCCTCGGCGTATACCTCAGCTATGGAAAGTTTTATTTTGCTCGATTTAGCGAGCTTGGCAGCAGGACGTGCGGCAGAATTATGTTCCATTCCGCTTATAATAAGATGACCGCCGTTTTTCATAATTCCTTGGATCGCCATATTGAGAGCATGGGTGCAGTTAAGGGTAAATACAACATTTTCGGGCTGGCTGCCGAAGAAATCAGCGGCAGTTTCACGGGCGGAGTACACCATTTCTGATGTTTTCATTCCCAGGGGATGACCGCCTCTGCCTGGGCTTGTAAGCTGTTCCATAGCGGAAACTACGGCTTTTTTAACCATTACAGGCTTTGGAAAAGTTGTTGCGGCGTTATCAAAATTTACGATCAATTATATTCCTCCTCTTGCAAGGTATAGGGTATATTATACTTGTTGAGGAGCTTTGGAATATCCGGATTTTTATCGGTGAATAAGTCGTAACCGCAGTCACCCTCACGGCGTTTCAGTTCACATTTATATCCGAATGAAACAAGAAGTCTTACCGCTTTTTGTGCATAGGTATACGATGGCATTTTAAATATATATTTCATACAAATCAGTCCTTTTGATTATAATTAATGATTTAAAGTGCCTCGCACATCCGCAAATAAAGTTTGCTCCGTGCGGATCGGCAAATAGCAAACGCCAAAAGATTTTGTCGTTTGCTATATAATATGCGGATTCCATCTTTTTAGATATTATGGGCATCTCTAAAAACCCCTTTTGAGAAAAAATAGCTATGCACGACATCTGCTTCGTCAACCTACCTCGGAGTGCGGCAGCACGCCTTCGGAAGGTTTCCTTGCATCTGCCGCACCTATCTGTTTTTTCTTTAATCAAACGGGTTTTTAGAGATGCCCTTATTAACTGAGCCTTGCCGTAAAATACTTGAAATGCTACAGCATTCTGCGTTTTTCTGCCTTTATATATCTCCTTTTGGCAAGGTTTAATTGGTGGAGCAACAGCATCAGGAGTCGGTATGAATTAGAGTGTTTGTTATATGTGTCTATAAATGGTCTCGCTAATTATCTAAGTTTAACAAAAAGAATACATACTATTGACTATTTGTATTTATTGTGGTATAATAAAGTTGTATTATTGCGATTAAAAAAATTACATAATTTGCGAAGATTATAATAATAATCTAATTTTTTTAATGAAAGGGTGATTTGAGGAATTTGTCATTAAACAACATTAACAGTGCCACATTAAAAAGGAGGGAAAAGCCGACGGCACACGGCGAAAGTATGAGCAATACGAAAACAGTAAAGAAGAAAAGCATACTCAAACGTATAGCAAGTGCATTTCTTGCAATGCTGGTTGCGGTTATGTGTATGCCGGCATCGCTTCTTGAAGCAGCAGCATTCGGTCCCGGATTTGGTTTTGGCTTTGGAATGGGCTTTGGACCAGGTTTTGGCTTCGGTTGGGGCGGACCTAACGTTCTGACGAATGCTTCTGTAAAATTCAAGGATGCGGCAACCAACAAAGTAATTGGCGAAGTGGACTCAGGTGAAACTTTCAAGCTGGTCATTACAATCAGCGGAAATAACGTTCACCAGTTCGGACCAACATCGAAATATCGTATAGAGATCACAGACGGCAATCTGCTTCTGACGAATTTCAAGGATGATGGTTTCTTCAATGGTGCAAAATATAACGGTTATAAGCTTGTGTATGATAAGGCAAGCGGAAAGCGTTATATTGAATTCAGCATCAGAAATGGTTCAACACAGACTATTCAGCTGAATGCTAAATTTGCAAACGGTATAACTGAAGATGGACATACATCAACAGTTAAGCTTGTTGATACATTTAGTAATGCTTCTGTATCAGGAAGTATAAAAGCTAATGCCAAATTCAGTTGGGTTGATGACAAGACTGCAACAGTTACAGAGATATCAACCGATTCGTTTGGCAATGGCAGTGTTGATTTCAAGCTTTATGCCGCACCGAGCTATACCTCATCTGATACGGGTGTAGTCTGGGCAACAGGCTTGCAGTTTACTGATACTATTACACTTTCAGAAGGTATGACTTTCAAAAGTGCAGAAGATGTAAAGGCGGCTTTTTCAGTTGACGGAGTTACTATTAATAATGTAGAGCTGGAAGGCAGCAATAAAGCAAAGATTACTTGGAGTGTTAATTCTGATTATATCAAGGATGGAAAGCCATATGCAGAAATGCAGGCATTTGATAAAATCGCAAAGCTCAATCTGAATTGCATTGAACTTTCAGATGACTTTACCACAGGCAGTCTGAGCAATATGCTCAATGTTGCAGCAAAGACATATGGCAGCAGCGGTTATGAACATAATCTTGGCGATGCAGATGTTTCTCTGGCTGTCAAGAGTAATCCTGCCAAATTTGATATGGATAAGAGTCTTGAAACGTCACTTTGCGTATCAGATACCTATGCTACAAAGAGCTATTTTGTAGTAGGCAATAAGGTCGTTTTCCGTCTTACATCAAAAAATGTCGGCGGTAAGGCCGGTAAGCTCATTATGACTGACACATATCCCGCAGGTCTTACATACGAGTCTGCTGAGGTATTTGTTAATAATGAAAAGATCGACGCGGCAATAACACACGATGAAGCCGGTAAGACTATTGAAATCAGCTGTCCTGATAATATCGGAGCCGGCAAGGAAGCATATGCTCTCGTAAGCTTTACAGTTGATGAACCCGGTTCAGATGTGCTTTATCTCAAAAATACTGTTGAAAACAATTATAATAGTTCATCTGATGAAACTATTACAGTAAAGAAGCTTTCAGCAGGTATTTCTGTAACAAAGACCTCAAATATATCCCGTATTCTTATGGGTAACGATACAGAGGTCAAGTATCGTATTGTAGTAACCAACAGCGGTACGCAGCCACTTACCGGAGTTACTGTAACGGATGCACTCAGCGATTTCGCAGGAAGCTGCGCAATTAGTTCTGCATCATGGACACACAGCAACGGTAAGGAAAGCGGAGCTATCGCTGTAACTGAGCTTACAGCTGTAGGAGCATCTCTTATCCCTGCAGGTGTGAATCTTGGTGTAGGCGAGTTTATAACAATTGATCTTACAGCAATGATCAATGCCTCACAGTCAGGCGAGTTCGCAAATAATGCAACTGCCGGCTGCAATGAAAATATCAGCGATACAGCTGTATCAAAGATCTTAGTTGATGAGGCTTTACCTGATGTTTCATTCAGCAAAAGAGGTACATATCTTGTAAACGGTAATTATGAAACAACATACCAGATCGGCAAGGCTGACGAGGTAAAAATGATATATTATATTACCGTTAGAAACAGCGGTGAAGCAGCAGCTGAGAATATCATAGTAAAGGATGCCAAGGCTGCGGATTGGGTATTTGAAGCTTCAGATAGTGGTGTGACCAAAGAAATTGATGGCTGGAAAATCAGCAGGCTTGAACCCGGAAAGTCTGTACAGATAACGGTTTCAAAGACATTTACAGATGCTGAAATGGCAGGCATGATCGTTGATGGCAAGGAAACTACTTTGAGTAATACAGCTGATATGAACTTTGGAAGTTCAAATGCTAAAGCTGAAGGATATCTGACAGTAAAGCCCGGCAGTGTTGATATCGGTATTAATAAGAATGCTATTCTTAAGTCTTACTCAACAACAGTAGGAGCAGAAAATCAGGATCTGTTTGAGATCATTCTTACAAATAACGGTACACTTGATGCAGAAGGGGTATTTGTAAAAGATGACGCTATTACAAATGTCACATATACTTCCTATAAAATAGGAGATAGTGATGCTGTTGCATGGGATGGTACAAAAGATATTGAAGTAGGAACACTCAAAGCAGGCGAAACAGTAAAAATCGTTATCGCAGGTTCTATTTCAACAGATGCAAATGATTCTATTGTGAATACAGCTTCATATGGTTATGATGGCTATAGCGGTACAAATTCTGTAAGCGCAACAATAAGTGCAGAGAAATTCAATATCGGTAATTTCAGTAAAACTGTTGATAAGAAAAACGCTGATATTAACGGCGAAACACTTACCTATACGCTTAATTATTCAGGAATAAACACATTGCAGAACGGCAATGTTGTATTTCCAATAACATTTACCGATACTTTCCCTGAAAATGTACCGGCAGGCAGTTGGAATATATCAAGTGTAACATTTATCAACGGTACAGATAGTATAACTCTTGAAAAGGGTACAAATCTTACTGACAGCACATATACGCTCAACGGCAATGTTCTTACATACCGTTACAGCGGCGCTGTAAATAATCCAACACTTGAAATAAAATATGATCTTGGAAGTGTTGTGTCAGTAACTCCTGCCATTGAGCTTATAACAAATAATGCGGTGGTGGAAGTTCAGGGACAGACAAAGGAAGGCAAGGCTGATACAAAGCTTGTAGACAAGTCTGCTGTTAAGGTAGATAAGTTTGCAAAAGTAGACGGCAGCCTTACAGAAATTCCAAGTATACTTGAACCCGGTATTATTGATAAGGAAGAAAAGATTATCAGTAAGGGCGATGCTATTACAAACTATGTGGAAATTACAAATAGTTCCAAAGTTGACTGGAATGTTCTGAATATTTACGATGTATTAGGAGCAGCTCAAGGCAGATATCAGAATGATACAGATTTCTTTGTTACAGTTGTTGAAGCTCCTGAGGGTTCTGTTCTCAAGTCAGGTGATGTAATAAAAACCGGTGACACAAGGTTAGATTACATTATAAGTTTGAATGAAGATAGCTGGTTTACACTTGCTCTGAATGCTGGTGAGGGTACAATTCTTAAAAAAGGAGAAAAGCTTATTCTCAGTTATCAGGTCAAGATAAGCGACGACGGACCAAGAGCTAATCCTTTTACAACAGGTACAAATACAGTTTATGTTGACTATAGTAATACAATAGAGAATTTAAAGAGCAATAAATCTATTTATACAGATTCTATTGCTTACAGAAACGCTTCTCCTACTCTTAAAAAACGAGTACTTGCGTCAAGTTCAAGTTTTAATAACGGTAATTTAAATTCAATTAACGGTGTACAGAATTATTCTGAAAGTGTTCCTCTTGATTTGAACACATTGGAGCAAAATCTCAGCGAAACCGAGATAAAATTTTATATTGCTGTAAATAATGCCGCAAGAGACGGTATCACATTTACAGATGATATAACTTATGTTATCAATGATAAACTGCCCAATGGCATGGAATTGGTTGAAGGTTCCGTTTCAGCATATATTGCAACGCAGACGAGTCCTGAAAATGATAACATTGTAATAACTTACGATCAAAGCAACACTAATAAAATATCTGATGAAAATCTGGAGGTAATTTCAAATCCAGATGGTTCTGTTACATTCAAGGTAATAAATACGGAAGTAACTTATGTTGCAGATAACCGTGGTATTATCATTATATATACTGCAAAGCTTACCACAAACAAGTCAATGGAGATTGCTTCTAAGGTTGAAGCTACACAGGTACTTGATGAAAAATTCTCAAATACAGCATCTGTTGATATGTATAAGAATTACGGTACAGGAAATCAGGAGTTAGTTGCAAAGACAAATGAAGATACAGCTAATCTTGTTCTTCGCAGCGAACAGATAGCTCCCGGTGTTTCAAAATCAGGCGCAACAGCTGAATCAGTTTGGATTTCCGATTTTGAATCTGCTGAGGGTACAAACTGGACGGTAACAGTATACAATGGCGACGGTTCTGATGCGTATGGTGCAAGTGGCGAAAAGGCAGCGTCAACCATTAAGGGCTTCAAAATCACAGATGTAATCGACAGCAAGTATGTCTACTGCGGAAATGCAGAAAATCCAGCTGATTTAGGTGCAAAGTATGAGATTTACACTAAAGGACAGTGGACAGACACATATGTAAAGGGTGGTTTCATAACTCCTACTATTAATGGTGCGGCAGTTAGCTCTCCTATAAGCGGAAATCTTGTATTTGATTTCACCGATAGCGGTATCTATACTGAGCTTGAAGCAAATCAGTATCTCAAACTTACATTTGCAACAGCTCCGGATACAACAGGCGATACTGAGGTTATACAGAGAGCGTCTCTTTCAAGAAACAGCGCAACTGTTGAATTTAACCAGAATTTCGCTAAAAGCAATGTTGTAAAGGGTACTTATAAGGGTGACAAAAAACTCTTTGCAAGCGCTATGCATCAGATAGGCGGACTGCAGACAGAGTCATACAAGTCTATCCACTTTGAAACCGAAAACGATGCAGGAGTACCTCATGATACAAGCGGTTTCGGTGACCTTATAAAGCATAATAATGTATTTACAAATCCTTTTGAAGGTTCGAATGAATTTTCAATAAACTATGTACAGGGACTCCAGACAAAGGATGTTCATTATACACTCAATGTCAAGAATAATGCTGTAGCAGATACTGAAAACGGCTATCATAATTCTCTTGAAAACTTTGTTATCATTGACCGTCTGCCTTTTGTTGGAGACAATGGTCTTGTATCAGGTTATCCAAGAGGCTCGGCATTCCCTGTAACACTTAATACTGAAAAGGGATTTGTTGTAAAGATCAACGGAACAGCTATTGATTCTTCAAATTACAGAATTACTTACTCTGACAGCGATGCAGTTCTCACAGAATTTGACAGAGACTGGGTTGGCGAAGATGATGTAATGGTATGGCAGGATTCATACAATAGCAGTATGAAGAATTTCCGTATCGAGTTCCTTAATGGCAATGATATTCCCGCAGGCGGAACAGCTCAGGTTGAATTTTACGGAACAGTTCCCGCAGCTGTTGATAAGACAGGTGAGGAAAATATTGCATGGAACAGCTTTGCATATGCTTATAAATCTTCCAATCCTAAAACCGGTCTTGGCCCTGATGATGTAATGATTTCAGAGCCTGCTATGGTTGGTGTATGGGTAAAGGGAGCAGATGCAAAGGTAACAGTTGAAAAGTCTTATGATTCAAATACTGACGCGCCCAATACTTTCTATTTTGCACTCTTTAAAGAGGATGCAGAAGGAACGCAGACAGTTGGCGACAAGAAGTTCTCAATGCTTGGCGATGCAAAGTCAATTACAATGACACGAGGAGAGGAAAAAACTGTTGAATTTAATAACCTTGTTATTCCGGAAACACTTTATCTCTTTGAAGTCAATGCAAGCGGTGAGATAATTACAACAGGTATCGGTCAGACTATCAGATATGGCACTTCTAATGAAGGCTTTGACGGTTCATCTCTTGATGGTCTTGATAATGTAATTACTGAAGAAACCACAGAAAAGACAATTGTAATATCCAATGAGACATTGGTGGGCGGTATTGAAGTCAGCAAGACATTTATTCCTGCTCTCGATGGTACAAAGGATACTTTCTACTTTGGATTATTTACAAAGGAGGGAGATAACTTCGTTAAGTCACCTTATGCTGATATAAAGGCTCTGGAAATTCAGGGTAAACTTGGTGGCGAGGAAGTTACAGAAACTTTCACATTTGACAACGTTCCTACAACAGTTGACGGTGTTGAGTATTACGTTCTTGAAACAGATGCAGCAGGTAATCCTGTATCAAATATTACTGAATCAGGAAACGGCTTTACTTACACTTATACAGCAAAGAACGGAACAATATGTGATACAGTAAATGACGGTGTAATTACTGTTGAAAAGGACGAAATGGCAGAATGTTCAATCGTTAATACAGAACAGGTTAAATATACCATTGAGGTATCAAAGGAATATGACGGTACGGACGATAAAACATTCAAATTTGCATTATTCCGTCTTAATTCTGATGACGCTGATGCCAGCAATATTGGAAACTTCACAATGATTGAAGGCACAGAAACTGAAATCAGAGGCGGCGAGAAGAAAACTATCGAGGTTGGCAGCGAGGGCGAATATTACATCTTCGAAATCAACGCCGAAAACAACATTATTGAACATAATTGCGAAAATGACGGATATACAGTTCAGTACCCAGACGGTGTTGAAATCCGTGATGTATCAACTACGGATGAGGCAGATTACAAGGTCTACTACGTTCCGCAGTCACTTACAACAACGGAAAACAACGGAAAGTTCAAGATTGTTAATACAGTTGAGGTGCCTGAACCAATCAAGCCGACACTCAAAGTTACAAAGTATCTTACAATAGACGGATATCCTGATACAGAAGCACCGACAGGTGATACTTCTAGTATGGAATTTGCCGTTTATACAAAAGAAGTAGTTGAAGAAGACGGCGAGAATGTTGTATACTATAATGAGGTTCCCGGAACCAGAAAGACTGTTGAATTTACAGGTATTGCAGGTAACAAAACATATAGTAAGGAAATTACCTTTGATCTTCCTGAAATTGAGGTGGGCAATGTAACACCACAGACATATTATGTGTTTGAGGTTGCAGGTGATAATCCTGTAATGAAGGGAGAAACAGTATCTGTTAATATAGGCGACGCTGAGAAGAGTTATTCAGCAGTAGTAAATTATGATACTGACAGCGGAATAGTTATCAGCTCTACACAGCCTGATGGTACAGCATCTATTCAGAACAGCATTACAAAGGTATCAATGATTTCATTCAGCAAATGGAGCGATTCAGGCGATGCACTTGCAGGCGCGGTAATGGAGCTTACAGCTGAAGTCGGTGATGCACCTTCATCTAACTATTCTTATTTAGAAAATGTGGAAAATCCCACAGCGGAAGATCTTAATGAGGGTGAATACTTCATTGAGGGCAACGTTATTACATGGAAGACAAACGGTACAGACTTTATTATTACTGATGTGAGTGGAGACTGTGTACTTAAAGAAGTATCAGCACCGGAAGGATATGCAATTCTTTCTGTTCCTGTTGAGTTTACAATCGAAAACGGTGTAATAATTCCTGGTCATCGTATCACAACAGATGAAGTGAAAATACTTGCTTCTTCAGTATCTGTGTCTGACAAGGAAATTAAGCCTATTACAATCAAAAAGTATGACATCTCAGGCACTACAGCTCTTGACGGTGCAGAATTCGAGCTTAGAGTAGCCGATGAAACCACGCAGAATCTTGGCGGAGTAAAGATCGGCAATGACGAGGCACTTAGCGAGGAAGACAAATCTGTTAAGTTTAACGGCGACGAGAAAATCGCAGGACTTAAGAAGGGTACATATATTCTTAAGGAAACAACAGCTCCCGATGGATATACAGTAGTTTCTGAGTTTAAATTTGAAGTTGATGAAAACGGAAATGTAACAAGCGTTAAATCAATGACTGATGGT
>JAGAMB010000008.1 GCA_017624895.1 Ruminococcus sp. | reverse complement strand
TTCCACGACCATGATCTTGAATTCAGGTGTATATCTCTTGTTTGGTTTCCCTTTAGGCATAAAAATGCCCCCTTTCGTTAGACTTCTTTTGGGTATATTTCTATTATACCACATTGTCTAACAAAAGGGGAGCATTTCAGGATTGAAGCGTCCTTTTGAGTTTTATCTGACTGTATTTAGTTTTTTGTTCTTTTGACACTTATTACAGCGGATTTTCGGCTATATATTCATCAAGAATTTCTGCCGCCGTTTCAACAAATCTGATACAAGGACGTGCTTTGTAGTATTCTGCCGTCCTTTTTTCGGGAATTGGGCTTTTGTTTACGCTTAGATCTTTCAGCAGCTCTCCGCAGTTTATCGTGCCGTATACTGCCTTGAATTTCTCCGCAAGCTGCTGTATTCTGCGGTAATGGTTTGCTTTTTCTTCATCATTATTTGTGGAAGTGTAGCCATAAAGCACACCTGCCACCATAAACATTCCTGAAACTGCACCGCAGACTTCTCTCATACGTCCCATACCTCCTCCAAAAGAGGAGGAAAGACGAAGCGAAAGTTCCTCGTCTATGCCTGTAATATCAGAAAATGCGGCAAATACTGCCTGTGAACAGTTTCTGCCTTCAGCAAAAAGCTTACACGCTTTTTCAGCATGAGTATTGATCATTTTTTTTCATCTTCTTTCATTATATTAGGTGTTTTGCAGCAGCTTGCACAGTATATCTCCGCTGCGCCATTTTTAAGGAGAAGCCTTGTTAGTTCAGCAAGTGTGCTGCCTGTAGTGCATACATCGTCAATGATGAGTATTCGCTTCTGATGTATTTTTTCAGGATATTTCACTTCAAAAGCATTTCTCAAATTGATATGCCGCTGACGTTTAGTAAGATTTTTCTGAGCTTCTGTTAAGCGAATTTTTTCAACACAATCAGAATATACGTTGATTTTCAGTATTCGTCCAACCTCTTTAGCGATAAGCTCCGCCTGATTGAAACCTCGTCTTCGCTTATCCGCGAAAGACATCGGAACCGGTACTATAACATCAATTTTCTGCGGTATTCCGTGATTTTCAAGACAATCTGCAAGTGCTGTTCCGAGAGCATATGCGGCATTTCCCTTAATACCTTTTTTCATAAGAATGATAGCAGGAGAGATTTTCTCGTTATACTCAAAGGGAGCCACAAATTTGACAGCACCACTAATGTTGAAATCGCCGTTGTATTCCGTGAGTGTATTACGACATTCCGTACAGAAATCCTCATGAGGGAACAGCACTTTGCTGCATACAGGGCAGCGAGTTGGGAAAAACAGCGCAATAATCCGCTTTTTGGTCATATAATCCATCAGAAATACATATAAAGCTGACACTTGATCATTCCGTTGTACAGTTTGCGGCGTTTTTTAGCCTCTGCTCCGAAGAAATGCTCGAACTGTTCATGAGGGGAAATGATATAACTCTGACGATTTCCACCGTGGCCAAGAACCTTTCCCATTTGTCTGTAGATTTCCTCCGCTTCACGAAGCTCCAGAAGTCGTTCACCATAGGGAGGATTACAGATAACTATTGAATTTTCAGGCTGTACAAATTTTGAAATATCAGCCTGCTCAATTTTCAGACGGGACTTTATGCCTGCCTTATGAGCATTGTCAAGAGTGAGAGCAACAGCTGCATCGTCGATATCAAATCCTATTCCGTGGAATGTGGCTGAACGGTCAACGCAGTCAATGGCGCGTTTACGTTCCTCCTGCCATATTCTGCTGTCAATCGACGCCCATTTTTCGGCAGCAAATCGTCTGTTTATGCCAACAGGAATACGCAGAGCCTTTAATGCCGCTTCAATGAGAAGTGTACCGCTTCCGCAGAATGGATCGCATACGATGGATTCCGGACGGACGCGAGCGAGGTCGATTATGCCTGCCGCAAGAGTTTCCTTGATAGGTGCGGCATTGGAGTTCCTTCTGTATCCGCGCTTGTGAAGTCCTACTCCGCTTGTATCAAGATAAATTGTAACAATATCCTTCAATATACTGAACTGTATCTGCACAGGCGGCTCTGTTTCATTGAACCAGTTTACGCCGTACTTTGATTTAAGCCTTTCAACAGCTGCTTTTTTCACAATTTTCTGACAATCGGGGACGCTGTGTAAGTTTGAATTAAGAGAATATCCCTTGACAGGAAATGCGTTGTCAATGCCGATATATCGCTCCAATTCAACAGAACGTACTCCCTGAAACAGATCCTCGAAAGTTTCTGCACGAAATTCAATAAGCTCGATAAGTACGCGTTCTGCCGTGGAAAGGCAGAGATTTGCTCTTGCCATTATATTGAGATCGCCTGTAAAGCTGATTTTTCCGTCGCTTACCTTTAAATCAGTACCGCCGATTTTAGTTATTTCGTATTTCAGAACGCTTTCCAGCCCAAAATGGCAAGGACAGCAAAGTCGTATTTTTTCACTCATATTATCACCTTATCTTTATTAGAAAAGCCTGCCCGTTCCTGTTGGGCAGGCTTTATATTTTTATTTCAGCAGAGATTACCAAGTATCGCCGCCGGTACCTGTATCGCCGCCTGTACCAGGATCAACCCAACCGCCGGTACCTGTATCGCCGCCGGTACCCGTATCGCCGCCTGTGCCTGGATCAACCCAGCCGCCGGTACCTGTATCGCCACCGGTACCTGTATTGCCTCCTGTGCCGGCATTTGGATCTGTCCAACCGCCAGTACCTGCATTAGGATCTGTCCAGCCGCCGGTACCTGTATTGCCTGTTCCGTATTCGGGAGTCGGACTGGGATTCGGAGCGACGTAGCCGTGATTTCCGTCGCAGTATGGAGCATATGATGACTTCCAGTAGCCTGTGCTGCCCTTAGGACAATAGGAATTAGCGATCATACCTGTTACAGAACACATCTGCGCTTGAATTACGCCATCAACAGGATCAAAGTCAACACCGGTATCGGGGAACATTGTATTTGCGTATTCGCCGATAATTGTATTCCATAAACCAGCTGATTTAATGCTTGATGGCAGGCTGAGAGCATCGTTGTATTCCTTGTAACCGATAGTGACACCGCTTGCAAAATCTCTTGTCATACCGACAAATGCAAGGTCGTACCAGTTTTCAGTTGTACCGGTTTTACCGATAACGGTTTTGTTCCAGAGTTTAGCAGCAGTACCGGTACCATTATCAACAACGTTTTTGATAAGTCTGTTCATAACCCATGCAGTTTCAGGAGAAACAGCCTGATGAGTATTTCTTCCGTTTACGTTGTCAACAAGAATTTGTCCGCTTGGATCTTCGATTTTTGATATTATATGAGCCTCGTTGTAAACGCCGTTTGCGCCATACGGGAGATAAGCATTTACAAGGTTCTGAAGTGTTATACCGTAGGTAAGTGAACCGAGGGCAAGGGGAGAATGAGCTTCATCGGCTTCATCCAGTTCCATACCGAGATTTTCCGTGCAGAATTTGAATACAGCATTTGGAGTAAGCTCATCGCAGAGCTGAGCAGGAACTGTATTGAAGGACTGCTGGAGGAAGTAGTAGATATTATGAGCTGAACCGTCGCCCTTTACTCTGCCGTAGTTGAAAGGCCATGCGTTGCCCTGGTCGTCCTTGATATGTTCGAGGGGCAGATTGCGGTAAACGCTTCCCCAATGGATATGGTCGCTTTCGATACCAAGACCATAGGTTGCAACAGGCTTCATAGTAGAACCGACCTGACGGGGTTCCTTGCAGGCATAATTTGTAATAAGGGAGTCTTTTTTCTCGCCACAGTTACCGACTGAAGCCATAACAGAGCCGTCATATCGGAGGGCAACAAAGGCGATGTGGGGCAGACCTTCTTCGTCTGATACCTCACCGTCACCATCGAGGTCAACCCATTTTCTTACTGTGCCTTCTGAAATAATGTTATTGATATTAAGGAATTTCTCCTCCACGTAATTCTGCATACGCTTGTCAATAGTGGAGTAGATACGGTAACCGCCTGTCAGCAGACGCTTCTGTGCCTGAGCTTCATCAATGTTGTAAAGCTCCATAAGGTATTTTGTTGCCTCGTAGTACATAGCGTCAACTTCCCATGAATAAGCCTTCTGCTCATTTTCAAGCTCCTGAAGGTCAATTTCAGGGTGAAGCTTTCTGTATTCCTCTGAGTCTGTATAAAGAAGCTCTGTGTTAAGATATTCCTGATACTCGTCATAGGTGATACCGCCGTTTTTGTACATCTGCCAGAGAACGTATTCCTGACGGGTTTTGTTGTTAGCCCTGCCGTCAACGGTAAGGTTACCTGCATCGTCGTAGTATTCAACGAATGGACCGTAATACTCAGGGCTTTTTGGGATAGCTGCAAGAACAGCCGCCTCAGGAATGGTGAGATCTTCAACATTTTTTCCGAAGTAGTGGAGAGATGCAATCTGTATACCGTTTCTCGGACCGCCGAAGCCGATATAATTCAGATATTCTTCAAGTATCTCATCTTTGGAGTAGGTCTTTTCAAGCTGCATAGCGGAGAAAATTTCGCGGATCTTACGCTGCGGTGTTTTCTCGTCATCGCCTGTCAGGTTCTTGATAAGCTGCTGTGTGATAGTCGAACCACCCTGATCGGAGTCGTAGAAGTGAATGAACATATTGAGGAATGCGGAGAATGTACGCTTGTAGTCAACACCATCGTGGAGGTAGAAACGCTCGTCCTCGGTGTAAACGAAGGCATTGCGTACGTGTTGAGGCACTCTGTCGATAGAAACGGGGATACGCTGTATACCATCGGGTGGTTTAAGCGTAAGGAGCAATTCGTCCTCAAGCTCTCCTGTTTCGCTGTTAACTTTTTTTCCGTAGAAATAAGTATTGCTTCCGGCTTCCAGCTCAGCAAGCGTAATCGAGGAGGACTCGTCCATAAAGTCCATAACGTACACAGTAAGAGCTGTAGCGACGACAGTACCTGTTATAACAATAATGAGGAAAAGAGAAAGAAGTGTAGTTGCAATGCAAGCTGACAGCTTTTGCAGAATTAACAGGACGATATTCTTCTTTTTCTTCTTTTTCTTTCGTTTTTTCGGAGCTTGTCTGACGGGCATATCACCGCGGTATGCCTGTTGTCTTACAGGCTCGTCATCATAGGTATATTTAGCCATTTTGTCTTTTGGAACGGTTAAAAACCGCACCATTCTCCTTTCAGATGTAATGCCGTATATTTATACACTATATATTATAGCACATAAATTTCGATTTGTTAAGTGCTTAATGAAAATTTTTTTTATTTTGTATATTTTAGCAAAAAACGGGCAAATTAATTATAAAAATTCAGCAAAGGAGCAATCACATTATGAGTTCAGCTGACAAGAAAATCTATCTTATGGTAATGACAGCGATCACAATATCAGGGTTTATTATTATATGCACCTTAGGTCAGTCAATGCACAGAGAGCGTATGGCTGCAAGGCTTTCGGATATATCGGCAGCGGAGCAGGTTTCCATAAGCATTATAGCGGAATATGAGGGCAGGATCGGTGTATTCAGAGAGGGGAGCAGTAAGCCGTATCGCGTTATAGACTACGATTTTTCACTTCTCTCCGATTACGACAAGGCACAGCTCACAGAGGGAGTTGTTATTGAGTCTGACCGTGAATTACAACAATTTATAGAGGATATTGCCACATAATCTGAAATCATCTGTTATTTGATGTTTTTTTCGTCTTTTTCTTCTTTTTTCTGACGGAATAGCCGAAATCACCCAGCTTTCTGCCCAATGCAAAATATTCACCGTGGGCATATGCCGCAAGTCCGCATTGCTGCAAATTCAGCTTTCCTTTGCTGTCGATATACTTTTCGTCAACGTCAATTCCCACAATTTCCGCCAGAAACATTGTGTGGCTGCCAAGAAGCTTGCTCTCAGTAACACGACATTCAAGGCTGACGGGACATTCTTCTATAATGGGAGCTGACACTTTTTTGGCAGGGGAGGGCGTAAATCCGCAGACAGCAAATTTGTCTGTATCTCTGCCGCTTTTTACGCCGCAGAAATCAACTTCTTTTACCATTGCGGAGGTGGTGAGGTTGATTACAAATTCTCCTGATTTCATAATAATATCGTGGGAATATCTCTCAGGGCGGACTGAAATATATGTCATAGGCGGTCTTGTGCAGACAATTCCCGTCCAGCCTATGGTCAGGACGTTGGGCTTTTCGGGAGTTCCGCAGGTTACAAGGGCGGCAGGCACAGGGGCAAGCAGAGCGCTGCCCTTCCAGAATTGTTTCGGCATAAAAATATCTCCTTTTATAAATATACTTTATTATACCATATTTCCGCCGTTTTTACAACATAAAATGAGAAAAAACAAGAGCCTGTTCCGACAGATTTTTCACAGATGATATGATATAATCAGTCAAAAAGATAAAGGAGACAGACAAATGAAAATGAACATAACATCGGAAAAGGGTATGGCTGTAGCCGTTTTAAGCGGAGAGCTTGACCATCACTCCGCGCGCTCACTGCGTTCGGAGCTTGATCGCTTTGTCATAACTATGCAGCCTGAGCGTCTTGCAATGGATTTCACAGGAATTACCTTTATGGACAGCTCAGGAATCGGTCTGATAATCGGCAGGTACAAGCTTATGAAGGAATGGGGCGGACAGCTTGAAATAAGAGCGCCTCAGCCATATATCCGCCGTGTGCTGAAATTATCAGGGATAGAAAGGATAGTAAAAATTGTGTGAGGTGTAACTATGGAAATTTTAAACGAAATGAAAATTATTCTGCCCTCTCATTCTGTGAATGAGGGAGCTGCAAGAGCAGCTGTATCATCATTTCTGATACAGGCTGATCCGACTGTTGAGGAGCTTTCGGATATACGCACAGCTGTTTCCGAGGCGGTAACAAATGCTATTGTCCACGGATACAGAGGTACAAAGGGCAATATCGAGCTTACGGTGCGGCTTCTTGCAGAGCGTGAGATATACATAAAAATACGCGACAAAGGCTGCGGCATATCAGATGTAAAACAGGCAATGGAACCGCTTTTCACAACAGCTCCTGAAGAAGAACGGTCGGGACTTGGTTTTTCTGTTATGGAGAGCTTTACTGACAGGCTCCGAGTAACAAGCGGAATTGGAAAAGGCACTACTGTTGTAATGCGCAAGAGGCTGGTCAGCAATGGGGACTGAGGTTAAAGCAGAGGAAAATCTTGGACTTGTTCACCTGTGTGCCAATCGTTTTCGCGGCAGAGGGATTGAGTATGATGAGCTTTATTCTGCTGGTTGTCTTGGGCTTCTGAAAGCGGTAAAGGCATTTGACAGCGACAGGGGAGTGAAATTCTCAACATATGCCGTACCTGTTATTCTGGGTGAGATCAAGCGGCTTTTTCGTGACGGAGGAACGATCAAGGTAAGCCGCAGTCTGAAGGAATTATCAATGAAGCTTCAAAGAATTTGTCAGGAATTTATGCACAGCGAAGGGAGAGAGCCGGCGATCAGCGAATTATCGGCATTAACCGGCGCATCGGAGGATGACATAGCCGAGGCTCTCTGTGCGGCACAGCCTCTTATTTCTCTTACATCAGGGGATGATGAGGGTGGTCAGACGGATATTCCCGTTGAGGCACATGATGAGCAGATTCTGGATTTGCTTGCATTGCGGCAGATTATGAAAGCCCTGCCCGAAAATGACCGTTTGCTGCTGGAATTGCGGTATTTCAGGAATATGACGCAATCAGCGGCGGCAAAAATTCTCGGAATGACGCAGGTTCAGGTATCAAGGCGTGAAAAAAAGCTCCTTACGGAAATGCGTAAAGAGCTGCTTAGTTAAAATATAAGATATTCTATGACGGAATTTGACACAAGAAAGCCGTTTTCCGTCAGGGCGATTTTTTCGCCGTTGTATGTGATATATCCTGCCTTTAAAAGGGGCGGGATTTTTTTTATTAAATCGTCTTTATGCTGTGGAAAGTCGTTTAAATCATACCCCTCAGCCAATCTCAGCCTAAGCATTGCGTATTCCTCAAAGCCGCAGGGGGAACTGTCAGTTATCTCTGTTATCTGTATAGGGGAGTTGATAAATCCCTGTAAATCGCCTGA
This sequence comes from Ruminococcus sp., assembly GCA_017624895.1. GTDB lineage: Bacteria > Bacillota > Clostridia > Oscillospirales > Ruminococcaceae > Ruminococcus. The sequence continues at coordinate 37,664 of JAGAMB010000008.1, read as the reverse complement.
AACCGCAAATCTTGCACCTTTATAGCAGGAATGTGCCGACGGGCCTATGCCGAGATAGTCAAGGCATTTCCAGTAGCGGCTGTTATGGCGGCTTTCAAAGCCTTTTTTGGCGAAATTTGACACCTCATACTGAAAAAATCCCTTTTCACGGAGCCGTTTCACCATAACCGTGTACAATTCCGCAGATGTGTCCTCATCGGGAATTTTCTCACGGATTTCCATGCAGTCAAAGGGCGTTCCCTCCTCGATTTTGAGGATATATGCGGAAATGTGCTGAATTGGCAGTTCAGCCATAGCGTCAATGGAGCGAATGAGCATTTCCTCTGTCTGATTGGGCAGGGCAGCCATTAAATCGCAGGAGATATTGTCAAAACCTGCGTATTTTGCGTCATATACGGCTTTTACGGCACGTTCAGCCGTATGGGTTCTGCCGAGAATTTTCAATTCCTTGTCATTCATTGACTGAATACCCATAGAAAGCCTGTTAATTCCCGATATACGGAGCATTTCAAGCTTTTCGGCAGTAAGTGTGTTCGGATTGGCTTCAAGAGTTATTTCAGCGGAATTTTCCACATTGAAATTGTCATATATTTCCCTTAAAATTGCGGAAATCTGCTCCACCGACAAAAGTGAGGGAGTTCCGCCGCCGAAATAAATCGTATCCGTAACCGTTGATTTATCCGAATAATGGCGGATATTCCGCAGTACAGCCTCAACGTAAGCTGATACCTGTTCCTTTCGGTAGGGCAGGGAGTAAAAGTCGCAATATCGGCATTTTTTACCGCAGAACGGAACGTGGATATAAAGTCCTAAGCTCATTTTACAGCGTCAATTCTGATAGCAGGCGCAAGGCGGAAGAAAAATGCGTTGACAAGTTTTGGAACAATAAATTTCAGTATAATTATACCTATAGCAAGGGGTATTTCATAAAAGGCGATCCATTCGTACTCAGTTCCCCAGAAGTCAGGTGCTTTCAGGTAGAGCCAAACCACAAGGGCAAAGCATATAACCGAGAAAACGGCATTGAATATTGTTGCACCCTTGCCATTAACAGCTTTCTGTCCGCACTCCAGACATACCTTTCCGGGAGAGTTGAGCTGTCCTGCAAAGGCTTTTTTCCACGGGTTGAAGCTCTTTTTTCCGCAATGGGGACAATTATATATACTGTTCATATTATATCCTTTCTGTTTACATAGCCATCAGCTTTCAGCCTTTAGCCGTTAGCTGATGTATAATTATCATATTTATGGCAATACTGCCCCAAGCCTGCCATTAGGGAAAAAACTTCTGATGATTAGTGCTTCTGAAAATATATCTCACTAAAACCCAAAGTCTAATGGCTAACGGCTCTGTAGGCGTTTAACACGCTTTTTTGTTTTTGCAATGCCGAATATGCGGAAATGTTCCAGAATAACAAGACCGAGCAGGAATATTCCCACTATCAGGCATATCCACGGATAGCTGAAATTATCAGTTTTTGCAGCAATATATACCACAATTCCCACAATTACAACCGTCCATAAAAGAGTAATTTCACGCAGGGAAATTCTCAGACTGCGGAAGAAATTACGTGTTTTCGCTTTTTTTGACGGCTTATGCTCAGTTACTGCCGATATAATGCAGAGTATGAGCCAGACTGCCGACATTGCAAATGTTATATAATAAAATAACATAATCAAGTCCTCATGTATCAAGCTTCAGAACGCTCATAAATGCCTCCTGCGGCACTTCTACTGTGCCGAGCTGACGCATACGCTTCTTACCCTCTTTCTGCTTTTCAAGGAGCTTCTTCTTACGTGTTATATCTCCGCCGTAGCACTTTGCAAGAACGTCCTTGCGCATAGCCTTAACAGTTTCACGGGCGATTATCTTACCGCCGATAGCTGCCTGTATAGGCACCTCAAAGAGCTGTCTTGGAATATTCTCCTTGAGCTTTTCAGCAATTTTTCTCGCTCTGCCATATGCTTTGTCTGTGTGGATGATAAACGAAAGAGCGTCAACAATATCGCCGTTGAGGAGGATATCGAGCTTCACAAGCTTTGAGGGAACATATCCCATCATTTCATAGTCAAAGCTTGCATAGCCCTTTGTGCGTGATTTCAGCACATCAAAGAAGTCATAAACTATCTCGTTAAGCGGAAGCTCATAGTGAAGCTCAACACGGGTATCATCAAGATATTTCATATCCTTGAAAATGCCGCGTCTGTCCTGACAAAGTTCCATAATATTTCCAACGTATTCCGAGGGGGAGAGGATGTTTGCCTTGACCATAGGCTCCTCGGCGGTCTGGATGAGGGCGGGATCAGGGTAATTAGTGGGGTTGTCGATATATACTACTTCGCCGCTTGTCAGCGTTACCTTGTAGATAACAGAGGGTGCGGTGGTGATAAGGTCGAGATTGTACTCACGCTCCAGTCGCTCCTGAATGATTTCCATATGGAGAAGTCCAAGAAATCCGCAGCGGAAGCCGAAACCTAAAGCGATTGATGTTTCAGGTTCAAAAGAAAGTGAAGCGTCGTTAAGCTGGAGTTTTTCCAGAGCCTCACGTAAATCTCCGTATTTTGCGCCATCAGCAGGGTAAATACCTGAGAATACCATAGGATTTACTTTTCTGTAGCCGGGGAGAGCTTCATCGCAGGGGTTGTCGTCATTTGTAACGGTATCGCCAACCTGTGTATCGCCGATACTCTTGATAGATGCAGAAATATAGCCAACTTCGCCTGCTTCAAGTGAGCCGTTGTTGACGAGGTTTGAAGCGTCCATATAGCCTGCCTCAACAACGGTGAAAACTGCTCCTGTAGCCATAAGGCGGATGTTGTCGCCAACCTTTACGCGTCCCTCTTTAACGCGAACATAGATTATAACACCCTTGTAGGAGTCATAGTAGCTGTCGAAAATCAGCGCCTTGAGAGGCTTTTCAGTATCACCTTTCGGTGCGGGAATATCGGTAACGATTCTCTCTAAAACTTCCTCAATATTTGTACCCATTTTAGCAGAAATTCTTGGAGCGTCCATAGCAGGAATACCAATGACATTTTCAACTTCGGCACATACACGTTCAGGATCAGCAGATGGCAGGTCGATTTTATTGACAATAGGCACAACTTCAAGATCGTGTTCAATGGCAAGATAGGTATTGGCAAGAGTCTGTGCTTCAATTCCCTGTGAAGCATCAACAACAAGAATTGCACCCTCACAGGCTGCAAGAGAGCGTGATACTTCGTAGTTGAAGTCAACGTGTCCGGGAGTGTCAATAAGATTGAAGATATAGTCCTCACCGTCCTGAGCAGTATATTTCATACGAACAGCGCGAGCTTTTATGGTAATTCCTCGTTCACGCTCAATATCCATATTATCAAGAAGCTGTTCTTCCATATCTCGGATAGCAACAGTTTCTGTCTTTTCAAGAATACGGTCAGCAAGGGTTGATTTGCCGTGGTCGATATGCGCCACAATGCAGAAATTTCTGATTTTATCGTTAGCCAATGGTAATTCCTCCGTTTTAGCATATTTATCTATTTTATATTATATCAGATTTTTCTGCGTTTGTAAAGTGTTTTTTATGGCGTATTGACACGATTTGCCATACTTGGCAAATAAAGGCTCAATCTCCCATAAATTCGAGAATATAGTCAAGATTATCGAGGGCGGTTTTTCTGCCTGTTCTGTATACTTCAAGAAGTTTGTCGGGATTATGCTCAATGTGTCCGATATCAAGAGCTTTCGGAGGCGCAATAACAAATGCTTTTCCCTCAGCTTCAGAAGTGCGGACATATTCAAGCTGTTCATTGTACATCTTCGGACGTTCAGCATATGATTTTACAAGTTTCGGATACTGCTTGTATGCCGTTTTGATAAGGGAAATACTCTTATTCGGCTTTTTCATATAATCTCTTGGCTGCGTGAGAATTACAATATTTCGTTCAAAACCGTGTCTTTCCATAAAGCTCAGGGGAATTGAATCTGATATACCGCCGTCAAGGAGCTTTCTTCCGTCAACTTCAACTATACGTGAAGCCAAAGGCATTGACGCAGATGCACGTATCCATTCAAGCCCGTTATAATCGGCAGTATTAAGCTTTTTATATACAGGTCTGCCTGTTTCCACATCGGTGCAGACAACGTAAAATGCCATAGGATTGCGGTTGAACTCGTCGTAATCGAAAATGTCAAGCTCATCAGGCATAGTGTGATAGCAGAACTCTGCCCCGAACATATCACCTGTCTTGATAAGTGAGCGAATACTGCAATAGCGCTTATCCTTGCAGAAACGGAGGTTATATCGGATAACTCTGCCGTTCTGACCTGATTTATAATTACAGCCGAAGCAAGCGCCTGCGGAAACTCCCACAGCACCGTCAAAAACAATATTATTTTCCATAAGTACATCAGTTACACCTGCTGAGAAAAGACCGCGCATTGCGCCGCCCTCCATAACGAGTCCATATTTCATATGCAAAATCCTTTCATTTAAAATATACCATAATTATAATACTTTTCAGCATAAAAGTCAAGAAATTTATTGCGCTGTATCACAGTTATCCATACCGGTTCATAAAATATTAGTTTATAACGATGATGTTGTCAATAAAGTCTTGATTTTATAGTGAAAATAGGTTATAATTAATGTATCATTATATTTGAGGATTGAGAGTATGAAAAAGTATATTTTATTAACAGCAGCGGCAGGCTGTCTTATCTCTCTATCTGCCTGCAGAGGAAAAACCTCACAGGTTACAGCTCCCGACGGTACGCTGGATAAGTGTACTCTGCGGTTTTCGTGGTGGGGAGGAGATGACCGCCACCAAGCAACTCTTGAAGCTGTTGAGCTATGGAATTTACAGCACCCTGATATTACTGTTGTTCCCGAATACGGCGGCTGGGACGGCTGGACGGAAAAGGTTACGGCTCAGCTCAGCGGAGGAACAGAAGCTGATATTATGCAGATCAACTACGATTGGCTGATCTCCTTTTCTCAGGATGGCAAGGGTTTCTATGATCTGAGCCTTCTTGAAGAAAGAATTGATTTGTCACAGTTCGACAGCGAGATTCTGCAATTCGGCAAGGTAAACGGTATACTCAACGGCATAACTGTTTCCGTTAGTGGCAGAGGACTTTTCTACAATGCCGATACATACAAGGAAATCGGCGCGGAGTATCCCGAAACGTGGACAGAGCTTCTGGAGCTTGGAGAAAAATTCAGTAAAAAGGGAAAATATCCCCTTGATCTTGATGTGCAGTCAGGAGGGACTGCCTGGTATCTTGCAGTTGTCTATGTTCAGCAGCAGACAGGCAGGCAATTTATTACCCTTGATGGAGAGCTTGGCTTTACTGAGGCTGATATAAAGGCGGCTCTTGATTTTTATAAGTCCCTGGAGGATAACCACATTATCCGCACCGTTAACACTCGTACAGATGAGGACGGAACGGCAGCACTTTATCAGTCGCCGGAATTTATCAGCGGACGTATCGGCGGAGTTCTGGAATGGGGCAGCTCTGTGGGAAAGTACGAAATATCCCTTACTGATGGAGTGCTTGAATCGGGGCCTATGCTTTCTGATGACAGCGGAAACAACAGCGGCTGGATGATCAAGCCATCTCTGCTATATACCATATCAGCGAATACAAAATATCCTGATGAGGCGGCAGAATTTATGAATTTTATGCTCAATGACGGGGAAGCGGCTAAGCTGTTGGGAACTACAAGAGGTATTCCTGCTTCATCAGCTGCACAAAAGAGTCTTGAAGAAAACGGACTTCTTACAGGACTTGCACAGGAGAACGATACACTTCTTGAAACCCTCGATACGGTGACGATAAGTCCGTATATGGAGCTTGCACAGATGAAAGAATATTACAATTCAGCAATTGAGATGATATCCTATAATACTGTCACAACGGAGGATGCGGCACGGGAAATGTATGGTTCTATAAAAGACTATCTGGAGAGAATCAGAAAATGAAAAAAAAATACCGCAATCCCATCGGAGTAAAAAAATATACGGGCTTACTGTTGATAATGCCATTTTTAGCAGGTTTTCTGTTATTTACAGTATATCCTTTCGTGTCTTCGTTTATCTTAGGAATGACTGACTACAATGGCATTGGAAATCCCCGTATAACAGGAGCTGACAACTACATATATATGCTGACGGACAGCGGCTTTCTCAAAGCCGCAGGAGTAACGCTGAAATACACGGCGGTGCTTGTACCGTTGAAGCTGATTTTTTCTCTTATGACAGCGCTTGTGCTTAATATGCAGATAAGGGGGATGGGAGTATACCGCACGATATTCTTCATACCCTCCATACTTGGTTCAAATCTTGCTGTTGTAATAATGTGGCAGTTTCTTTTTACTTCTGACGGACTTGCAAATCAGCTTCTTGAAGCTATTGGACTTTCTCCTGTAAGCTGGTATGGCGATACAGCCGCTGCAATGGGGATAATAATATTGCTCAGATTGTGGGAATTTGGTTCGACTATGATCATTTTCCTCAACGCATTGAGGGACATTCCAAAGGAATATTACGAAGCGGCAAAAGTTGACGGATGCGGACAAATAATGGGATTTTTTTCAATTACCCTGCCATTGCTGAAAAATGTGATTTTCCTCAATCTTGTATTGCAGGTAATAGCCGCAATGCAGGAATTTAGCGCCCCCTATATGGTAACAGGCGGCGGACCGCTGAAAAGCACATACACCCTCGGTATGCTAATATATGATGAAATGTTCAGTTATCATAATATGGGATATGCCAATGCCCTTTCGTGGGTTATGTTTGTTTTGATCGCCCTTGTTGTAGGAGTTATGATGAAACTCACAGGCAGATGGAGGGAGGACGTATGAAAAAAACGATTACCTATGCCCTTCTTACGCTGTGTGCGGTAATAATGATATATCCGATGCTGTGGCTTGTGGGAGCAAGTTTTAAATCAAATGATGAGATATTTTCCACAATATGGTTTCTTCCGGAGAGCTTTGATTTTTCCATATATAAAAGAGCTTGGGAAACGGTAACTGATTATAGTATGGGGCATTATTTCGTTAATACCTTTGCAGTTATAATTCCGAAAACATTATTTGCAGTTACATCCTCGGTGCTTACGGCGTATGGCTTTGCACGGTTTGACTTTCCTCTGAAGAAGCTGTTCTATGCCCTTTTTATGGGTACGATGTTTATGCCTGCAATTGTAACTATTATGCCAATGTATCTTATGTGGAGCAGGCTTGGCGTACTTGATACGTATATTCCATTGACAATCCCGGCACTGTTTGCAGCAGAGGGCAGCTTTGTTTTTATGCTTATACAGTTTTTCAGGGGGGTGCCGAGGGAGTTTGATGAAGCAGCAAGAATAGACGGCTGCAATTCAATGCAGATACTTGTGCATATCCTTGTGCCGTGTATACATCCTGTTATAGTGTCAATATGTGTATTTACTTTTTTGTGGACGATGAATGACTTTCTTACTCCGCTGATTATGATAAGCTCTGTGGAGAAATATCCTCTGTCGCTGATACTTCGTCTATCTGCCGATAGTACAGGAAACGGATATGAGCAATGCAAGATTTTGGCAATGTCGGTAATCGGACTTATACCGTCAATCGCAGTATTCGGACTTGCACAGAAAAAATTTTTAAGCGGTATTACCGCAGGAGGTTTGTCGGGATGACGGACAAAATCCTTATTGAGCAGATTGCTCGCGAATATATAGAAAAGCTTGTGCTGACATCAAAGCCAATGCGTCCGAAGTGGAACAGAGAGAACTATATATTCCGCAAGCAGTCGAAATGGAATTATATGGACAGCTGTATGATACGTGCGCTGATGATGTACGGCGATAACGATTACATTGATTACGCTGTGAAATTTACAGACAGCTATGTTAATGAGGACGGTAGTATTCCCACAATGAATGTCCTTGACTACAATCTTGACAATATATGTGGGGGAATAAATCTTATAAATCTGTACAATGTGACAGGGGCGGAGCGTTACCGTCTTGCTTATGAGCGAATATATATCGAACAGCTTATAGATCACCCGCGTCTGAAATGCGGAAGCTTCTGGCATAAGGCGATATATCCAAATCAGATGTGGCTTGACGGAGCATATATGGTATTGCCGTTTATGTCCATGTACGGAAAAATCAAAAATGATAAGAGTATAATAAATGATGCGATTTCGCAGATGATGAATATCCGCAATATTATGCGTGACAGAAAAACCGGATTGTACTATCACGGCTACAACGAAACGAAGGATATGCTCTGGGCTGATGAAGAAACCGGTTTGTCGTCACAATTCTGGCTCAGGTCTAACGGCTGGCTGTGTGCAGGGCTTGCGGATATGTATGAGATCACGGAGAATGAGGAAATAGGGGGAATGTTCAGGGAGCATATAGAAGCTCTCAGTCAATGTCTTACTGAGGAGAATATGCTGTTACAGCTTCCTGTACGAAAGCTGCTTGCAGGCAACTACCCTGAAACAAGCGGAACGCTTCTTTATGCATATGGGGCGATGAAGGGGTATCGTCTTGGTACTGTTGATAAATCAGCTGCGAAATCGGGCGAAAAGGCGTTGTATGCGGTAACTGAGAAGTACATCGACAGAAGCGGAGAAATCCCTGTGCTGAGGAATATATGCCTGATGGGCGGGCTTGGCGGAGCAAAAAATCGTGACGGCTCTGCTGAATACTACCTTAGTGAAAGAATTGTTGAAAACGAGGCGAAGGGCATAGCACCATATCTTATGGCGACAGCAGAGTTGATTAAGGCTTATACTAATCCCTGAAACAACAGTAGACAAATCTAATGGCATAAATGCCGTATGTCATCGTTGGACATCCTCACCATACGACAGTATGCTTTCATCGTCCGCCTTGACATACATCAGGGCATCTCTAAAAACCTCCTTTTGAGAAAAAACAGCTATGCACGACATCTGCTGCGTCAACCTCCCTTGGAGTGCGAAAGCACGCCTTCGGAAGGTTTCCTTGCAGCTGCCGCACCTATCTGTTTTTTCTTTAATCAAACGAGTTTTTAGAGATGCCCATCATTTTTGCTCATCATCTTTGTCTACTAAAATTTTAGGGATTAGTATTAATACCAATCCCTGAAACAATAGTGAAAAATAAAACCGAGGCTTTACACCTCGGTTTTGTGTTTGTAGGGATAAATTTACTGCTTAGGGGAATCGTTGTCTACGATGCCTTTAAGTCCTGCTGCAAGTCCTGCAAGTCCCTGAATTTCACTCGGAATGATAATCTTTGTGGACTTACCATCAGCTGCCTTAGCGAAAGCTTCAAGGGATTTAAGCTGAATAACCTTTTCGGATGGGTTAGCCTGTGAAAGCTTCACAAGGCTGTCTGCGAGAGCCTGCTGTACAAGCTCAATAGCCTGTGCCTCACCGGTAGCTTCAAGAACTTTCTGCTCACGAACAGCGTCAGCACGGAGGATCATAGCCTGCTTTTCAGCTTCAGCTTCAAGGATCTGTGACTCTTTCTTAGCCTGTGCGCGGAGAATCTGTGACTCCTTTTCACCCTCAGCAACAAGGATCTGTGACTTCTTGTCACCCTCTGCCTGGAGAATTTTCTCACGTCTTTCACGCTCAGCCTTCATCTGTTTTTCCATAGCGTCCTGGATTTCACGGGGAGGAAGAATATTTTTCAGCTCCACACGGTTAACCTTGATACCCCAGCGATCAGTTGCCTGATCCAGGATAGCTGTGATTTTTGTGTTGATAACATCACGGGAAGTAAGTGTAGCGTCAAGCTCCATTTCACCGATGATGTTACGGAGAGTTGTTGCAGAAAGATTTTCGATAGCTGCAAGAGGACGCTCAACACCATAAGTATACTGCTTAGCATCTGTGATCTGATAGAATACAACTGTGTCGATCTGCATTGTAACATTGTCCTTGGTTATAACAGGCTGCGGTTTGAAGTCAACAACTTTTTCCTTGAGGGAAACCTTGCTTGCTATTCTGTCAAGGAACGGAACAAGAACGTGAAAACCTGTTTCCCATTCAGTCTTGAATGAACCCAGACGCTCAATAACAAATACGTGAGCCTGTGGAACAATTCTGAAACATCTTATAAAAATAATAATTGCAAAAACAATAATTGCCAGTACAATAACTGCGCCTAATTTTTCCATAATAATAATCTCCTATACTTATGATTTAATTTCTACAATGAGTTTTGTGCTTTTGATTTCCTTTATGACAACAATGCTGTCTTTAGGAATAATCTTGCCGTCTGCTGAAACGGCACCCCAGTCAACTCCGTTAAGAGTGACACGCCCCGTATTCTTATCGGGATCAATTTTTTCGATGACTGTGGCAGTTTTGCCAATTTCCAACTTTGAATTTGTGGCTACGTGTGTTTTGTTTAGCCTTTTTCTGATAAGCGGCAGAGTAACTGTAACAAGCACCGCAGAGGTCAAAACAAATATAGTCGTTTGACCGATGAAGGAAAGGCTGTCAAAGCAGAGTGTACAAATCAGCGTAATCAGCGATGCGATGGCAAGCCAGATCGAAACAAGCTGAACAGTACAAAATTCAACAATGACGAAAACGATAATAAGAACTGCCCATAGGATTATATCCATAATATACCCCCTTTGATTTTATTGCATACATTATATGTATGCTTGATAAAGTGTTAAATCCCTACAAATTTATTGTATCATAAATCGACAAAAAATGCAATAGGTTGTGTGTGAAATTTTTGTAAAATAAATTTCCCCGAAGTAATTTTCGGGGAAGTTTATACATAATCTATGTTATACATTAAATCTGAAAAGAACAATATCTCCGTCGTTCATAACGTATTCCTTACCTTCAAGGCGTACAAGACCTTTTTCCTTTGCAGCAGCCATTGTACCGCATTCCATAAGATCGTCAAAGGCAATTACCTCAGCACGAATAAATCCCTTTTCGAAGTCGGTATGGATTTTACCGGCTGCCTGGGGAGCTTTTGTGCCTTTTTTGATTGTCCACGCGCGCACTTCAGGTTTTCCTGCTGTAAGGTAGGAAATAAGTCCAAGAAGTGCATAGCCTTCCTTGATAATTCTGTTGAGTCCGGAAACTTCAAGTCCAAGCTCAGCAAGGAACATTGCCTTATCTTCTTCATCCATTTCAGCAATTTCAGCTTCAGTCTGAGCACAGATAGGAAGTACAGCGGAATTTTCTTCCTCTGCAAGCTTGCGAACCTTGCAGTAGTTCTCGTTATTCTCAATATTTCCTGCAAAATCAGCTTCACAGAGATTTGCGGCATAGATTACAGGCTTTGCAGAGAGCAGTGGAGTTGACTTTATCAGTTCACGCTCCTCATCGGTGAAATCAAATCCCCTTGCGGATTTTCCGCCTTCAAGATGTTCTTTAAGTCTTTCAAGGAAATCAATCTCCGCAAGGTATTTCTTGTCGCCCTTAGCCGCTTTTTTTGCGCGGTCAATACGGCGGTCAATCATTTCAATATCGGAGAATATAAGCTCCAGATTGATAGTTTCAATATCGCGGAGGGGATTGATATTTCCGTCAACGTGAACGATATTATCGTCCTCAAAGCAGCGGACAACGTGTACAATAGCGTCAACCTCACGTATATCGGCAAGGAATTTATTTCCAAGTCCCTCGCCCTTTGATGCGCCCTTTACAAGACCTGCAATATCCACAAATTCAAGAGTTGCGGGAGTAAATTTATCAGGATCGTACATTTCCGCAAGCTTATCAAGTCTTTCATCCGGAACAGAAACGATTCCGATGTTTTTCTCGATCGTGCAGAAGGGGTAGTTTGCAGATTCTGCACCTGCATTTGTGAGAGCGTTAAAAAGTGTGCTTTTGCCAACGTTAGGCAGACCAACCATTCCAAGTTTCATATTTAAAAATTACCTTTCTTATTGAAAATTTCCGCATCAGTTGCTGTTATGCTCAATGCGTTTATTGTTAACAAGTGAATTTACAGTAGAGTTCTGTATCTGTACATCTCCGCTGCCTGAGCAGATATCACGGGGATTTCCGCAAGCCATTTTCAGATTAATTGAGGAGTCCATAATAAACACGTTTCCGCTGCCCTCAGAATCACCGATACCGACAGCGTAATCGCCCTCGGAGTCGATAGTAATTTCAGCGTTCATAATTTTTGTGTTTACGCTGCCGCCAATAGCACCGATACAAGCCTGTTTTGCGGAGTTCATTTTTGCCGATATCCTGCCCTTTTTGATAAGGATACTTCCCTCGCCATCTTCGATGACGCCAATTCCTACAGCTTCAGCGCTGCTGCATGAGAGTGTTATAGCTGCCGAAGTGCCGATTGTTGAAATTCCGCGGAAGCTTCCTATACCTGTAATTCTTTTTCCTGAAAGCGCCATATCAAGCTGACAGTTTTCAGAAATTTCTATATTTGCGTCACCGTTAAAGCTTCCAACGCCGATACCGTTGTGTGTGTGCATATCAACCTTGATATTGCCTGAAAGGAGCTTTATCTCGGAATCATCATCATTGAAGCCGCCGCCGATTGACGCAATATCCGTGCCATTGCAGATTATTTCAAGATTGCCGTTCATATCAATAGTGATATCGCCATAGCTGTGTTCATAATCATTGCCTATTCCGATGCCGTATGTAGCATAGCAGTCGAGGATAAGGCTTCCCTTTCCGCGAAGCTCAAACTGTGAACCCATAGGTACATAAATTCCCGCATATGCAAGCTTATTTGTTTTAGAAACATTAAGTACAAGTCTTGCGTATTCACCCACGGAAATTGTAGGTTTGCTGTTTCCGCTGACGATATTTACATTTTTGAGTGTAAGCTCACAGCTATGGTTATCCATAATTGTGATATTCATTTTTACAGCCTTGTCGGGATCGCCAACAATAGTGAGCTTACTTTGATATATGTGGATATCGGTATATTTTTCGAGGGCAAGCTTAAGAAGGTCGATTTCTGTATCATTCTGTGCGGCATACACTTTTTTGGAGCCGTTTGGCCGTGTTTCAAGATTTGTTTTAATTATTTCGTCTTTAATATCCTTAGCTATACTGTCAAGGAAAAGCGGCTTTGGCTTTGAGGTGTAATAACCCTGTATCAAGTCAATACCGAGTCGGATAACAGTTTTCATTTCCTGAGCTGTTTCAACGCCCTCTGCAAGAGTCTGGAGCTGATTATCGCGGCAGAAGTCGATTATCTGAGTAACAAGCTGCTGTTTTTTCATATCGTTATGAATATCCGAAATGAGGGAACGGTCAATTTTTACATAATCTGGACGATATTTAAGCAGATTTGAGCTGTTTGAATAGCCGGTACCATAGTCGTCGATGGCAAGCTGGGAGTGAGAAAATCCAAGACGTTTTTTGATAAGCTCTACTACCTCCGGAGTAGCTGTACTGTCCTCAACGATTTCAATTACGCACTTTTCAAGAAGTTCACCGTAGGTCAGGTAAAGCTCATTGAAATCCTCCTCGTTTAAGGTGTATTCGCACATTGAGTTGATAAAAAGCTTTTTGTTCTCGAATACGCTCTGATTTTCGCTTATAAGTTTCAGCGTATTGAATAAAGTCAGTTTTTCCACGGCATAAAGGGAATTCTGACCTGCTGCAATTGCAAGTATTTGTTTCGGCTCCATTTTTATATCGCCTGTGCTGCGCATAAGAGCCTCATAAGCAACGATGCTGCCGGTTGTTGTTTCGACGATAGGCTGAACGTGATAGGTAAAGAGATTTTCAGTTATCATTCTGTTGAAAAGCTGAGCATTTTTGTAAGCGTCCTTTTCACGGCTGTAGTTGCTTTCGGAGAACCAGTTGATAACATGACGGCGGTCAGTACGTGCTTCATAAAGAGCAAATTCCGAATAATTTACCAGCATATTGAAATCTGTAGCCTCATTCGGATATGATGAGCAGCCAATTGACAGACTGAGCTTGCTTTTATCGGAGATGTCGATTATTTCACCGAAATCGTCAGTAATAATACAGTTCTGTACAGCTTCATCCATACTGTTGAGGATATTGTAGATAAACATTCTGTCGCAGTCCTTGAAGAAAGCAAGCATTTCATAGCCCGATTTTGTACCGATGAAAACATTTTCTGAAGCAAAGCTGTTGAGAATTTCTGCAACAGATGCAATACAGCTGTTTGTGCTGTCAACTGTAAGAAATGAGCCGAGCTTTTCGATGCCGTTGATATACAGCGTTGCGAGGCAGCAATTCTGTACATCGGGGAGAAGTTTTTTTATCTGCTGAGAGAAATATGGGTAAGAGGGCAGCTTTGTAACGGGATCATATTCGACGAAATCATTTTCGCGGATATTTGCGATCTGGCGTGTATAATCCTGTACGAAGCCCAGCCATTCATCACTTGATTCATAGATATTCATTTTAATGTATCTGGTTTTATTGTTGTTAGTGAAGTTATAGATGTGCTTTTGTCCCTCTACAGGCATTTTAGAGATTTTTTCGAGAAGGTTGAAAAATTCAAATTCGTTTAGCTTATTTCCGGAGCAGGAAAGCATACGGCAGGCAACATCGTCAAGGTATGCAGTCTTGTTTCTGGCGACATATGTAAATGCTCCGATGTTTCCCATAAATTGCTGGAATACTTTCCAGTCGCGGCTAAGCTCGGGAGGCTCTTTTGAAAGATTGAATATACTCATAGCAACTCCTGGTTACGCTGTTGAACTGCCGACAGCTGATATTACAGCTGCCTTTTACGGGGCATTCGTTTGCGTGGCTGTCTTTTATGGTTGACAGCAAACCATAATACATCAATTTAATTATACAATATATCTAAAATAAAGTCAATATAATATTTGTTATTAAATTATAAATTATTATTTTATACCAATTTCTAAGATGTTAGCAGAAAAAATGATATATGTCAAGGCGGACGACGAGTATATTGCTCCACCAATTATACCTTGCCAAAAAGACGAAAGCAGAAAGGGAATTTATCAAGGAAGAAAAATGCAGGAATGCTGTCGCATTTCAAGTTTTTCTGACGTAGAGAAATTTTCTTTATGCCGAGTATTTGACAGCAAGGTTTAGTTGGTGGAGCAATAATAAAGGACACGGCGTACCGTGTCCTCAGTCTGTTAAAATATAGCCTCAGCATTATGTATTTGCCGCTTATCATTCATCAAGGAAGTCCTTGACCTTTTTACTGCGGCTTGGATGACGGAGCTTACGGAGTGCCTTAGCTTCGATCTGACGGATACGTTCACGGGTTACATCGAAACGCTGTCCTACTTCCTCAAGGGTACGTGCTTTGCCGTCCTCAAGACCAAAACGGAGCTTCAGAACCTTTGCCTCACGGTCGGTAAGTGTGTTAAGAACCTCGTTGAGCTGCTCCTTGAGGAGTGTATGTGATGCAGCCTCAGCAGGTGCAGGGGCGTCATCATCAGGGATAAAGTCACCGAGGTGGCTGTCCTCCTCCTCACCAATAGGAGTTTCAAGGGATACAGGATCCTGTGCAACACGCATAATCTCGCGAACCTTGTCAACAGGCATACTCAGCTTTTCAGCGATTTCCTCAGGACTTGGATCGTGTCCGTTTTCATGGAGGAGCTGTGATGAAACCTTCTTAACCTTTGTAATAGTTTCCACCATATGAACAGGAATACGGATTGTTCTTGCCTGATCTGCAATTGCTCTTGTTATAGCCTGACGAATCCACCATGTAGCATATGTGGAGAACTTAAAGCCCTTTGTGTAGTCGAATTTCTCAACAGCCTTGATAAGACCAAGATTACCCTCCTGGATAAGGTCGAGGAACTGCATACCTCTGCCAACATACTTCTTGGCAATGCTTACAACAAGACGAAGGTTTGCTTCACAAAGACGCTTTTTAGCATATCTGTCGCCCTTTGCCATACGCTGAGCAAGCTCGATCTCCTCCTCTGTTGCGAGAAGCGGAACGCGTCCGATTTCTTTCAGGTAAACCTTTACAGGGTCATCAATGGCAATACCCTCAGTTGACAGTGCCATTTCGAGATCGTCGGTAATAGTGGAATCAAGACCGATTTTAAGGTCGGAATCAATGTTCATATCCTCGACGATTTCAATGTTGAGAGCTTCACAGCGATCATAAAAGGTGTTGATCTGGTCAACATCAAAGTCAAGCTCTTCAAGTGCGTCGGTAATTTCCTTGGTGGTCAGCTTACCGTTTGCCTGTCCCTGTTCAATAAGAGCATCAATAGTGTTTTTCTTTGAATCCATGGTGATTCCTCCTTTTTTTTCGCGGCAATTCCCAATGGAATGCCTTTTCCTATGGTATATGATATGCTTCCTATGATTTTTTTGAAGCAAAGATATTTCTTATATCATCGTCGGAAATATCCTCCGCTGTTTTTAGAGATTTGTGGTTTTTTAGTACATTTGCGCAATCGGCAACAGAAGCCGCAGAAATTGTCATATCGCGATTTTTTGCCTGTATGCCTGATATTTTACCCATTTCATCCGGAGAAAATTCATCTCCGATAATGGAAAGTGATATTTCTTTAGCGTTGTCCGCTATGTTGAGCAGCGCCTCGTAAACTTTTTTATTGAATTGGGTTACAAAAATTTCAGGCGGTGCTGTTTCCCGCAGCTTATCTGCTTCCTCAGGGTGGCGCATAAGGCGGCAAATGATAATTTCCTCTGCCCGCGCTTCTTTTTTGTGCTTGGAAGCCTCAGGGTTAATTACATCATGTGATACAGCTGTCTGTGCTTTTATAGTACGCCATTGATTTTGCTTCTCATTATAGCTGTTTTTTCGTATCATACCGTCAATATGGGCTTTCAGCACATCAACGGGGAAGTCGTATTTCTTGGCGGTTCTTGATATATATACCTCGCGTTCAAGAGCTGTAGGTATTTCCGCGAGAACTCGTGATACACGTTTTAGCAGCTCAACCTTGCCTGCTTCAGTTTCGATATCAAGGTCGTTTTCGCAGCGGTCGATAAGAAAATTATTGGCGTCATCGGATTTGTCAATTAGCATACGGAAACGCTGAACGCCGAATTTTTTTATATATTCATCGGGATCCTTTGCGCCCTCCATTCGGAGGATACGTGTGCGAAGTCCCACATCTGAAAAGTGTGAAATAGCTTTACGGGCAGCAGTCTGACCTGCACCGTCGCTGTCGTAGGCGATTATAACCTCCTCGGCATAGCGCTTCACAAGCCGCGCCTGATCGGGAGTAATTGCTGTTCCGAGAGTAGCAATAGCGTTGTCAAAACCTGCCTGATTGACAGCGATAACGTCCATATATCCCTCACATAGGATAAGCCGTTTGCTGTCGGAGTTTTTAGCAAAATTCATAGCAAAAAGATTTGAGCCTTTGTCAAATACAAGGGTTTTGCTTGTGTTGAGATACTTAGGCTTTGAGTCGTCAAGTACACGGCCGCCGAAGCCGATAACGTTTCCTCTCATATCAACAATGGGGAACATCACGCGCTTTCGGAACATATCGTAAAGCCGGTTATTTTTCTGAGAGCGTCCTGCAAGCCATGCATCGGTTATCTCATATTCAGAGTAACCCTTTGATATGAGCATAGTACATAGCTCATCCCACGAGTCGGGTGCGTAGCCAAGACCAAATTTTTTTATAGTCTGAGGACTTAGCTGACGTTTTATAAAATAGTCAAGACCTGATTTATCCTTGCCGCTGACAAGATTTTTATAGAAAAAATTGGCGGCAAGACGGTTCATTTCGTATATTCTTGTTCTTCGCTGGCTGTTGTCCGGGGAGTTGTTTTTTCTTTCCGGGACGGTCATACCGCTTCTTTCAGCGATAAGTCTTACAGCTTCCATAAAATCAAGATTTTCAGCTTTCATCACAAAGGTGAAAATATCGCCTCCGGCACCGCAGCCAAAGCAGTAAAAGCTCTGAGAGTCGAGAAAAACTGTAAATGATGGAGTTTTTTCGGAGTGGAACGGGCAGTTGCATACAAGAGTTCTGCCACGTTTTTTCAGCTGGACATATGAGCTTATAACGCTGTCGATGGGGTTTGCATTTTTCAGCTCAAGAGTAAATTCATCGTTCAATGCCATAGCTCACACCTCCGTATAATTTATTATTTCCAGAATTTCGGAACAAAAAGCTCCGTATAGAGATCAACGGCATATTCGTCGCTCATTCCCGATATATAGTCGCAAACAGCAAGGTCAATATCGGACTCCTCTGCAATATCAAGATAAAGAGGGGGGAGCAGCGAAGAATTTTCCTTAAAATATCTGTAGAGCTTGCGTATAAGCAATTCAGCCTTTCCCTCCTCCTGCTTTGCGTCGGGATTGGTGTAGACCGTTCTGAACATAAAGCTCCGCAGATCATCATGTGCTTTGCGTATTTCGGGTTCAAAGTCGATGGTTTCGCTGCCGTGAGCGATAACCGAGGCGATAAGCGTTGTGATACGCTTTGTTTTTGTGTCACCGAGAATTTCAACGCAATCGGCTGGCAGCTGTTCAGCGCGAAGTACATCTGCACGGATCGAATCCTCAATATCGTGGTTTATGTAGGCGATAGTGTCAGCAAGACGGACAACACAGCCTTCGCGGGTAGCAGCAGTCATATTGGTGTGGCATTTAATGCCGTTGCGTACAGCCCATGTGAGATTAAGTCCCTTGCCGTTTTTTTCGAGTCGTTCAGCTACTCTGACGCTTTGAAGATAGTGCTTGAATCCGTGGGGGCATATTTCATTGAGAACAGCCTCACCGCAATGACCGAAAGGCGAATGGCCAAGATCGTGACCTAACGCGATAGCCTCTGTAAGCGCCTCGTTAAGGTTCATACATCGGGAAATAGTACGGGCGATCTGTGATACTTCAAGGGTATGCGTCAGTCGTGTACGATAGTGGTCGCCGACAGGGGAGAGGAAAACCTGAGTTTTACGTTTAAGCCGTCGGAACGAGTTACAATGGAGTATCCTGTCACGGTCACGCTGAAAATCTGTGCGGTAGGAGCATTTCTCCTCGTCAAGTTCACGCTTTGTCATTTCGGAATCGGTGCTTGAACAGGCGTATTCGCTGTGTACCATAGCTTCTGCAAGCTCGATTTTTTCGCGTATGCTTACATTTTCCATAATGAACTCCTTTCCTGAGATGAGGCTTATAGGCTTATATATACTTATACTGTCGAAAGTATAAATATCCTTTATTTTTCTGCGGAGAAATTAAAAGTTTGTTATAACTGACGAAAAGTCCTCGTATAATTCACCAAGGTCTGTCACTTCTGCTGAGTCGTTAGTAACCTCAGTCAGCTCTTTTCGCAGAGAATCAAGCTTTTCGGACATAACAAGAATTTCAAGAGTAACAGCGTCAGCAAAGTCAGAGTTCATAGTGATGACGTCGAAATTGGGCAGGATATAATTTATCTTGCCGTATAAATTATAGTCTGTTTTTATGGTAAGACGGTGACAAAGCCGCATATCCATAATATGTGCGGCATCGCAGGCAATAGAAGCTGCGTGGGAATAGGCACGGAGCAAGCCTCCGCCGCCAAGAAGTATGCCGCCGAAATATCGGGTAACAACAACACAGACATCGGTAAGACCGCGTTTTTGCAGTACCTCAAGGACAGGCACACCAGCCGTACCCTGCGGCTCTCCGTCGTCGGAATATCGGGAAATATTGTCCTCGCGGAGGATATAAGCATAGACGTTATGCCTTGCTTTTCGGTGCATAGCCTTTATCTGATTTATAAAAGCGACAGCTTCATCATTTGTTTTCACAGGAGCGATATATCCGATAAATTCGGATTTTTTCTCGATGAAGGAGTCGCTGGCAGGTTTTGAAATTGTGAAATAGTTCATAAAAAATCCTCAATCTGTGCAAATAAGCCGCTCATATTGAGCGGCTTATTAATGATTTTACTTATCGAGATTGAAACGCTTCTTGAATCTGTCAACACGTCCGCCTGTATCAACAAGCTTCTGCTTGCCAGTATAGAAAGGATGGCACTTTGAGCAGATTTCAACCTTGATGTTCTCCTTTGTAGACATTGTTTCGATTACGTTACCGCAATGGCAAGTAATAGTTGTCTTTACAAAGTTAGGATGGATTCCCTCTTTCACGATTTTCACCTCATTTTATTAAATTTTCTGTAAATCGTGCAGCCCATCATCAATATCAACCGTTTTCACGGCAGATATGCCCTTAGACAGTAGTGCAAGCATACATCAGATATATATTATATCATAGCTTGGCTTATTTGTCAATAGCTGTTGGATATATTTTCATATTTTAACTTGAAATTAAAAATATTCTTTCAGAAATCTATCCTGTATATATTCAGCTGCGGCTTTTATGCTCGGAAATTCTTTGTATTTAGGGTATCCCTCAGAATTGTTTGCAGAATAGGTGAGATGATAAATTCGCCATATATCGCCATTCAGTACATATAAAACATCATCATTGGATTCGCATTTTGCTATAGCGCAGACTGTATGCTGAAACAGCGGATTGTCAGCGCCAAGCTCTTTTTTTAATTCTGTTATATAATAATTATTTGTTTCGGGAATTAAACTCCAGTTGAAATCTCCGTTGTATTTCTCCTCAAAACCGATTATTATTTCTTCCATAGTCATATCATTACTAATTTTCATTTTTTCTGTTAATCCTCGTAATCTCTCTGCATTATCAATGCATTTAATTCCTTTGTACTGCAATCAGGCTTGACTTTCTTCTGAAACAGGAATCTCCACCATAAGTCACCTATAAAGATTTTTTTATAGTTTTCAAGCATTTTCACTTTTCCGTTGTATAAATCCCACTGGAAATCCAGCCATGCAGGGTTGCTGCCGCTGATATGGGTGACGTCGGGATTTATAGACAATTCGCTTACTTTACGACCTGTGAAATTTTCAACCGCTTTTAGTAATTCTTCAAAAGAATCGTACACAAAAGTTGCTCTGAAATCTCCCTCAGAATTTGAATTTATATTGTCAGTAAAATCAAGAAAAATTTTGTTGTTTTTTGCTAATTGCAGCATACACCATATTCCGTTATATTTTTCCTCGCAATATATAAGAACAGGTAGTTTGCCGATTTCAAGGTGTTTGTGTAACTCTTGTATTTCCAATTTGTTCACCCTCCTAAAACATAAGGCGAACCGAAGTCCGCCTTATAATTAATGATTTAAAGTGCCTCGCACATCCGCAAACTTTAGTTTGCGGATGTGCGGATCGGCAAATAGCAAACGCCAAAAAATTTTGTCGTTTGCTATATATTTTACTGAAAATTCTTGGAAAATTCGTCGTGAAGCTTCTTTTCAAGCGCCTCTGCCTCAGCTCTTGTGGGCTGTTTAGCTGTGAGATACGTCTTAATTTTTGGCTCTGTACCGGATGGACGAACAATTACCTTTGAGCCGCCTTCAAGGAAGAATGCAAGTACATTTGACTTTGGCAGAGTAAGCTCAGTTACAGCGCCGCTTGCAATATCCTTTGATGTGCTTGCCTTGTAATCATCAAACCTAACAACAGGGATTCCGGCAATAGCTGTAAGAGGATTATTTCTCAGAGTTGTCATAATCTCATCCATTTTATTCATACCGCTTTCACCCTCAAAAGTGAAGCTGTAAAGTGTCTGGTAGAACATACCATACTTCTTATACATATTTTCTCTTGCTTCGAGGAGGGAAATTCCCTGTGTGCGGTAGTATGCAGCCATTTCGCAGATAAGCATTGAAGCGTTTACAGCGTCCTTATCGCGTACATATGCACCTGAGAGGTAGCCGTAGCTCTCCTCGAATCCGAAGATATAGCGGTTTTCCTCGCCCTTTTCTTCAAGGAAGCCGATCTGCTCACCGATAAACTTAAAGCCTGTGAGAACGTCGATGATCTCAACGCCGTATTCCTTACCGATAGAATTGACGATATCAGTAGTTACAATTGTCTTTACAGCGATTGGATTTTCCGGCATAATTCCCTTTTTAATGCTCTGGTCAGCTATGTATTCAAGAAGCATTGCGCCAACCTCATTTCCGCTGAAAAGAGCGTAGCCGTCGCCGTCGGGAACAGCAATACCAACTCTGTCGCAGTCTGGATCAGTTGCGAGAAGCAGGTCAGGCTTAACTTCATTGCAGTAACGAAGGCCGACTTCAAGAGCTTCACGAATCTCAGGGTTAGGATAAGGGCAGGTTGTGAAGTTTCCGTCGGGATTTTCCTGTTCCTTAACAATAGTAACATCATTAATGCCGATACGCTTTAAAATCTCGCGTACAGGCTTATTTCCTGTACCGTTGAGGGGAGTGTAAACTACTTTCAGTCCGCTTGAAGCGCAAAGGTCAGGATTGATAGCCTCAGCAAGAACCTTTTCGTAGTATGCCTCAATTACATCGTTACCGATGTATTGGATGTTACCCTTTGCAACTTCCTCGTCAAAGTTTGCGGATTTAACATCATTGAAAATATCAAGTGAATTGATCTTGTCAAGAATGATTTCAGCGCCGCGGAGAGTAATCTGACAACCGTCATCGCCGTAAACCTTGTAACCGTTGTACTTAGCAGGGTTATGGCTTGCTGTTACCATAATACCGCCCTGACATTTAAGCTGACGTACAGCAAAAGAAAGGCAGGGAGTAGGCATAAGCTCAGTATAGATGTGTACCTTGATGCCGTTTGCAGCGAGAACCTCAGCAGCAGCTTTCGAGAAAACATCACTCTTTATACGACTGTCGTAGGAAACAGCAACTGAGGGGTTCTTGTATTCCTGATTGAGATAATCAGCAAATCCCTGAGTAGCTCGTCTTACTGTATAGATATTCATACGGTTAGTACCTGCGCCGATAACTCCGCGAAGACCGCCTGTGCCGAATTCAAGATCTCTGTAAAATCTGTCGTTTATAGCCTCGTTGTCATTTTTTATACTTTCAAGCTCTGTAATAAGGTCTGCATCAGCCTTTGCATTTGCGCACCAGAGTGAATAAAGTTCTTTTTCGATCATTGTAATACCTCCAAAAGGATATATTGCATTTGTACATTAGGTATGAAGTTCGTATATCCCAAAATTACATACAAATACACAATATATTATACCATATTTTTTTTATTTTGAAAACAGATTATGTATATGTATTTTTTATAGAACTCATATATAAAATCAATGCGGCACATTAAGTACCGCATTATATTAATTGTTGAATATTGGTGGACAATATAAACATACTGTCATAGGGGGTGGATGCACAGTAATACACTACAGTATTTCTGCCATTCGATTTGTCCGCTGTATGGTATTATTGTGCTGTCATAAGCTGGACAACCTCAACAGCTTTGTTATATTGCATATCGTTTCCATCATCACCGTTTTCTACAGGATAATCGGGAGTAATTCCGATACC
Source organism: Ruminococcus sp. (assembly GCA_017624895.1). Taxonomy (GTDB): domain Bacteria; phylum Bacillota; class Clostridia; order Oscillospirales; family Ruminococcaceae; genus Ruminococcus. The sequence goes on along the minus strand of JAGAMB010000008.1, from coordinate 14,353 downwards.
ATCATAACATTCGGAATAAACGGTTTTATACTCAGCGACAGTAAGAACAATTGCTCCGCCATCGTCAAGCTCGGTTATATCCTGCATAACGCCTTTGCCGTAGGTCTGCTCGCCAACAATGGGAGCCTTACCGAAATCTCTAAGGGAAGCCGCGAAAAGCTCTGCCGCACTTGCGGTATACTTGTCAGCAATAACGACCATAGGTATGGTAAGCTCGGTAGAATCAGAATAAATAAGCGTTTCTGTGTGGCCGTCCTTGTATTCAGATGTTGCAATTATTCCCTCAGGAAGCAGGGGATCAAGACATTCTTCCAAAGCCGAAACAAGTCCGCCGCTGTTGCCTCTTACGTCGAAAATAAGGGATTTTGCACCGTTTACGGTGAGTCGCTCAAGAGCGTCAATAAACTGATCAGGAGTGTTTTCTTTGAAGCTGTTAATTTTGATGTATCCTATGAAATTTCCAAGCATCTGCGCCTCAACAGTATTTACCACGATTGAACGGCGTGTAAAGGTATACTCTGTATCCTTGCCATTTCGGCGGATAGTGAGAGTTACAGTTGATCCCTCTGTACCTTTCATAGTATCAGCCGCTTCAGAAAATCCCATTTCCTTTACATCAATGCCATCAATGTTTATAATGAGGTCATCCTGCAAAATTCCGGATTCGGAAGCGGGGGAACTGCTTAAAATCTCAGATATACGTATATATCCGCTTTCATCTTCGCTGAGAGTAAGTCCGAGTCCCACAAGAGTACCTGAGTTTTCATTAAGCTCGGTGAGATATTCCTCCTCAGTAAGATAGCGTGAATATTTATCATCAAGTCCCTGAACATAGCCTTTCATAATGCCGTCCTCAAGGGTTTTCTCGTCAATATCGCCATAATAGTATTCTCTTACAATTGAATCGAGAGATTGAAGGGCAGTATACTTCTTTGCCTTTTCATTAACGTCCATAACCTTTGTATTGAAGCTCTGGAGGGAGAAAAAGGAAGTCAGGATAAATGTTACTGCAACTGATACGGCGATTAGACTGAGGGCAAGTCCAAGACTTATTTTCTTGTTCATATATTTTCTCCTTATAAGTCATATATCAAGGAAACACCGCACAGAATTGTGCGGTGTAAAATTCTTATGGGCCTACATAGTTAAGTGGATTCTGAGGAATGCCGTTTACACGGACTTCAAAATGAAGATGCGCTCCTGTGGAATGGCCTGTACAGCCGATAGAGCCGATAGCCTGTCCCTGTGAAACAGTTTCGCCAACGGATACCCATGCAGATGTCAGATGGGCGTATATTGTGGAATATGTACCGTCGTGAGAGATGAGAACATAATTTCCGTATCCGCCGCCGCAGTCACAGCTATAATTCTTTGCAAAATTGTGTGTGCAGCTGTTTACAACAGCAATAACTGTTCCGGACTGTGAAGCTACAGCTGAACCGCCCATAATTCCGCCGTCACCGATATCAATACCGTTGTGGTTTCTTTCCCAACGCGCGCCATAATAGCTTGTGATATAGCTGAAACCGGGTGCGGGCCAAGCAAATCCGCTTTGTGATGGAGTTACAGGAACATAAACCGGCTGCGAAGGCGCAGATGAAGTGCTTCCGCTGCTGTTGTTATTGTGCTGTTGCTGCTTTTGCTGTTGTTGCTGCTGGAGACTTTTTTGCTCCTCCTCCCAACGTCGCTGAGCTTCTTCCTGCTGACGCTTTATTTCAGCATACCAAGCCTCTTCCTCAGCGGCAAGAGCAGCCTGATCTGCTTCTATATCAGCCTTATCACGTTCAAGCTCTGCCTGTTCGCGTGCAATACGGTCAATTTCGTATTGTGTATACTGCATTTTATCATTGAGAACAGCAATTTCAGCATCTTTTTCTTCCTTGCGCTTATTCTGCTCGTCAAGTTTCATAGAGAGATTGAGTTTTTCTCTTTCGAGATCAGTCTTTGACTGTTCAAGATTTTCAATTTCAGTAACAATATCATCAATGAGCTTATCGTCATATTCAGCAACTCGGTTGATCATATGCACTCTTGACATCATATCATAAAAGCTTGATGAACCGAGTACAATTGAAGCAGAGGTGTCATTGCCGTTTATATACATTGTACAAAGGCGTTTCTTGAATAGCTCGATACTTTCGTCAATTGCCGCCTGCTGGTTAACAATATCAGCATCAAGATTTACAATATTTGTTTCAGTAGCAGAGATATCTGCCTTTATAGCTTCAAGCTCAGCATTGAGAAGATTGATATTCTCTTGGATAATATCAATTTGTTCCTCAAGGTAAGATGCCTGCTGCTTTTCGTAATTTTTTTCACCTTCAAGGCCACCGATTTTTTCTTCAAGAGCTGCAATTTTTTCAGCATTAGCTTTTCTTTGCTCCTGAATTTCTCCGATTGTTCTTGCTGCTTCTGCTGTATCGGCATTATTGGAGATCTTCGGGTATGAAGCAATTATTCCAAGTGACAATGCCGCACTGGTGAGAAAAGCAAGGGTTTTTCGGACATACTTTAATTTGTACATATGTAGGATGCTCCTTTCGACAGCTATTATACGTCAAGATGTTTGCGTGTACTTATAACACTTCCGAATGCTCCCACGAGAGAGCCAATAAGAAGATAGGCAAGTCCGCAGGGGACACGGATATCAGCAAAGGGAACAATGCTTCCTGCACCGAATGCATTAATAAGCATACCCTGAGCCATAAGTATATTGTACACTGAGCGATATATTGCCCAGGTGATGAAGAAAGCTCCTGCACCTGAGAAAAAGCCTGTAACAAGTCCTTCCACAAAGAATGGAGTTCTTATAAATGCGTTTGTAGCGCCCACGTATTTCATGATCTGGATTTCCTCACGTCTTGCATAAACGCTTGCCTTAGTGGTATTGGAAATCATTATCATTGAAACTGCCGCAAGGGCAATAATAGCTGCACCTGCAATAAGAGTGACAACCCGACGCAGCTCACGAAGAAATTCTGCTACCTGCGGAGAGGAATCGGCACTCTCAATATTTTCGATACGTGTAATAGCTTCAACTGTAGCGCGAAGCTGTTCATTGTCAACAACAGTTACGCTGAAGCCATCGGGCATAAACTGGTAATCGTCGATATACTCGAAAATTTCCTTGCCCTGTGAGATCTGATTTTGCATACGTTCATATGCTTCTTTTTTTGAGATATAGGTTACTGAACCTATATTGTCCATATTTCTGAGCTGTTCGCCGATTTCATCAACACGCTCCTGAGGCGTATCGGTTTGGACGTAAACAGCGACTTCGTTCTGATTTCCCAGACCGAGAATCATTGAATTCATATTGATATAGAACAGAACAGAACAGCCTACAAGAAGCAGCGATATAAGGAGAACGCAGAATGTGGCAAAAGCCATCATTTTATTTTTCCAGATATTTTCAATACCCTGATTTGCAAGGTATTTGATACCGCTTATTTTCATTCCTCAGCACCTCCCTGTTCAGCAGCGGTGCTTGTTATAGCCGCTATAACATCGTCCACATAGGGAGCTGCGCCTTCGCCTGTTTCATCAGGCATAGCGTATTCCGGGCGAGGACGGGCAGCGTTTTCCATAGCCTGTGCAAGTTCCACTTCGGGAAGCACTTCTGCATTTGTTCCGGTTACGATTTCGTCATAAACGATTTCGCCGTTTGTGATATTGATAATTCTTCCACCGAAATGACGAACCAGATCGTGTTCATGAGTAACCATAAGTATAGTAGTACCCTGATCGTTGATACCTTTCAGAAGCTCAACAATTTCATAGGAAAGCTCCGGATCAATATTACCCGTAGGCTCGTCCGCAATAATTAGCTGTGGATCATTCACCAGCGCACGGGCAATTGCAACTCGCTGCTTTTCACCGCCTGAAAGTTCATCAGGGTATGAATTTGTCTTTGCGTGAAGTCCTACAAGACTTATAACATAGGGAACTCTTTTTCTTATGTACTTTAATGGTGCGTCAAGAACGCGGAGAACGAAAGCAATGTTTTCGTAAACCGTCATAGACGGAATAAGTCGGAAATCCTGAAACACAAAGCCGAGAGTACGGCGAAATTCCGGGATTTTACGTTTTTTCAGTTTGCTCAAATTATAGCCGTTTACTGTAACGACTCCGCTTGTAGCGTCAATTTCTTTAAGCAAAAGTTTGATCATGGTACTTTTTCCCGCACCTGATGAACCTACAACGAAAGCGAAATCGCCATCGTTTATTTTGAGGCTGACGTTATTTAAAGCGTCAACACCGCCTGAATAGGTCACGGATACGTTCTGAAGCTCAACCATGGTGTCACCTGACCTTTCTGTTGAACTGTCCGTGAACTGTCGGAGTCAGCTTCCGTTTTTTCTTTCTATCGAAGCCCGACAGCTGACGGAAACGGATTGAGTGTAACTATTAAGGCAATACCGCAAAAAGCCCGCCTGACGGCTTTGCACGAAATCTGCTTACATATTTTCCGCAAAAGCTCTGTGCGGTATTGCCTTAAATTTTATTAGAACTTAACAGGGTTAGCAGACAGATACTTCTTGACCATAAGAGCGATTTTGAAGATAATAGCGTGGTCAAACTCACGGAGATCAAGACCTGTCAGCTTTTTGATTTTTTCAAGTCTGTATACAAGGGTATTTCTGTGAACGAAAAGCTTTCTTGATGTTTCGGAAACGTTAAGATTGTTTTCGAAGAATTTCTGAATTGTGAAAAGGGTTTCGTGGTCGAGAGAGTCAATGCTGCCAACCTTGAATACCTCATGAAGGAACGTTTCGCAGAGTGTTGTGGGGAGGTGATAAATAAGACGAGCGATACCAAGATTATCATAGCTTACGATAACCTTGTCCGTGTCAAATACCTTACCAACTTCAAGAGCCATCTGAGCTTCCTTGAATGAACGTGCAAGATCCTTAACGCCGATAACTGATGTACCGATACCAACGTTTACACGAGTATAGAACTCAGATGAAAGTGTATCAGCGATAGAACGCGCAAGCTTTTCGAGATCCTTTGAGTCAACAGTAGACTTCAGCTCCTTAACGAGAACGATATCTGACTCAGTAATATTGAAAACGAAATCCTTATTCTTGTCTGGGAAAAGATTCTGAATAACATCGTAAGCTGAGATATCATTAGCTGATACAATTCTGATGAGGAATACAGCGCGGCTGATTTCAGCGTTGAAGTGAAGCTCACGAGCCTTGATAACGATATCTCCGGGGAGAACGTTGTCGAGGATAACGTTCTTGATGAAGTTGTTTCTGTCATACTTTTCATCATAGTACTGCTTGATATTTGAGAGAGTAATAGCAAGGATGCTTGCATACTTTGCAGCAGCGTCATCAACACCCTCTACAAATACAGCATAATCGGGCTTTACGCGTGAGCCGAAAGGCTTGTATGTATAGCCGTCACGGATGAATATGTCGTGCGAATCGCTGAGGTCGAGAGATACAAACTCATTAGTTGTGCCTACCTTTGAAAGATCGCTGCAGGCGATAATGGTAGCAGTTTCGTCAACGACACCCATAGTTGTGTCGATCGTATCTCTCATCTGGTGAACTAAACCCTGAAATAATCTGTTGGACATAAGTAAAGATCCCTTTCATTAATTAGATTTTATCCGATTCATAATATATTACAAATTGTAACATATATTTATGAATAAATTATTAACAAACTGTTAAATTTCTTTGAAATTCTGACTTTTCATCAAATTTTCATTGTTGACTTTGTGATAAATTCACAACTGCCAAACATTTTTTTGTAACCAAATAGTAACTTTTAAGGTAATTTCTGTTACATTTTTTCAGGACAGTCGATTTTAAGGATTGTAAGAACGTTTCTCAATACCTGACGAACAGCCTGTGCAAGTATAATTCTTGCGTTCATAAGCTCCGGAGTTTCCGCATTCTTTACGCTGCATCCGTCATAGAAACGATGGAACAGAGTAGCTGTATCAATAGCGTACTTTGTAAGCTTTGACGGATCATAATTCTTAGCCGCAAGCTCAACTTCGCGTGGAAGTGAAGCAAGGTGGCGGATAAGCTCGATCTCTCTCGTATCGCTGAGAAGTGTGAGATCAGCGTTTTCAGGAAGTGTTATGCCATCAGCTGAAAGGTTAGCCATAAGACTGCATATTCTTGCATGAGCGTACTGAACATAGAATACAGGGTTTTGTGACGACTTTTCAACAGCGAGGTCGAGGTCAAACTCAAACTGTGAATTAGCTTCACGAAGGTTAAAATAAAATCTTGCTGCGTCAATCGGTATTTCGTCAAGAAGTGTTACAAGAGTTATTGCCTTGCCGCTTCTCTTTGAAAGTTTTACAGTTTCGCCGTTGCGGACAAGACGAACCATCTGCATAAGAATAACATCAAGCTTTGAAGCGTCAACACCAAGGGCAGTCAGAGCTGCTTTCAGACGGGGAACATAGCCATGATGGTCAGCACCGAGAATGTTGATAGCTATATCAAAATTACGTGTTACAAGTTTGTCATAGTGGTAAGCAATATCCGGAACGATGTAGGTGTAAAGTCCGTTAGAACGGCGGAGAACAAAGTCCTTATCCATACCGTAATCGGTAGCCTTGAACCATACAGCGCCATCAAGCTCGTAAGCATTTCCGTTTTCGAGAAGCTTGTCCACAACTGATTTTGTTTCATTTCTTTCATGAATAACGCTTTCCTTGAACCAGTTATCGTAAACGATACGGTATTTTTTAAGGTCGCGTTCAAGACCTGCTATATTAATAGGAAGCGCGTAGTCAACGAGGGCTTTTCTTCTTTCTTCTACGGAAGCCGAAGCCATATCACTTCCGTTTATATCAAGGAATTTCTTTGCGTGTTCGATTATATCCATACCGAGGTAAACGTCCTCAGGCATTTCAAAATCCATACCCTCGCCGCTTAAATCGTAGAGATATTTTATAAGCTCCTCTTTATCGGTGTACTTTTCGATTGCAGCAGCACCCTTTTCAGAGCAAAGCTGCATATAGCGGAGTTCAAGGGATTTTCCGAATTTTTCGATCTGATTTCCGGCGTCATTGACATAAAATTCACGTTCAGCGTGATATCCTGCCCAATCGAGAACGCTTGCAAGGCAGTCACCGATTGCTCCGCCGCGAGCGTTGCCTATATGCATAGGGCCTGTAGGGTTAGCAGAAACAAATTCCACAAGAACTCTTTTGCCCTTTCCGGCGTCTGTTCTTCCGTAGCTGTTGTTTTCGTCGAGGACATTCTGCAAAGCGTCTGCGAACCATTTCTTGTTGAGGAAGAAATTCATAAAACCGGGACCGGCGATTTCTGTACGTTCGAAAACTGATCCGTTGAGATCTATTTTTTCACATAAAAGCTCCGCAATCTTTCTTGGAGGCATTTTAAATGCTCTTGCGCAAACCATTGCGGTATTTGCGGCAAAGTCTCCATGAGTTTTGTCTGCGGGTATTTCTACTGTAAAATCGGGGAGAGCGTCAGCTGGAGCAGCTCCCTCTGCAACAAGCTTTCCGAGAGCTTCAAGTATAAGTCCGCGAAGCTCCTCAGAAGCGGATTTGATAAGATCTGACATTGATATCTTCCTTTCAAATTTCAAGGCGTATTGACTGTGAGGTCAGCCGCCGGTATTTTTTTAATTTATTGTCATTATAAGCTCATTCTCCGAAAGAGGAGATGCGTTGAGATCAAGCGAATATTTAAGGTAAAGTCTGCCATTTTCAGCAATTGTGTTATCCACATTATGAGTGTATACTCCAAGACGCATACTGCCGTATGGGGTATCATACTGACAGAAATTCTTTCGTCCTACTTCAAGAGCGAGGGCGGAATTAGCCGTACCCTCCCTTGTTATATAAGCTGAGCTTCCGTCGGTTTTAATGGTAGTGACGGAGCCTTCAAAGCCTGTAGCTTCGGTATCCTCATAGGAGATGATATCACAGCCTCCCGAATGTGAGTGCTTTGCCTTTGTTACAAGCTCTGTCTGGGTTTTTTCACCGTCCTGCCATTGAATACTGGTCAGGGAAATTGTAACATTGTTTTTCAAAATATCCATCCTTTTAATAGCTTTTATCAGCGTTTTCTATAGCCGCTTCAAGGAGCATATCTATAACCTCAGACAGCTCCATTCCGTATTCTTTCATAAGTTTCGGATAAACGCTGTTAATGCGCAGACCTGGAGCTGTGCCTATTTTGTTAAGAAACAGCGTACCGTCTTCAGCGAGGAAGAAATCAATTCTTGCAATGCCTTTGCAGTTCATCGCCTTGAATGCCTTTATTGCTGTTTCGCAGATATATTCAGCTGTTTCAGGCGGCAGATCAGCAGGGATCACAAGATCATCACCGGAGCTTTTTCTGACTTCGGTGGGATCATATTTTACATCAGTAGGGATTATTTCACCAACGTTTGAAGCAAATGGAGAGTCATAGCCGAAAACAGCAACTTCAAGCTTTCGTCCGCTTACATATTTTTCAACTACAACCTTTTTATCATTGGAAAAAGCAAGCTTTACAGCGGAGATCAGCTCGTTTAAATCCTTAGCGGTGCTTGTACCTGCGCTGCAGCCGCTGTTTGCCGGTTTTACTGCCATGGGGAAGCCGATGGATTTAGAAATTTCAAGACATTTTTCGTCAATATTGTTAATATCCCGCTGGGTAATGAGCTTCCAAGGTGCAGTTCTGATACCGTAGTCGTCTAAAATCATATGAGTATGGGATTTATCCATACAGGAAGCTGAGGACAGCAGAGAGCAGCCTGCATAGGGGATTCCTGCCATATTCAGAAGTCCCTGAATCGTACCGTCAGCGCCTTTTTTGCCCTGAAGCAGAGGGAGTACAACGTCAATGCGTCTTATTGAAGTCTCACCGTTTTCCATAATAATGATACCTCTGTGGAGAGGATCGGGGGAGAGTATAGCGGAGGTGCAGTCGGGATTTGTTTCCCATGTTCCGTCTGCAATTTCATCAGCATCTCCCGGAAAGTACAGCCAGCGGCCTTTACGGGTAATTCCCACAGCGATGACCTCGTAGGTATCGGAGGGAATATTGCGTATGACCTCAGCAGCAGATGCAAGAGATAATTCGTGTTCCTGTGAAGTACCGCCAAAAATGACGGCGGCCTTGATTTTTGCCATAGTATACTCCTTAGTCAGATTATTGCACCGCTGAATCAGATAAAGCGGAGCAATAAAATAAAAAATTTATCGTTGAATTGATGATATATGCTCCTGTTGGATTGTCAAAGCATAACATTCGATAGTAATTTATCGTATCTATTTTATCACATTTCACAAAAAACTGCAAGCTTTTTTTGCGAAAAATCTAAAAAAACGGCAAATCAAGTTATTATTGAACAATTATAAACAGCTGTTATTGTGTAAAATGACGAAAAAATCCCTGTCGGATAATCCGACAGGGACGAGAGGATAGGTAGGAAATGGCAAATTTTATCTTTTTCCGATTGAAGAATCGTCACCCTGGAGCTTGTCATACTTTAATATGTAGTCGTATATTTCTTCAACCGTTGTATAAGCAACTCCCACATAGCTATCGGCACAACCATAATAAAGGGCAATTCTGCCTGTTTCTGAATCGTGGAGAGTACAGCAGGGGAAGCATACGTTAGGCACAAATCCACGTTCCTCGTACCATTCTTCTGGAGCTAGTACATATCGTGAACAGCGGTGGAGTACCTTTGATGGTTCGTTGATATCGAGAATTGCAGCGCCTATGCTGTAAACATAACCGTTGCAGGTGTTCACAACACCATGGTAGAAAATGAGCCAGCCCTTATCTGTTTCAATTGGAGCAGCTCCGCCTCCTATTTTGAGGTTTTCCCACCAGTTGTCAGATTTGCCCATAACATGACGGTGCCTGCCCCAGTATACCATATCAGGACTTTCACTGAGGAATATATCGCCGAATGCGGTATGTCCGTTATCGCAGGGACGCGACAGCATTACAAAGTTGCCGTTGATTTTTCTGGGGAAAAGCACAGCGTTGCGGTTATATGGCAGAAATGGATTTTCAAGGCGGGTAAATGTCTTGAAATCTGTTGTTTTAGCCATACCGATTGATGCGCCGTACATATCCTGACACCATATAGCGTAATAAGTATCTTCAACTTTAATTAATCTTGGATCATAAGCATAGATAGGCTGAAAAGGATTTCCTTCTTCGTCTACAAACTTAATTTTTTCTTCCTGAAAGCTCCAGTTAAGTGCATCGGAGCTTGTGCCAAAGTAAACGTGAGGAACTCCGTCACGCTGCTCTCCGCGGAAAACGCCCACATAGCCGTTTTCATAGGGAATGACAGCACTGTTGAATATACGGGCAACATCGGGGAGGGGATTTCTTTTTATTATCGGGTTATCCGGATGCCGCCACATAGGTGTCTTACAATTCGCAGGCTTGTCGCTCCAGGGCATATTCGGCAGAGGGGGAGCAATAATTTTTATATCAGCCATGATATTTTGCCTCCTTTATTAATTAAATATCTGATTAATTATTATTGTTTTTACTATAATTTAAGTATACTATATTTTGTAGCTAATGTCAAGGGAAAAGATGAGAGTCCGGAAAAATATTTTTATTTAACAAATATTAGCAAAGAACAATATACTTGAGAAAACAACGAATAAAGCTGTTTATAGGCTCTGTGCGACGTTGTTATAATTGACAGAATAGTTTGGGAAATGAAAATTTAATGAAAACTATGGATTTTTTTCTTAAAAAGGTATATAATATTATTTGAAGTAGGTGATTTTATGACTATTTATGATTTTTCAAATAAAATTTCAAACGGCGGTATGGATGAACTGTTTTTGCAGATGTATCGTCAGACTGATATGGAAAAGCTGCGTCAACGTGCCAGATATCTCAATGCTGCGGAGAATTTTTCAAAACTTTACCCTCAGCGTGAGGAAATACACGTTTTTTCCGTTCCTGCTAATACAGAAATTTGCGGAAATCACATGAATTATCAGTGCGGCTGTGTCTTTACAGCGGCAGTAACCCTCGATATACTGGCAATTGTGGCTTATCATGACGAATCGGTCATACGTATCAGCTGTGAGGGTGTCAAGGCTATTGAAATTGATATTTCAGACTTGTCAGATATTGCTAAAAGTGACAGTAAAATTTCAGCAGTAATATGCGGCATTGTTTCTGATTTCATTGAAAAAGGTATGGAGATTTGCGGATTTGACGCTTATATAACTTCCGATATCACGGCAGAAAGCGGACTTTCAACTTCAGCAGCCTTAGAAATACTTATATGCAATATTATCAACAATATGTGTGAGAGTAAGTTATCAGTTACGGAAGTCGCAAAAATTGGTTGGCAGGATAAGGAAAATTCTTCCGAAAATAGCTGCGATTTTATTGAGCGCCTGACCTGTGCATCATGTGGAATACTTTCATTTGATATGAACAATTCCGCTGAGCCCAAAATACATAAATTTGATTTTGATTTTTCAAAGTCCGGTTATAGTCTTTGTGTTGTCAATGTAAAGGAAAATTGCAGCGATTACAGGAATGAATGTAACGAAATAATCGAGGATATGAAATCAGCTGCAAAGATTATGGGAGTCGATCATATCAGCGACGCAGATGAGGAAAAATTCTACGATAACCTTCCGGAAATCCGCGAAAAATGCAATGATAGAGTCATTCTGAGTGCTGCTCATTTCTTCGATGAAAAACAGCGTACAGTAATGATACAGGAAGCACTTGAATATGGCAGACTGACTGAATTTTTCAGTCTTGTAAATCAATCAGCTGAGTCTTGGGCAATGCTGGCGAATAATATTAATTCTTTGGGAAATCCCGTAAAGCAGGCTCTAATGGTTGCACTTACTGTAAGCAAGCGATATCTCAGGGGGGCAGGTGCAGTCAGAGTGTGCAGCGGAAGTTTTACAGGCGCAATTCAAGCATTTGTGCCGAATTATCTGGTAAATGGTTATATCAGAGAGCTTGACAGGATTTTTGGTTCTGGCAGCACACAGGTTATGGGAATAAGAAATGAAAATATGATAGAATTATTTAATTGAGGGATTAAAATGCGCAGAAGAAAAATACCGAATGACGGTATATACAGACTTATACCAAAACAGAAAAAAGGCTTTTTCAAGCTTATTTTCAGCCGTTTTTTTATGATTTTGCTGCTTTTTGCACTACAGATATTTATCGTTGCATCTATGTACATTCATTTTAAAGAATCTTCTCCCTATTTTAAAGTTTTTTTCGGAATTCTGACCGCATCCTCCATTGTATGGCTTTTCAACTGTGAAATGGACTCCACAGCAAAGTTGACATGGATGATAATATTTTTCCTTTTTCCTGTTCCCGGAACAATTTTATTTGTTATGACGCAGACGGATTTCGGTCATTATGCAATAAAAAAGCGTGTAGAAATCCTCACCAAGGAAACGAAAAATATTATTCCTCAGGACGAGAATGTTATGGCGGATATTCAGCTTACCTGTTCAGGAACAGATGATTTATGCCGATATGTCAGCCGTACAGGTTGTTTTCCTATTTATACCAACACAGAAACAAGGTTCTATTCCAGCGGAGAAGAAAAATTCGCCTCTGTTATAGAGGAGCTTGAAAAGGCTGAAAACTTCATATTTATGGAGTATTTCATCATTGCCGAAGGATATATGTGGGGAAAAATACTTGAAACGCTGAAAAGAAAGGCAGCAGAGGGCATTGAAATTCGTGTAATGTATGACGGGATGTGCGAAATGTCTACCCTGACTCATGATTACCCCAAACGTCTGGCGGAGCTTGGCATAAAATGTAAGGCATTTGCGCCTATAACGCCATTTCTGTCAACCTATTATAACTATCGCGATCACCGTAAGATCCTTGTTATAGACGGAAAAACTGCGTTTACAGGAGGCATTAATTTTGCTGATGAATATATCAACCGCTGTGAACGCTTTGGCTATTGGAAGGACTCAGCAGTTATGCTGAAAGGCGAAGCAGTACGCAGTTTTACATTGATGTTTCTGCAGATATGGAATATATCTGAAAAATCTCCAGAGTGGGATAAGTGGCTTGAACCAATTAAAGCTGAAAAATGCGGTGGATTTGTGATGCCTTACGCTGATTGTCCTCTTGACGATGAAAAGGTAGGGGAGAATGTCTATATTGATATTCTCAATCGTGCCACAAGCTATGTTCACATAATGACGCCATATCTGATACTTGACGGAGAAATGAAAAATGCCATAAAATTTGCGGCGCAGAGGGGAGTAGACGTTAAAATTATTCTTCCCGGAATACCCGATAAGAAAATGGCATTTGCTCTTGCAAAGACTCATTATAAAGAACTTACGAAGGCGGGAGTAAAGCTATATGAGTTTACCCCTGGATTTGTTCATTCAAAAATATTTGTATGTGACGATGAGAAAGCTGTTGTAGGAACGATAAATCTTGATTACCGCAGTCTGTATCATCATTTTGAGTGTGCGGCATATATGTATAAGACAAGCTGTATTACAGATATTGAAGCAGATTTTTTGCAGACCTTGGAAAAATGCCGTGAAGTGACACTTGAAACTATCAAAAAAGAAAAGGTTTTCTATAAAATTTCGGGGCAGATTTTAAAATTTGTTGCGCCGTTGTTTTAAGGGGAGGGTATATGAAAAAAATTATCAGGATAGTGCTGATTATTCTTATTGCGATATCAGCCGTAATTATGTGCTGTAACGCTTATAATCTTTTTAATATGCGTAATGGTGAAAAAGCTGACTGTACAATTTCTTTTGTTGGGCTTCCTGACGGTGTTGTTTTTGGAGATTTTGTTGACTCAGATGGTGTTCAGCATATAGAGGAACCTTTGTATACGGACTATTTTCTGCAAGGACACCGAAATAATGTTGAATACCTGTACGGAAAACACATTACAATAATATATGACAAGCAAAACAATATAATCATTAATTATGACAATACAATACAAAGCATTATAATAAATCTGCTGTTGATTATCATATATCTTGGATTATTCGGCATTTTTTATCTGATTAAGAGAAAAGCTGAATAACGCAAATCGAAACAAATTTACTCAATCTGTAGAAAAAGATGAATTTACACACGGGTGCAGGTCATTTGCTCCTACGAATTGGATATATACTGTTGTTCTTTGTAGTACCTTGTAACACTTAAAACTTTATTTTTTTATATTTATATAAATGCAAAAGGGTAATTTTTATACCAAAGAGGACAACCTACGGGGAACGAGGGAGGGGAAAATTAAACTGGCACAAAAATCGGCTTTCCCCTCCCTCTTTCCCCTACGGTTTTCCTCTCTGGAACTCTCCTTTCCCTTTCCCCTTTCTCCCTCCCTTTCCGAT
>JAGAMB010000041.1 GCA_017624895.1 Ruminococcus sp. | reverse complement strand
GGACGGTGGTACGATGAAGACGAAAAAGAAAAAAATCCTCTTTATTACAGGTTTTATTGCAATGCTCCTTGGTATTTCTGTGCTTGGCGTATTTGGCTGGAAACGTATCAGCCGTGAGATTGAAAAACAGCGGCTTCTGAAAGAGTGCGTTGTATTTGAGATACCCGACCTTGACATTAAGGCTCCCGTTATGGACGGTACTGAACATGAGGTGCTGTCAAAGGCGGCAGGACATTTTCCGGGTACAGGTGCAGTCGGCAGCGGTAATTACTGTATTGCAGGACATAACAGCACCATTTATGCGGAGATTTTCAATGAGATGAAACATATCAAGATTGGTATGGAAATGTATCTGATAGACAATGATGAGCAGAGAACAAAGTATACGTACACAGTTACAAAAAATTTCATTGTCGAACCAAGTGAAACATGGGTACTGGATGATTTCGGCGATGACCGTATCACCATTGTGACTTGTACGGATGATGGTACACAAAGGCAGATTGTCGTTGGTGAACTTCAGACATAACAGCATTAGAGAAAAGAACTGCCATTAAGTAATACCAATCCCTAAAACAACAGTAGACAAATTTTGATTTTGTCAATAATACTTGACACATTTTATTTAAACAGAATGAACAGGTGTAAACTTAATGCACACTGCATTTGATTGCTGAGCTGTTCTTGAGTTCGTCACCGTCGGCAAAGACTTAACAGCATTTCTTTCAGGTTCTGTCAATGGTGGCGGATGGTTATCATTTTTATCGGTAACAGCTTTTATGAACTTGTCAAGAATTGGTGATATTTCGTACAAGCTCTGTGTGGTGTTGCCCTAAATGCTTTCCGGCGGAGTCAAGCTTCTTTTGTTGATTGCATTTTTCTTATCAAAAGAGTATTTCATTACAATATTGACATTTTACGGAAGATATGATATAATAAGGAAAATAAAATATCGATATAAGAAGATACGGTTTGAAAAGTTGTTAGCTGAGTAGATGAAAAAGGGAATCAGGTTTGAATCCTGAACAACCGCCATTACTGTATTTGACAAGAGAAAGCAAAATTGCCATTGGGATATACTGTCCTGAGAAGGCTTGCTTTTACTGTGATTATTTCACAGCATCATAAGTCAGGAAACCTGCCGTATCTTTTTAGGTTCAACACAACTTTGGTGAGAAGAGTGCAACCGATTTGTCGCCGTGCAGCGGCTTTGGTTATATTCTTTTTTATGCCAAAGTCTTTTTTGTGTGCGTCCATAAATCAGTTGTACTCTTTTGACCGTTGGTTGAAAGGGTATTTTTTATTGTTGCAGAGGAGGGATGATAAGTGACACCAGATGAGAAAAAGTCCTTGGCGGAAGAACTTTTGCGTCAAAAGTACAAGGAATTGGGAAGACTTCCACAGAAAGAGGATTTCGATGACTCAACAAGGTCACGAATCAAAGCCTTTCTCGGTCCGTGGCCAAGAGCATTGGAGGCTGCAGGTCTGAAAGAAGCAAAAATTAAACCGAAGAAATCCCATAAGCGAAAGCGGAAGAATTCCAGTAAGAAAAATTGCCTTGTATCTCATCAGAAAGCTTCAAAAACGAATATATCCGAGCCTGAAGGATATATTGCACCAAATGAAAAAGGAGAATAATATGATAGGTAAAAGAATTACAAGTGCGTTTCTTGCTCTCACAACAATGGTGACTGCGATTCCATTTACAGCAACAGCTGCTGAAAGCAACAACGTGTACATTTCAATCAGCTATGACGGACAGTTCATAAACGGAAAAGAAGGAAACGCTGTTGCATATTCAGCTGTATCGCTGGATGACCTTGCCGCTATTGACCTTGACACATATGGTCTTGGCGATTATAAATACGACAAGGATGGCGACGGCACACCCGATACTACTGCATTACATCTCTACATTTACACACATGAAAATATCATCGGCGGTGACTGGTCCGATGTAAATGTTACGGGAAGTGCAGGCAGTATCTTCTTCGAAAGCGGTCTTTTCGGATTTGAGGACTGCAATCTCAATTATTTTTACAACGGTATTTATCCCGAAGTTGACGGCTGGGGCGTAACTGCCGACCAGATTGTTCTGTCAGAGGGAGATTTCTTCGATATTGCAGGCTACACAAGCTGGTCGTTTTACAGCGATTCAGCCACAGGATTCCATTATTTTGCAGATGAAAACGGAGAAATTACTCACAACTATTCCGCAGAAAGCGGCAAGGAAACCACTTTCAGACTTGTCCGTTCCTATTCTGCAATGGGTTCAGAAGCGGCTTTGCTTGATGAATCGGGATATACAGTTTACTACGGAACAAGCATAGGCAATGCCGCAGGAAGTGTTACAACTGACAGCAATGGCGTGGGTAAGGTTACATTCCCCTCTGACGGTACATGGTATCTCTGGTGTGACGGTGCTTATGGTGCGGAAAACAGTGAGGATATTGTATCATCACCTGCAAGTGCAGTTGTAAATGTTAAAGAATCCGCTGCGGCACGTCAGCCACAGGATGTAAGTGCTGTTCTGAATGCAACAATGGCAAAGCTTGCCGATACAGTAACAGAGCCTGCTTTCGGTACAAATGCTGGAGAATGGACAATTCTCAGCCTTGCAAGAGGCGGTTATTTTGAAAAGGATAACGCTTATTTCAACGATTACTACGACAGAATTGTAGCAACAGTAAATGAAAAAGCCGCATCTGTTTCACTTGCAAACGGTGCACTTCACAAATCAAAGTCCACAGATAACTCACGTCTTATAATTGCACTTTCAGCTATCGGTAAGGACGCAACATCGGTAGGCGACTGGAATCTCATTACACCTTACGAAGATTTCAGCTGGATTAAAAAGCAGGGACTTAACGGAACTGTTTTTGCTCTCATTGCTCTCGATACAAACAGCTATCAGACTGTTGATACAACAATCCGTCAGCAATGTATTGATGATATTTTAAGCAGACAGCTTTCTGACGGAGGCTGGGCATTAAGCGGAAGTGTTTCCGATCCCGATGTAACATCAATGGCACTTCAGGCTCTTTATCCTTACAGAGATCAGGCTGAAGTATCAGCGGCAGCTGAAAAGGCATTAACTTGCCTTTCTGATGTTCAGAATGAGGACGGCGGATATTCTTCTTTCGGAGATGCAAACTGCGAAAGTTCTGCACAGGTTATTATTGCGGCAACAACATGGGGAATTAATCCCGATACAGACAGCAGATTTGTGAAGAACAACAAATCCGTTGTAGATGGTTTGCTTACTCATTATATCGAAGATGAAGCCGCATTCAAGCACGTTGCGGCAGGCAGTGCAAATGATATGGCAACCGATCAGGCTTGTTATGCTCTTGCAGCATATAACCGCTTTATGAATGGCAAAACAGCCCTTTATGATATGTCTGACGTTGAATTTGACGCTGCTGAAAGCGAAGTAGTTGCAGGAAAGCCTGTCGCTATTCTTGGCGTTCCGTCAGAGATTTCTGACAAGTCAGGTGAAAACTTCAATGCTACAATCAGTATTGACCAATGGGATAATACTGCAGGCTATAAACTTGTTGACTTTGTTATGAATGTTCCCGCAGGTTTAAGCGTATCTTCCGTAACAGCCGGAAATCGCCTTGACGGTGGTGAGGTAAGCTATCACCTTGAAGCAGAAACAGGAAAGCTTCGTGTGGTATATTTTGACGCTAACAACAACAGCGATATTACTGTAAGCGGAACAGAGTTCCCTGCACAGCTTTTCACAATCGAATTCACCGTTGATAAGGTAAATGCAGGCGACAAGCTTGATGTATCTGTGGGTGGAATGTCAATCAAGCTCAATTCTGATTCTGCTGATGAAAAGTCAATGATTATTGTAGATACCACAGAAACTACAGGCGTAATTGATGTTGTCAAGGGCGTATCCTATAGTGCAGTTTGTCTTTACATCGGTGATGATATTGACCTTATCCCCTCAACAAAGAAAGCTGTTGCCGTTGCAGCAGTAGGCTATGACAAAATCGGAAAGCTTGCATACAATGACGGCACTAACAAGTATGAGTTCAGATACAGTTCCGAAATTTCTGAGAAAACAGGAATTATGACATATGTATGCCTTGTTGACGCAGGAATTGATATGACAGAATTTGCAGACAGCACAAACTTTACATACACAACAGAAACACCTGCTGATATTACTTTTGGTGATGTAAACAACGACGGTATTATCAACGCACAGGATGCTCTCGGTGCTGTTGATACATGGCTCCGCAAGACAGATGCACCTGAGGACGATGAAATCCTTGCACTTAACGTAAACAGCGACAGTCGAATTAATACATTTGATGCACTTGGTATTGTTGAAGCTTATGTAAATGACAGCGAATATATGATTATCACAAAGGCATCTGCTTTAAGCACGAACAAGTAATATAGAGGTTACAATATAAGGGTGGGGGTGATTTATCGCTCCCATTCCCTTTATAAAGGAGCAATTATGAGTGAAGAAAAGAAAAAATCAAAGTCAAGGAAATGGATTATAATTATATTGGGAATTATATTGCTTATCATAATTTTACTGCTTTTCACACGCTGTAATCAAAGCATAAATAAAATCCCGACGCTTACAATAGAAACTCCCCAGAAAATCAGTACAGACACGGAAGAAATCTCCCTTGATGTAACAATTTCAGATTTCGGTGACGCACTTTATCCTGCGGCAAGTATGAGTATAGCCTTTGATCCTGCGTATCTTGAATTTATCGGTCTTGGAGAAGGGAATGTATTTGTACTCAACGAAGATGAAAACGTAACAAAAAAGCTTCCCGATTGGGGCTGTAATCCGTCCCAATGCAATAAATCGGGAAAAATCAATATTATGTATCTTGATACAACGGCAGGCAAAAACGCTTTCACCAAGTCATTACTTAAAGAAAACGACAATGTTGTACTGCGGTTGAAATTCCGACTGCGTGGAAGTGCGTCAACAGGAGATGTGTACGACCTTGTATTTGAGGACGCTGTTTTTGCGGCATCGGACGAAAACGAAAGTCTTGCAATGGCTCGTGATACATTGAAAGTCAGAAACAGTAAAATAGTTGTGGGATGATGAATATGAAACGAATTTTCAGCCTTATTTTAACAATTGCTCTTGCGTTCTGTTTTACTTCCTGTAAGGGAAATTATGCACAAACAGATCTCAATGAGCCTATGACAATCCCCGAAAGCGGAATCATAGAAAAGAAAATTCTTGATGAGATAAAAAAAGAAAATGCCATTGCTGTCTTTGGGGGAAATTCAAACTCTATTCATTACGAATGGACAATTTTCGGCAGCGATATAAAGAATACAAGAGATATAAATTTATCCATTGAACTTACAGAAATCGATAACGGAATTAAAACAGTTATGAACGAAAGTTCGGATTTCGGCTTTCCGTTTCTTCTCTCGATTCATCTCAATGAAAAGTGGACAGAGCAGAATGCCTCCGCATATAATGACGGCAAAGCTGTATACTCTGTTTCTGTTACAGGAAGTAAAACCACTATACTGAATATTCCGATTGATAAAGTAGTAAGCGAATTTACGATTGCACCTGTCACAGATTCATACAGCGATAGTCAGCCGCAAACAGAAAAGGTTTATACCGAAGAAAATATTATACAAACTGAAACTGTAACATCAGCTGAACGTGACGAGTACCTTTCGGGAGTTAATAACAGCGACAACCGCATATATTCCGACGGAAATGCAACAGATCAGGATAAATACAAAACTGACCCTGTTCCCGAAGGTAAGCCTATGCCGGTTGAACCTGAAAATCAGGAAATCAACAACGACAAAGCGTTCACTTGTACATTCTCCATTGAGTGTTCAACAATACTGAATAATCTCAATGACCTTGAAGCTGACAAAAGAGAAATTGTCCCCTCAAATGGCATTATACTTCCCCCGACAGTTGTTACATTCTACGAGGGCGAGTCTGTATTCGATGTGCTTCAGCGTGTTTGCAAGGAAAATAATATTCATATGGAGGCTTCGTGGACACCTGTATACAATAGTGCCTATGTTGAGGGAATCAACAATCTTTACGAATTTGACTGCGGAAATCTTTCGGGCTGGATGTACTGTGTGGACGGCTGGTACCCCAACTACGGCTGTTCAAGATATCAGCTGAAAGACGGTGAAACAGTTGAATTCAGATACACTTGTGACCTCGGCAAAGATGTCAGCTGTGATTGGATGGGATAACTATGCGTGATACCTTTCGTGATTTTCACCCTTTTGTGAATTTTCTGTACTTTTTGCTTGTCATATCCTTTTCATTCTGCCTTACACATCCCATTGCACAGGCAATATCGCTGATATGTGCAGCTGTGTATTGTATCAGCACGGAGGGCAGAAAAAGTATTATGTTCATACTAAAATTCTGTCTGCCGTCCATTCTTGTTACATCCTTTATCAATCCTGCATTCAACCATGAGGGACAAACTATTCTGATATATTTCAGCAACGGTAATCCTCTTACCCTTGAAAGTATTTTGTATGGCATTTCATCGGGAGTAATGCTTGTGACAATACTTTTTTGGTTTGTATCATTCAATCGTGTTATGACATCGGATAAGTTCATATATCTTTTTGGAAAAATAATCCCGTCGCTGTCCCTCGTACTGAGTATGTCCCTGCGGTTTGTACCGAGATTTAAAGCACATATGTTCTCCGTTGCGGAAACACAGCGGTGTATTGGCAGGGATGTATCAAGCGGTAGCCTTATTTCACGCACGAAAACTGCCATTACAATTCTTTCGGCATCTGTAACATGGGCGCTTGAAAACGCAATTGAAACAGCCGACAGCATGAAAAGTCGTGGATACGGACTGAAAGGGCGGACTGCATTTTCTATATACCGCTTTGAAGAACGTGATGTATATGCTGTAATATGGTTTGGATTTTGCGGATTATTTCTTCTTGCAGGGAGTATTGTGTCTGCATTCGGCTTCCGTTATTTCCCGAATATTCGCTATGCCGCCTTTGATGTGACAACAATACCATTTTATTTTGTCTATTTGGGAATGTGTATCACACCGTTCTTAATAAATGTAAAGGAGGAGCTGAAATGGAAAGCCTTGTATTCAAAAATGTGAGATTTGCATATCCACAGGAAGAAAACAATGCTCTGAATGATGTTTCTCTTGAAATCACACAGGGCGAATTTGTCATAATCTGCGGTTCATCAGGTTGTGGAAAATCCACGCTTCTGCGGCATATGAAATCATGTCTGACACCTCACGGTAAATTCAGCGGTGAAGTATTTTTCAACGATAAACTGCTGAAAGATATTGACGAACGAACACAGTCACAGGAAATTGGATTCGTTCTGCAATCTCCCGAAAATCAGACAGTCACGGATAAGGTATGGCACGAGCTTGCATTCGGATTGGAAAGCCTTGGATATGATATTCCTGTTATCAGACGGCGTGTTGCGGAAACTGCCGCATTTTTCGGGATTGAAGCGTTGTTCTACAAGAATACGGCAGAACTGTCGGGCGGACAGAAACAGCTTTTAAGCCTTGCGTCCGTGGTAGCAATGGAGCCTGAAATCCTTGTTCTTGACGAGCCGACAGCCCAGCTTGATCCCATAGCCGCAGTTGATTTTCTTAATCTGCTTGGCAGAATAAACCGTGAACTCGGCATAACGATAATCCTCACCGAGCATCGTCTTGAAGAAGCGTTTCCCTTTGCCACAAGAATTGTAGTAATGGAAAAAGGACGAATTATATGCGATGATACTCCCGAAAATGTGGGGATGGCTTTAAAGGGGAAAAACAGCGGAATGTTTTTTGCAATGCCAACCGCAATGAGAGTATGGGCAGGTATTGAAACAAAATTGCCCTGCCCTGTGACAGTCCGTGACGGAAGTCATTTTCTTGCAAAGAGGAATAAAGAACAGGAACTTCTTCCGCTTTACAAAGCTGATGAATATATAATTGATGAGGAAATTATCCTTGAATGTGATGAAGTGTTTTTCAGATATGACAAGGAACTTCCTGATATTCTGAAAGGCTTTTCGATTAAGCTTCATAAAGGCGAATTCTATGCGATACTTGGCGGTAATGGTGCAGGCAAATCAACGGCATTGAAAGTTCTCGCAGGAATTCAGAAAGCATACAGAGGAACGGTAAGAGCAGTCGGCAAAATCGGAATGTTACCGCAGAATCCGCAGACGCTTTTTGTGAAAAAGACAGTCAGAGAGGAGTTATATGACGCTTTCGGCAGAACAAAAATCTCATCTGATATGAAAGAGCGACTTATGTCGTGGACTGTGTCAACTTGTGAGCTTACAGATTTACTCGATCGCCACCCCTATGATTTATCAGGTGGGGAACAGCAGAGAGCCGCACTTGCAAAGGTTTTGCTGACTTCTCCCGATATTCTTCTGCTTGACGAGCCAACAAAAGGCTTGGACGCTGAATTTAAGGTTCATTTTGCCGGAATTATAAAAAAGCTGACTGCAAGCGGTATATCTGTGCTTATGGTAAGCCATGATGTTTCATTTTGTGCTGAATATACCACATATTGCGGAATGTTCTTTGATGGTAATATTGTGGCTGAGGGTACGCCGAGGGGATTCTTTTCGGGAAACAGCTTTTATACAACTCCTGCAAACAGAATGGCGAGAAATCATATTCCTGACGCTGTTACTGTAAACGATATTATCCTTTGCTGCGGCGGAACAACGATTGAAACTGCCAGCGTTTCAGAAAAATTACAGCCTTTGCCTGAAAGAACAGTAAAAAGCACAAATTCAAAGCCGATTTTTTTGCCATTATGGAGAAAAGTTATTGCTGTGATTTCAGCCTTAACTGCTTTTGGAGTATTTATTTACGCAACAGGAATTTCTGATTTAACAGCGATGATTGACAAAACAGGAATAAGCACAGCAGGAGAGAATCAGCTGTATTTATATATCATTCTCTTTGTGTCCCTTGCTGTATTTCTGCTTGCAATTGGCAGAAGAAGCGAGCCGTCAATCGAAATACAGACACCGAAAGAAAAACGAAATCTTAGCAAGAGAACGGTTGCTGCAGCTGTTTCGATACTAATTCTGATACCGCTGACTATATTTGCAGGGGTATTCTATCTTGACAGCAGCAGTTACAGTCTGATTGCATTTCTTGTATTGACGGAATGTATGCTGCCCTTTTTCATTGTATTTGAGGGACGAAAGCCTATGGCTCGTGAGCTTGTAACAATAGCTGTTATCTGTTCTATCGGTGTTGCAGGCAGATGTCTGTTTTTTATGCTGCCCCAGTTTAAGCCTGTTCTTGCACTTACGATTATAGCAGGCGTTGCATTTGGCGGTGAAACGGGATTTCTTGTAGGAGCCGTGACAATGCTTGTATCAAATATTATGTTTTCGCAAGGTCCTTGGACTCCGTGGCAGATGTTTGCAATGGGAATCATCGGATTTTTTGCAGGAGTTTTATTTAAAAAAGGCTGGCTTCGGAGAAATCGTATATCTCTTGCGGTTTTCGGAGCACTTTCAGCTGTTATTATTTACGGTGGAATTATGAATCCTGCGTCTGCATTTATGTTTTCAACTGAAAGCCTGAGTTTAAAACTGATTACAGCATATTATATTTCAGGTTTTCCAATGGATTTAATTCACGTCTTCGGTACTGTGATTTTCATAATGCTTGCCGCAGAACCTATGCTTGAGAAAATGGAGAGAATCAAAATCAAATACGGATTGATTGAATACCGTCAGAAAATGGAGGGTATAGATGGATAACAGCTCAAATTTCTTTAGAAATCATAACTGCGAGTATTTCCCTTGTCATAAGGTGAATAATGCTGAAAACTTCAACTGTCTTTTCTGTTATTGTCCGCTGTATAATCATTCTGACTGCGGCGGAAATTATTCAATAACCGAAAATGGTATAAAGGATTGTACCGACTGTACTCTGCCGCATAAGGCTGAAAGTTTTCAGTATATAATGGATAAGCTTAAATGATGTTTGTTCTAATGATAATTAATAAGGAGAGTTTTATATGGGACAGATTCTTGAAACTATTATAAACGTTTTTAAATAACTTTACGAATCGATTCTTAAATTAGTTCAGAAAACTTGTGGTATCTTATGCTTGATATATAAAGGGCATCTCTAAAAACCCCCTTTTGAGAAAAAACAGCTATGCACAACATCTGCTGCGTCAACCTTCCTTGCAGCTGCCGCACCTAGCTGTTTTTTCTTTAATCAAACGAGTTTTTAGAGATGCCCTTTAGTTAATTATAGCATATTTCTACAAAAAATACAATAGCGGAAAAGTCGATATTTTAAAAATAATCTGTAAAAAAGATTGAATAGGGATTTTGATTCCGAAGACCATGTGTTAGGATCCAGATATAGAGGTTCCCTATAGCTCAAAAATTCATTATACTTATAAATCAGGGCGATTTGCCCCGATTTTTCCATAAATTATTGATTTTACATTTAAGATATGCTATAATAGAAATTAATAAAACAAGATTGAAAAAATGTAAGGAGTGATGAAAATGGCTAAACAAAAAAGTATGCTTATAAATTGCAGCTGCGGATGTGATAAGTTTAAAATAGTTGATGAAAAAATTGTATGTGCTGAATGTGATAAAGAAATTAAAGATGAAAAAGTATGTTTTTTGCAGCCTACAAATAAAAAATTGCTTGTTAATATAGGCAAATGGGGCGTTGAATTAGCAGCAACTGGAGCTGGTGTGCTTATTGGAATGGTGATTCCTTTTGCTGAACCTTTCGCATTTACTGCTTTAGGTGCTGTTTCAAAAAAAGCAGGTGAATGGCTTGGTGAACTGTTTGAAGGTAAAATGTATGATGAGGGTACATACGGCGAACAGCTTGCAAAAAAATTTGATTCTGTATTTGATAAAATTTATAAAACCGATAGAAGAAATACTAATGGAATACATCAAAGTTTCCGTAATTACAGCGATTATTGCCGCAGACATTACACAGAGGTATTATCCCTGCTTATTGAGAAAGATTTATCCGCTGATATATTTTCAGAGGAAGCTATCAAGGTAATTATTTCCGAAGAAAATCATTATCCCGGAGCTGATAATCCGCAGATACTGGATAACGTTTTGTCCGTATCAGTAGAATTGGAAAGAGAATACAAGCAGGCAATTCTTAACGACAAGGACCTTTGTTTTCGTTGGCTGATTGAAAAACGAACAGGCACTTTAGAGGGAAAGATTGATAAAATAATCGAATATCTGACTCATCCAATTGAAAAAATCAAGCTTACAGATGCTGAATTTGAGTACATAAGAAGTTATAACCGTCCTCTTTTCCTTGAAGCTGATTCGGATATTTCCCTTAATAGTGTATATGTTGACCCAATTGTTGAAGATAACGGCAATAATATTACAGACGAAATTTATAATTGGTATGAATATGACGATGAAAAAATTCTGATTATAAAGGGTGCTGCGGGAATTGGAAAGACAAGCCTTGTTTCGAGAATTATTGCCGATACCTACGGCCATTCTGATTTTAAAAATAATTTAGAGAGAGAAAATGTATTTCCGATTATTTTAAGGTCAAATATTGAGGCTTTTGAAAATGCTTCAAGCA
Organism: Ruminococcus sp.; assembly: GCA_017624895.1. Classification (GTDB taxonomy): domain Bacteria; phylum Bacillota; class Clostridia; order Oscillospirales; family Ruminococcaceae; genus Ruminococcus. The sequence goes on along the minus strand of JAGAMB010000041.1, from coordinate 11,546 downwards.
ATAAAACGCCTATTGCAATTATTAAGGATATACTGGATGTACGCTCGGAAGATATACAGAATTCACTTATAATACTTGATGGATTTGATGAATTGGCTTTATTATCAAAAGGATTTGATTGCAGAAAATTTCTTGACGATTTAGTTGATGACCTTGATAATCTTGAAACTACCAAAGTGCTTATCACATCAAGACCAATGGACGAAATCAATGTGGATATTGAAAATGTTAAAATCAAGTCAATTGTCTGGAAGAAAGATCAGGTTATAGCTTGGTGTGAAAAGTTTAAAAATGCAAGCGAAAAAGATTCAGAAAAGCAATGGTGTGGTGAATTTATTGCAAATTATGATGATTTAGCACAGAATGACTCCGACGGAAATAAAATGGATATTTTCAAAGCCCCAATGATTCTTTATCTTGCTTGCCATTCAGATTCGAAGATTTCAGCCAATGAAACGGTAGGCGAGTTTTATGACAGGGTATTCCGTGCTATAGCAAGTCGTGAACATCTGAAAAAACACATTGCTCCAAATGTGTTAAAAAATAAGAGCGAAAAAGAAAATATTATCAACTGGCAGTTTACAAAGGAACTTGCTTATCAGATGTTTCTTCACAATACATTGATTTTATCAAATTTGAAATTAATAGAAAATGCTGAAGATCGTACTGCCGAAGTGTTAGTAAAACGTGGAATAATTGCAAATAAAAATGATTTGGAAATCGATAAGCTGAAATATCTTGCAGTAACTCATTTTGCCAAAGAAACTACAAATGAAAAAGGTATAGAATTTGCCCATAAAACAGTATATGAGTATTTCACCGCAGTAAAGCTTTATGAGGATTATTTTGCTGAAATCACAGAGGATTATCCTGAACCCAATGAAGACCATGAAATGCTTGAAAAAGTCTGGACAAACATAATCGAAGCGTTCAGATATAAGTTTATAGATGAAGATATTTTTAATTACTTAAATAAAATGGAACTTCCTGTTTATAATGGGAAGGCAAAAGATAAGGGCAAATGTTTTGATTTCAAGACTTTTGTGAAGTATTTTGTTAAGGGAATGGAGCAGAAAATCTTAGCGGATTTGGCAATAAAAAAACGTGTTAATGAATACGTGGTAAATGATTATATTATAATTACTCAGATACAATGTGCATTTCGTAACTTAACATGGTTTTTAACAGGACATGGTTATTGCAATGAAGATGATAATATGGCATGCAAGCGTTTCGACGAGCTTGTTTCAAATTATTGTGGTGATTTAAATTTGAATAATTGGAAATTAAGCGGAGCATATCTGGAAAACGTAGACCTGAGTTTTGCAAACCTGATCGAAACAGACCTGAGCAGAGCAGACTTGAGAGGAGCAGACCTTAGATGGGCACACCTGAGCGAAGCAAATCTGAGAGGAGCAGACCTGAGCAGAGCAGACCTTAGATGGGCACACCTGAGCGAAGCAAATCTGTACGGAGCGGACCTGAGAGGAGCAGACCTGAGCGTAGCAGACCTGAGCGGTGCAAATCTAAACGGAGCAAGATATTGTCTTGATGAAAACTTTAAAACAATATTCCCCGCTGGCTTTACCCCAAAAGAACACGGTATGATTGAAGTTGATATATATGGTGAACCAGTAGAAAAATCAAAAACAGAAAATAATGTGGAGGAATAAAAATGACCGCAATTGAAAATATGCTTACAAGAAGAAGCGTAAGAGCCTATAAGTCAGATATGGTGCCAAAGGAGATTATCAAGAAGATAGCCGAGGCAGCCTCCGATTGCTGAAAAGCAGACTCTTGTCAACGTCCAGAATTCTTTCATTTTCATCAGTCCTTTCTTAAAATGGGTATAAAAAGACCGCCTGTGGAGTGAACCACGGCGGTTGGTGGCTATTTGTTTGTGTAAATCAGAATTCATATTTGATAGAGGAAACATGCCACTTTGTATCATAATATACCAGTACTGTTCCAGCGTTAGTGATTAGTTTTTTGCCGTTATCAGCAAACGCAAAACAATAGGTATTCTTATCGCACTGTATTTTTTCAGAATAAAGTAATTTGCCTGTGTCTGCCTCAAATGAGCAAATATAATAATTGAAATTAGTATCGGCATCAGGTGAAACTCTCTTATCAATCGCTGAAATGAAATGATGCTCCTTGTTATAGGCGATTTCAATAATGTTTCCTGTTGTTTTTGTGTTATGCCAGAGAACAGTTCCAGCTGCATCACAGCAGAAAAGTCCCTTTGCTCCATATAAACTGTAATAAAAGACTTCATCTGCCGGATAGATATCACAATAGTTGAAATCCGACGATGGGATTTTTAGTGCTCCGTATATCAGTTCATTCGTTTTGGATAGTTTTAACATTCCGGATTCAGAGAGAAAAAGATAGCGTATATTCTTTTCAATGCTTTCTATATTTCCGTCTGAAACAGATAATGAATACAGTTTGCCGTCATTGTTGATTGCATAAAGGATGCTGTCATCAGCAGAAAAGTAAACACACTGAATCTGTTTAATCGTCTTATTCTGCCACAGAAGCATATGATTTTCGGTGCTGTACAGTTCAATGCCGTATCGTCCATAATTTACAGCAGAAAAATACTTTCCGCTGTTTGAAACCGTCAGACGCTTGCCGCCACCCAGAAAATGCGTTTTTATATCGCAGATTTTTTCATTGCATTCGGTATCCCAAATTTGTATCTGCTTTTCAAATTCTCCTGCAATAAGGTATTTTCCGTTTATTGAAGAGCACATTTCAAAAACTCTCATATATTCTCCTTTAAATCTCGATTTCCCGACCTGTTCGGTTTTCTCTATTATACACCATTTCTCCCAAAAAGTCAATTCATAATCTCCACCTTTTTCACAAGAGGGTGCGTATTATTTGACCTGCCGAACCTATTACAGCACCTTACGAACTCAACAAAAGTGCAATAAACAGACGATTTTGCTATATAAGAGCTGTTCTCATGCTGGGAAACAGCTCTTTATCTTTTATGACGATTGACCTTTCCTCCAAACTATGCTATAATTGTTACAACAACTATCAATATACGGAGGTTTGCCATGAGAAAGATACTCACTGCCGAGGATGACAAGGAGATCAACCGTCTGATCTGTGAATACCTGTCTGCGCAGGGCTATGAAACGCTGTCTGCTTTGAACGGTCTTGATGCGGTGCGTATCGTTCGTGATCAGAATGACTTGTCGCTCCTGATACTCGATCTGATGCTGCCGTTTCAGAGTGGGGATATGGTTTTGCAGAAGATACGGGAATTTTCCGATATTCCCGTGATCGTTGTATCCGCCAAAAGCGAGACACGCTCCAAGATCGACCTGATGCGAATGGGTGCCGATGATTATATCACAAAACCCTTTGACCTCGACGAGCTGCTTGTGCGTGCGGAGGCTGTTCTGCGGCGGTATGAGAGCAATTCCCGTAAAGCTGCCGAACCGATAGTGCTTACCTACAAAAATCTGACACTTGACCTGACATCGGGAACGGCGGATGTCAGCGGAAATGCTCTTACGCTCACAAGCAAGGAATTTGCGATACTGGAGCTGATGCTGAAAAATCCTGCAAAGCTCCGGTCAAAGGCAAACCTCTTTGAAAGCGTGTGGGGCGAGAATTACCTCAGCGACGAGAACACGGTTAAAGTCCACATGAGCAATATCCGCTCCAAGCTCAAAAAGCTCGACCCCGACAATGAGTACATCGAAACGGTCTGGGGTATGGGCTATCGTCTTGTAACTTAACCTTTTCTTAACCGTTCGCTTAACCTTTTCTTTACCTTTATGCGCTATAATTCAGATAACGAAGGGGGGCGGCGCAATGGACAATAGTGTAATAACCATGAGAGGACTTTGCAAGTCCTATAAAAAGCAGGAAGTACTGCACGATTTCAGCCTGACGGTGGAGCGCGGACATATCTGCGGACTGATCGGTCCCAACGGAGCAGGCAAGACCACGATAATGAAAATACTGGCAGGATTGTTTTTCCCGACCAAAGGGAAACTGGAGCTGTTCGGCAGTCCCGATCACCTTGACGATTCCCGCACAAGAATGAGCTTTATGATCGAACAGCCAATCATTGCAGGCTCAATGACAGCTCGTCAGAATCTTGAATATATCCGTTATCTGCGGGGCTATCCCGATGAAAAGCGCATTGATGAGATACTGGATCTTGTCGGGCTTGCAAACACAGGAAAAAAGCGAGCGAATAAGTTTTCACTCGGTATGAAACAGCGTCTCGGTATCGGTATGGCACTTCTGCCGAAGCCTGAAATTATGGTGCTGGACGAGCCTGTGAACGGACTTGACCCCGAAGGCATCGTGGAAGTCCGTCAGCTTATCAAGCGTATGCAGGAAGAATGGGGCGTGACGGTTCTCATATCCAGTCACCTGCTGTCTGAATTATCGGAGCTTTGCACCGATTTTTCTATAATCAATCACGGAAACCTCATCGAAAACCTTAGCCGTGAGGAGCTGCTTGTCAAGTGCAGAAATCATATTGTACTGCGGACGGATAACATTGACCGTACTGCGGCAGTTCTTGAAGATAAGCTGTCCGTTCACGATTACAAAGTCATGCACAGCGAGGAAATACATATCTTCGAGCATCTTGGTGATATTCTGCATATCTCAAAAACGCTGACCGACAGCGGACTTGTGATAACTCGTCTGAATGAGGAAGGGCAGAATTTAGAGGACTATTATCTCGAAAAGGCAGGTGGCAGGAATGAATAATATTATCAGATCGCAGATAATGATCGTTAAACACAAGATCGTTTCGCTGACTGCTGTATTCATAGCCGCTGTTGCAGCAATAGTAACAGGATTCTTGCTTAATCCTAATCCAGCAGAAGCCTTTTCACAGCCCGGATTAATGGCAATGTTCGTTACGTTGTTTATTCCCGTTATGGTGATAACCTATTGCTATTCGGAAAGAATACAGATGTATGAGATCATGGCAGGTTTCCGACCGCACCAAATAATTCTCGGAAAAACTCTTGTAATACTGCCATTTGCCATAGCTTTTCTTGCCGCAGCAGCGATTGTAAGCCTTATCAGTGACAGCAGTCTGCAAACCGTCGAAAGGCTCATTCTTTACTGCATACTGTGTGTCAGAGGAATGCTTTGCATTGTGTTCCTTAGCCCGCTGTTAAAGATAGGTACATTTGCTCCGCTTTTCAGCGTCATGCTGCTGACGATCAACGGTTCCGACATGGATGCATTATCACGCTCCCCGTTATCCCTGTTATGCTTCGGGCAGTGTACGCTTCTTGGCTGTGAGATCACCGAAGGCTTTGTGATAAAGGTCATTGTGTCGGCTGTCATATCCTGTGTGGTTTATTATTTCATCGGATATTTCACGCTGAAAAAGAAAATCTGTCTTGAACCGACTAAACTCATATAAAAAAGGAGGTACACGCTATGGAAATTTTGCTTGGAACAGCCTGCGTGTGCCTCTTTATCATTTTATCCATAATACTTTGGAAATACATATCAGTCAAACGTAATATCCGTCAGTTTTCACAGGAACTTGAAAAGCTGAAAGACAACGATTACAAACAGCCCGTGAAGGTCACGGATTTTGACAGGGATTTAGTTGAACTTGCAGTAAAAGTAAATGAGCATACGGACATTCAGCGGCAGCTTGGTGTGAAATATGAGGAACGGAAAAAGCAGCTTGGCACGGTCATTTCGGGTATTTCACACGACTTCCGCACACCGCTGACGGCTTCCCTCGGATATCTGCAAATGATTGAAAAAAGCGGAGAATTGTCGGATAAAAATGCAGAATATCTTGCGATTGCCATGCAGAAAAACTGCTATCTGAAAGAGCTGTCCGATGAATTTTTCGAGCTGACGAAAATAGAGAACAGCAATGAAGAACTGAACCTTGAAACTATAAATCTCAGCAATCTACTGACCGAAACACTGCTTGAACAGCATTCGTGGATCACCGAAAGAAATATCCGCACGGAGTTTGATATTGATGACGGGATTCTGATAGAAACAGATACACACTGCTTGACAAGGATTTTGAATAACCTCATGTCCAATGCACAAAAGTATACCGCTGATAGCTTCGGCGCAGCGCTGAAACAGGACGATGAACGGGTGATGCTTCGTGTGAGCAATACCCTTGCAGACAGTGCCTCGCTCGATATTGACAAGGTATTCGAGCCGTTTTACCGTATGGACTCACGGACGGCAGGCGGCAGCGGGCTGGGGCTGTATGTGGTGAAAATGCTCTGTGACAGGCTTGGGTGGACGGTTTGTGCCGAGTTGAATCATAATCAATTCGAGATCATTATTCAATTTAGCAGAGAGGAGGAGTTATTATGAAAAAAGTGTTTAAAATCACAGGCAAAGTGTTCTTGTGTTTACTGATATTGCTTACGGTTTCCCTGCTGATTCTTTTCGTTTATCACAGGATCATGCTCCATAAGGAAGATAAGCTGCTGAATAGCTATCCCGGAGAACTCGTTGAAATTGACGGACATCGTATGAACATCTATTCCGAAGGAGAAGGCGAGCATACCCTTGTATTTCTTGCTCCGGCAGGCGACACTTCTCCTGTAATGACGTTCAAGCCGCTTTACAGTAAACTGAACAGCAGCTGTAAAACTGTCGTGATAGAGAAATTTGGCTATGGGATGAGTGATGTTGTTGATACAAAAAGGGATTATCATGTTATGGTGGATGAGTGCAGGAAAGTGCTTGCAATGAAAGGATTTGAAGCCCCCTATATTCTTTGCCCATATTCAAAATCCGGAATTGATGCGCTGACATGGGTGCAAAACTATCCCGATGAGGTGGAAGCAATTATCAGCATTGACATGGCATTCCCAGAAAGTTACGAAAATGTTGATATTCCACAAGAACCCAATCAGTCTCCGATAATATCTTTCCTGAAAGGGAGCGGCATCATAAGATTATTTGTAACAGACAGTGTATATCCCGATATTTACTCTCAGGAGGACAAAGAAATGATGCGGGCAATTGATTGCAGGAAATTCGGTAATATTGTTTTCAGCAACGAAATGATAACGATTCCTGATGCCTGCAAACTTATAAACAGCGTCGAAAAGCCTGATACACCTATGCTTCTGTTTTTGACAAGCGGTGAGGGAACAGGTATGGATGCTGATACATGGCGTGGCTTTGCATATAGATATATCAATGATATATCAGATGTGAAATGTACTGAATTTGATTGCGGACATGGTGAGATCATATACAAGGAATATGAACAACTCAGCACAGAAATCAATGTGTTCATTGAAGGACTTAAATGAAACAAGAATAATCACCGGTGTAATATGCCGTATGCCGTTAAATGCTCTCTGAACTCTCAGGGAGCATTTGCTATTTCAGGGTACAAACGCTTTGAGGGGCATTTCCGTTCGCCGCAGGGCATAGCAAGGGCGAGCTGCAAAAACAACTCGCCCTGCTGATTATTCGTCCTCATCACTGCACTCGTCAAGCCCGTGTGTGAGCTGAATGTATACACACTCCGTACAGTCACGCTCCTCGCCCTCGGTGGACATCATGAGTTCAAGGAAATACGCCTTTGCTTCTTCGTAGTCCGTCCAGACCTCACGACTGCCGTTGTATACGGTAGTGACCTTGTTTGATTTCGGCATTGCCAATTCAGGTGTTTTCAACATAGCTGTGTACCTCCAAATCATTATTGTAGATACAGTATATACTGACATGAAATTAGCTGATATTTTTAAGTTCATTGAAGGTATCAGCTATAATGATGACGGTGAGTTGGTTATGGATGAGGCTCATAAAAAGCTCTATTTGAAGCTTAATCCGTAATTGATGATTTTGAAGATGTGCCTATCCACAAGAAGAATTGGGGCGAATTCGTCAAGGCACAGGGTAAACCGATAATTGTTGTTACAAAGATGAGGCAGATTCCCTTCAGAAGGGTAATTGCTTCGATAATGGACAGTTTTGGAGCCGTTATCGTAGGGGAAATGTAATAAAGACACTCAAAGGCAAGACCGTTGCATTTGAGACTGTTCCTGATAATAATAATGATAATTTTATTTACGGGCATCTCTAAAAACCCCTTTTTAGAAAAAACAGCTAAGCACGACATCTATTTCGTCACCCTCCCTTGGAGTGCGACAACACGCCTTCGGAAGTTTTCCTTGCAACTGTCATACCTATCTGTTTTTTCTTTAATCAAACGAGTTTTTTGAGATGCCCATAATTGCAGAAAAATTTGGATATTAATTTTTGGTATAAATCAGCCAAAGAGTCAAATAATAACACCGCAATCAAATTTTATATTGCGGAGGTTAATTATGAAAGCAACCGGTATAGTAAGAAGAATAGATGACCTTGGACGAGTTGTTATACCAAAGGAAATAAGACGCACTATGCGTATACGTGAGGGCGACCCCTTACAGACATCATTGACACAGGAGTTCAGGTTCTGCAATGCCATGCGTAATATAGCGGAAAGATTACATAATACCGATTCTTGAAATAATAAGGCAAAGATTTTTATATCAATTCCCGAAATGTCAGGAGATGGCAAAATCGGATAACAAAAACACCGCCGTTCAGAGTTGTTTCTGTACGGCGGTTAATTGTTTTGTTATAGACAGATAGTCATGTAAGGCGGTATGCATACAATGTCATCTTTGAAACTGAGATTGCGTGGGTGTATCACATAGCACTCTCCTATCCTTGCCTTGTACTTCTCCTTGAAGCGTTTAAGTGATTCAATAGAATACTTCTTTCCAGACTTGACCTCTATCGGGAACATCTTGTACTTCAGTTTACTGTTGTTGGAGATCAGGAAATCTATCTCTATGTCGTTGCGGTGCTTCTCGGTATTGTATTGCGTATAGAAATACAGCTTGTGACCATTCGCTGTCAGCATCTGAGCAATAGCATTCTCATAAAGCATACCCTCGTTCATATTCAGCTTGTCACAGAGTATCTGCTTGTATACCTCATCTTCAAGCAGTTCGTTCTCATCAAAGGCATGGCTTACAAGCAGTCCTGTGTCTCCGAGATAGCATTTTACATAAGCTCTGTTCTCGTTTACAGAAAGTCCAACATTCGGATCGTTGCACAGAAAGCACTCATTCGAAATCATCGAGTCGGACAGCCAGAAGAATGTCTCCTCATATTGATCAGCCTTGCTTCCTGCTGAAACATCATTGAAAACCACTCGCTTTTCGTGCTGAGAGAGCAGACCTGGTATTTGATCGAATATAGTGAGGACTTTGCTCCTGTATTTGCTGTCTATCTTCATGATATCACTGCGGTAAAGAGCAAGAATATCACGCTTCTCAATATCGGCTTTGTCGAAGTCCTTTCTGCTTTCAAGAAAAGCGATAACGCTCTGCGGCATACCGCCTACAAGCATATACTGCTTGAACAGCAGCATCGCTTTATGATGAAGTCCGGTCTCAAGCGGTGTTTTATCGGCAAAGCACTTGCGGATATAGCTACATATCTGCTCCTCGCCCAAAGCATTGCAGAATTCCTCAAAATCCAGCGGATACATACTGAGGTGACGCTCCTCCGAAGGAATGACGATATCCTTGACATTCTCTCTAATTGAGATGAGAGAGCCTGTTTCAATATAATCGTATCTTCCGTCGGCAACGAGGTATTTGATACACTCCCTTGCCTTCGGGTACATTTGCACCTCATCAAAAATGATAAGTGACTTGCGCTCATACAGTTTTACGCCGTAGTACGTTGACAATAGCATGAAGAAAGTATCAAGATCGTTAATATGCTTCACGAAATAGTCTTTCACTTCATCTGGGCACTTGGCAAAGTCAATCAGAATATAGCTTTTATATTCGTTTCTGCCGAATTCTTCGCATATCGTTGACTTCCCGATACGTCTTGCCCCTTCGATAAGGAAAGCTTTTTTGCCGTTCAGCTCATTTTTCAATGTCAGCAGCTTGTCGTATATTTTACGTTTCAGTATCATGATAACACCTCATTTCCATAATACGCAGGTTTTAGTACGCTTGTTTATTCCTGAATACGCAGGTTTACAATAAACTCTAAATCCCATTATGCGCAGGTTTATTATAATTATACTATATTGTTCTGAAAAAGTCAAGTTTCTAATGCCAATCCCTGAAACAACAGTAGACAAAACTAATGGCATAAATGCCGTATGTCATCGTTGGACTTCCTCACCATACGACACCCAGCCTGTAATCAGCTATAATTACGGTGCAAAGCAATATGAAAGAGTACGTTCAAGTATAAACTTCAATACAATTATAGGTGCAGGGTATACGTTGATTGCATGGCTGCTTGTCATTATATTTCCGCAATTCTGGTTCGGCATTTTTTCTGATGATGTTCAGATGTTGTTACAGGGAATTGAAGCAATGAAAATTTACTTTTTTGGCTTCGTGTTTATGTCTTTACAGTTTGCGGGACAGTCAACTTTTCAGGCGGTGGGAGATGCAAAACACGCTATTTTCTTTTCTCTGCTGCGTAAAGTTGTAATTGTAGTTCCGCTTACACTTGTATTGCCACGATTGGGGTTAGGAGTTCTTGGAGTATTTGCTGCAGAGCCAGTTTCCAATATTATTGGCGGAATTGCGTCATATCTTACAATGAGAATGACCGTGTATAATACTAATCCCTGAAACAACAGTAGACAAATCTAATGGCAGAAATGCCGTATGTCATCGTTGGACTTCCTCACCATACGACAGTATGCTTTCATCGTCCGCCTTGACATACAGCATTTCTGCTCATCATCTTTGTCTACTAACATTTTAGGGATTAGTATAAGAAGATAAAAAACAAAAGTGCTGTGCAGCAACGAGCTGCACGGCACTTTTGAATTTTTATAGCGGTTTCTTTTTATGGTGTGGATGTTATTCTATTTCTACCTTTTCAATTTTGCAAATATGCTTTCTGTTTTCTACAGGAGCATCCTTATCATAAGTGATACCGACAAGAATTATTTCTCTGCCAAGTCCCTTGAATGAATCGGGATAATGCCTGTTTTTTATTTGCTCAATGGCAGTTTCAGCGTTCTTATTCCATTTCAGCTCAATAACAAGTATGGGGTAGCCGGAATCATATTTAGGAATATATGCAACATCTGCATAGCCTGCTCCGGCAGGCAACTCCTCCCATTGAACATAGTTGTCACGGTAGGTATAGTATGCGAGTTTGATAACGCTGCGAAGACTATCTTCTTTGTTGTAGTGAATAGGTGAAGTTTCCTCCATGTGTATCTTTTCTATCTGTTCAGCGACAGCATCTTCATTGCCCTCGATAGTATCGAGAAATAGCTGTTCGCTTGCTTTTAGACGTTCAAGAGTTTCTGTATGCTTAACTTCCTTGACAGCCTTCTGAAATTCCAGTTTTATTTCTTCATTGGGAATTCGGACTGTTTTATTCACCGAATCGTAGGCAAGATATCCGAGATGTATCATCAGCGTAAGAACGTCATCTTTTCCACGGAAAGTGGTCAGGTCATTGGCAAATCCTGTTACGCTGACATTTACATCTATTCC
>JAGAMB010000040.1 GCA_017624895.1 Ruminococcus sp. | reverse complement strand
TTTTCTTCTCCCCCTTCCTATGGTTGTCCCTTTGGTTGAGCTAAACTTCAATATACACAAATACTACAACAGAACGAAAAATCTGCAACGTAATGTAAAGTTTTAAGTGTTACAACATACTACAAATTGGCAATATATCGTAATCCTGTGTAGGGGTGGATTTTATCCGTACGCGGACTGCCAAGGGCAGCCCCTACGCAAATTAGCGGTTTCTGGTAAAATTGCCGCACCCCAACCTAATGGCTAACGGCTAAAAGCTAATGGCTAAATTATATATAATTACGCATTACGCATTATTCAAATCCGCTGCCCACATCAATTCTTAATTCTTAATTCATAATTCTTAATTTGAAAATATCTGCTGCAATCACCATTACAGCAGGCACTATAACAGGCAGTAACCGCGCCCTGTACATTCTGCTCACAGGCTCCATTGTAAAATTATCCGCCCAGCCTGCGCTGTCTGCGTGAGAGCATATTATGTATACCATAACAAGACAAAGCACAAGTCCCACAATAGTCAGAACTATTGATAGCACAGCAAAAATACGCTTTTTCATAAAGCACAGCACCGCCCCCGCCGTCATAAGAATACCCGATACTATCAGCCATATCCCTACATTAACAAGCTCCCTGCCATAGCTTTCGCCGTTGTATATCAGCCCTGCACCTGCCATACATACCATAGTCAATGAATAAACAGCCGTGAGTATGGCAATAATTATCCTGAGGGCTATTATCATCGGCGCTTTCCTGTTTTTTTCCATATGTTACACCTTTTTATTTGAGATTATTTTTCAATCATACCAACAGCTTTTTTATACATAATAAATTCAGGGCAATACCCCACAGAGCTTGCGCGGTGCTGCCTCAGGGTTCTCTGAAAATCAGCCGTACGGAGGGTTTTCAGAGTTCCCCTTAATTGTTGAAAGGAGTTGAAAAATCTGGTTAAAAATAAATTTCTGAAATTATCCGCAGCTGTATTATCTGCGGCTTTGCTCGGTTTATACTCTGCGGCAGGCTTCTTATCGTCTAACCTGCCCGACAGCATCACTACCGACTCCTATACAGTAAAATTTGCCGCTTATCCCGACCTGCAAAGCAAATTTACCGCGGATAATCAGGCAACTGTTTCTATAATGGGACAAATCCCCGTAAAAGCCGTTACAGTCAGCCATAAAGAGGCTCCCACGCTGATCGCAGGCGGTTATCCCTTCGGAATAAAGCTGCTTATGGAGGGCGTTATGGTGACGGATATGAGCAATGTAGACGGCATATGCTGCCCTGCTGCCGACGCAGGAATTGAAAAGGGCGATATCATCACCCATGCCGACAATATCCCTCTGACCTCCAACCACGAGCTGAGCCGTATTATCGCGGAAAGCGGCGGCGATACCGTTACCCTTGATATAAAACGTGACGGCAGGGCTGTTACTGCTTCACTATGCCCTGTTTTTTCCGAAAAGGAGAAAATATGGCGGAGTGGTATGTGGGTACGCGACAGCGTTGCTGGTATCGGCACGCTGACCTTTACAGACAAGGCTACAGGCAGTTTTTCAGGCCTTGGACACCCCATATGCGACGCTGATACAGGGGAGCTTGTCCCCCTCCACAGCGGCGAAGCTGTGCCTGTAAAAATCACCTCTGTATTAAAGGGAAAGGCAGGCTCTCCCGGTGCTTTACACGGTCAGTTTACGGGACTCCCCTCCTATGGCAGTCTTACTAACAATAACAACTGCGGCATTTTCGGCAGCCTTGGCAAAACAGCCGGCAGCAGAATGGGCAAACCTGTGGAATATAAGCTGGGCTACCGTCAGGATGTATCCGAGGGTGAAGCGTTTATCTTATCCACCACCAACGGAACAGAGCCGCAGATGTACTCAATATTCATCGAGGAAGTTGACTACAACAGCCATGAACCCTCCAAAAATATGGTCATACGCATAACAGACGAGGCTCTTATCGACGAAACAGGCGGCATCGTTCAGGGTATGAGCGGCAGCCCTATAATTCAGAATGATCGTCTTATAGGGGCAGTAACTCATGTATTTGTCGCTGATCCCACTCGCGGATACGGTATATTTGCCGAAAATATGTACAACGAAATGAACAGATAGCGGAAGCAGAAACAATAATGGGCGTTACAGATGTAACGCCCATTTCAGCTTGAAGATTATATATTATCTGTTTTCCTCGCTGAAACCGCTGTCAACAAGGTCGATGAGAGCGTCTACTGCTGCTCTTTCATCTGCACCGTCAGCGATAATCTTTACATTTGTACCGCCTACGATACCAAGTGAAAGAATACCAAGTAAGCTCTTAGCATTTACTCTACGCTCTTCCTTTTCGATCCAGATTGATGACTTGAACTCATTTGCTTTCTGGATGAAAAATGTTGCAGGTCTTGCGTGAAGGCCTACCTGATTCTTGACCATTACTTCTCTGACAAACATATTCAACTCTCCTATTCTCAAATTGACGTATCACAATAATACATCTGCGCAAAATTTATTTTCTTTGCTGTAATATATTATACATTCATTTTTTTTCATAGTCAACGACTTTTTGAGTTAAAAATGCCGCTTTGTCATATTTTCTACATATAAGTGCAAGGAACGATAGTTTTTCAACTTTGCCTTGTTCATATTCACTATGGAGAATATGAACGATATATTAATAAAATATTAGTAGAATTGCATAGTTTTTAACGTTGATATATGTCGTAATTTTCCATCAGGATAAGCCCATTCAATATATACGCTGAGTTTATAGTGAAATTTGACAAATGCAATTGTATTTGTTTTTATGCAACTGTTTACACTTTTTATCTATTATTTCACTTTTCCGAAATATACGCCTCATACAAATCAGGACGACGTTCCTTTGTAATTTCAAGGCTTTGTTCATGCCGCCACTTTTCAATATTTTTATGATGCCCCGACAGCAGAACAGGCGGAACTGCCATATCCTCCCACACTTCGGGGCGTGTATACTGGGGATATTCCAGCAATCCGCTGTAAATACTCTCATCGGTAAAGCACACATCATCGGAAAGCACTCCGGGACAAAGCCGCGCCACAGCGTCAGTCAGCACAAGTGCAGGCAATTCGCCCCCTGTGAGGACATAATCGCCGATTGAGATTTCCTCGTCAACGATTTTATCAAGAACTCGCTGGTCAACTCCCTCGTAATGACCGCAGATAATAAGGATATTGTCCATTTTCGACAATTCCACGGCTCTCTGCTCCGTCAGCACCTTGCCTTTCGGGGACATATATATTGTATGCGGCTTAGTGCCAAGTTCGTCACAAACTGCCTTGTAGCAGTTATAAATCGGCTCGCATTGCATTACCATACCCATTCCGCCGCCGTAGGGAGTATCATCAACTCTGCGGTGCTTATCCTGTGTATATTCACGTATCTGTCGGCAGGAAACCTCGATTTTTCCCGCTTTTCTCGCCCTGCCAACTATGCTTTCTCCCAGAACGGCTTCGCACATTTCGGGGAAAAGGGTTGCTATTTCAATTTTCATAAATTCACCTTAATCAAAAAGTCCCTCAAGAGGACGAATTAGCATTATATTGCTGTCAATATCCGTCGAAATGACCACATCGGGAATTGCAGGCACAAGATATTCCCTGTCACCCTTTATCACATACACATCATTTGCACCATTTTGCAGAACATCGGTGATTTTGCCGTATACAAAGCCGCTGTCAGCGTCCTTGACTTCCATATCAATCAAATCCTGTATGAAGTAGGTATCTTCATCAAGTTCAAGGTCATCACGGTGCATAAACAGCACTTTATTGCGGTATTTTTCAGCCGCTTCTACAGTATCGACTCCCTCAATTTTGGCGATAACCATATTTTTTGCCACTCTCGCTCTTTCGATGTACAGCTCCGCCTTATCCTTGCCGATAAACAGGCGGTCAAATTCGCAGAGAAGTTCGGGAGTGTCGGTGTATGGCATAATTTTCACTTCCCCACGTATGCCGTGAGTTGTGACGATTTTTCCTGCTTCAAGATATTCTTTTTTCATATATAACCGCCTCTTTCAAGTTCTTTTCTGAAATAATACTCCAGATTGAGAGTACGTCCCGAATGAAGTCCTTCGGGTACTATATCGTATCTGCTTATAATATTTTTCGTGAAATCGTGGGTATTTATTATCTCGTCCCTGCCGCCAATCACAGCATAAACCCTGCTTTTATCAATTTCGGAGAATATGGGGAATATCCGCATAAATCCGCCTATATCGCCCTTATAGCCAAGCTGCGGAAGATGCAGAAATGGCATAAGACAGGGATTTGCAGTCATTGCAGGCATATTTCTCTCAATTGCAAGGGCAAGAGCGAAAAATCCGCCTAAGCTTGTCCCCACTATCATATCGCAAGGGTTCTCGTCAAGAATTTTCCGCAGATATTCAAGTATATTTTCGGGGGTATCGCTGTCATAGTCCAGCTGCGGTGATACAGTATCTGCTCCAAGAGCGCGCAAAGCCCCATATGCGGCATTTTCCGCACTCCCCATATAACCGTGAATTGTCAGAATTTTCATAAATAACCCCCTTTAATAAAAGCCTTTAGCCGTGAGCCTTAAGCCAATAGCTGTATAATCAGCTTAGGGCTAAAGGCTAATGGCTAAAAGCTAATGGCTATATCAGTTTTTCATCTCAAAGCTTTCGCCGAGAATGTCCTTATTTGCGTCAAGAATTGGCTTGATGAAATCAGCAAGGAACTCGTCAACCTGCTGTGAGCTTCTTCCTGTGTAGCTCTCAGGCTTCAGAACAGCGTCAAGCTCCTCCTTTGTTACCATAAACATAGGATCAGCAAGAATAAGATCGCAGAGGTTGTTATCCTTTCCGTAAACCTTAACCTGCTCGCCTGCCATCATTGAGTAATCCATAATTCTGTCGTGAAGCTCCTGACGGTTTCCGCCCTTCTTAACAGCGTTCATCATTACGTTTTCGCTTGCCATAAAGGGAAGCTCTGCCATTACACGGCGGCGGATAATTTCGGGATATACCACAAGTCCGTCTGTTACGTTCATCATAATGTTGAGAATTGCATCAACTCCGAGGAATGCCTCAGCAACGGAAATACGCTTGTTTGCGGAGTCGTCGAGAGTTCTCTCAAACCACTGTGTACCTGCTGTAAATGCAGGGTTAAGGCTGTCTATCATTACATAACGTGCAAGGGATGTAATTCTCTCACAGCGCATAGGATTACGCTTGTAAGCCATTGCAGATGAGCCTATCTGCTTCTTCTCACGGGGTTCTTCCATTTCCTTGAAGCTCTGAAGAAGTCGCATATCGTTGGAGAATTTGCTTGCAGTCTGTGCAATTCCGCTGAGAACAGCAAGCACCTGTGAATCCACCTTTCTTGAATATGTCTGACCTGAAACGGGAACAACGCTGTCAAATCCCATTTCCTCAGCAATCATTCTTTCAAGCTCCTTGATTTTGTTTGTATCGCCCTCGAAAAGCTCCATAAATGATGCCTGAGTACCTGTTGTACCCTTTGAACCGAGGAGGCTGAGAGTTGACATTCTGTATTCCAAATCGTTGAAGTCCATAAGCAGCTCATTAAGCCAGAGAGTAGCTCTCTTGCCGACTGTTGTAAGCTGTGCAGGCTGGAGATGTGTATAAGCAAGACAGGGCATATTCTTGTATTCCTCAGCAAATCTTGCAAGGTTGTTCATAACGTTGATAAGCTTTCTGCGTACAACCTCAAGAGCATCGCGCATAATGATAACATCTGTGTTATCGCCTACATAGCAGGAAGTTGCGCCAAGATGGATAATACCTGCGGCATCGGGACAAGCCTGTCCGTATGTGAAAACGTGAGCCATAACGTCATGGCGTGTGATTTTTTCACGCTCGGCTGCCATATCATAATCCACATCGTTGATATGCTCCTCAAGCTGCTTTACCTGCGCTTCTGTTACAGGCAGCCCAAGCTTCATTTCTGCTCTTGCAAGGGCAACCCAGAGCTTTCTCCATGTGGTGAATTTCTTATCTGCTGAGAAAATATACTGCATTTCCTCGCTGGCATATCTTGTGCAAAAGGGTGACTCGTAGCTGTTTACATTTCCACTCATAATTATTCTCCTTATTTTTCGGTATTTCCATACCGTTTATTTCCTTTCAATTATATCATTTTATAGGGGGGATGTCAAGTTCAAGCTGTTATTGCTCCACCAACTAACTCTTGAATTTTCTATTTTGCAGTCGTGGATATTGCCTGCAATTTACATTAAGCGTTATCAAAAGCCTTTTCTATACGCTTATTGACTTCATCAAGATTTAACAGATAGAATTTTCTTTTTTTCTGTTGGTTTACAAGAAGCAATTCTTCCGGTATCGTATCAAGCATTTTTTTCAGCGTATTTCCCGAACACTCCATATAAGAAATAAGTTCATCTCTGCTTATTCCGATATTTGTAAATAATGCTGCCTGTATCAGTACATAATACAATTTTGTCAGGTTTTTGTCCTCTTTATAAATATTACTGAGAAATATATTATAATAATCCAGATTTCTCCTTTTTTCTTCAAGAGAGTTCAGAAGCTGTTCCATTGAAGCCTCAATTACGCAGAGAAACATCTCCACAAATGGCGTTAATTCGCCTTTATTCAGCGGATTATTGCACACATCAAAAGCGTCATAGTATTTTTTGATATCCTCCTTAATAGTATAGGACACTCTAAACGCAATCAGCGGATTAAGATTTTGCGATAACAGATAGCTGCTTATAAAACGGCTTGTTCTGCCGTTTCCGTCATAGAACGGGTGGATATACCCGAAAAGATAGTGGAAAACAGCTGTTCTGATAAGAAAATCAATGCTTTCATCGTTGAGTATTTCAAGACTTTTTTCAAAAGTGTCTATTATCTTGCCTTCGGGATAAAGTCCCTTATGAATTACTTTCTGAGAGGGTGAAAGGACTTCCACAGCTGATTTTCTGAATATTTTTCCGTCAGGAAGATTTTCGGGATCGTTAGCTTTAATTTCCTCATAAAAAATATCATCATAAAGCTTTCGTATATCCTCGCAGCAGTTGAAATCAAGCTTTTCACGCTGTACAAGCTTTTCATATTTTGCAACCAAGCCAACAAAGCGGTTTTTTTTGCTTTTTTTTGACAAATCCTGCAATATATCTCCGATTTCCTTTCGTGTGCTATGGACTCCCTCTATATTGTTTGTCAGAATAATTTCATCAATAAGGCATTTACGCATATATTGTTCCTTGGCAGCTGAGGGAAGTTCGATAAGTTCAACTGCTTTATCCATACGCTCAATATTTACTATCATTTTATACATTTCCGGAGTCTGGCATATAAAAGCCTGATTTTCTCCGATATATACCGGCAGATGAATTGTATCTTCATTGTTGAAGCGGCGGTTGTACTCAGCTTTGTACTCCGCTAAATTCATATGAAAGAGTTGCTTTAAATTTTTGCGTGACATTTTATCATCTCCTGTTATATATTATGATAAACGCAAATCATATTATTCATTGCGCATACAATCAATTTTTCCGTCATCTCAAACTCAAAAAAGCCGTTTTTTGAGTTTATACTTACGATTATATCACAGGAAAACGCAAAAGTCAATGTATAAACAAAAAAATCCCCACAAGGGGGATTTTTCCAGAAATTAAGGCGATACCGCACAGAGCTTGTGCGGAAGATGCGAAGTCAGATTTTTCGTCAGATTGTACAAAAAACTTGCAGACATACTGTCGTATATCAAGAGTTTTTTGTGCAAGATTACGGAAAATATGCAAGCAGATTTCGTGCAAAGCCGTCAGGCGGGCTTTGTGCGGTGTTGCCTTAATTAAGCCTCTGTATTGTTCTCGATGTAAGCAACGATATCGCCAACAGTTTTGATGCTCTCAACAGCCTCGTCGGGGATAGAGAGATCATACTCGTCCTCGATTGTCTGAATGAGGTCTACGATATCAAGTGAATCTGCACCGAGATCGTCCTGAATGCTTGCTTCAGAAGTAACTGCGTCCTCATCTGCTCCGAGCTGATCAACAATAAGCTCCTTAACCTTATCAAATACCATAATTTTTTCCTCCATCTTTTGATTTTAAGCGGCATTACCGCAATTTTATTTTCAAAATCGGCTATTCTGTGAACTCGCCAATCTTTCTAAACTTAGTATACCTTGCTTTTAGCAATTCGTCAATATCTTTTTGACATTTTTCTTCAATTTTGAGTGACAAATATTCTTTAATATTTTCGGAAATTTTGTCTAAATCGTTATGTGCGCCTCCGAGAGGCTCCTCAATAACTGTTTCTGCAACGCCCAGACGCACCATATCATCGGCTGTAACCTGCATAATATTGCAGGCTTCCTCCTCACGGGACGCGTCTTTCCAGAGAATACTCGCAAAGCCTCGCGGAGATACAACTGAATACTGTGCATTCTCCAGCATAGCAAGCTCATCGCAGACGCCGAGAGCCAAAGCTCCGCCGCTGCCGCCTTCACCGAGAACAATTGATATAATCGGTGTGCGGAGCGTCATAAACTCAGCTATATTCTTTGCGATAGCCTCGCCCTGACCGCGTTCCTCCGCCGCCATACCTGCGTATGCGCCGGGCGTGTCAATGAAGCATATAACAGGGCGGTGGAACTTCTCCGCCTGCTTGGCAAGTCTGAGAGCCTTTCTGTAGCCCTCAGGGAGAGGCATTGCAAAATTGCAGTCCTTATTCTCGTTAAGATCCCTGCCCTTTACCTGTGCAATAATTGTAACAGGCTTTCCGTCAAGCCGTGCAATTCCGCAGATTACTGCATGGTCGTCGCCATAATAGCGGTCGCCGTGCATTTCGTAGAAATCGGTGAATATAAGTGGGATATAATCCCTGATAGTCGGTCTGCCCTTTGTATGAACAAGCGCAAGACGCTCCCATGCGGTTTTATTGTTTTCCACGGTCAGACCTCCTTTTCTTCAGGTGTGTGCATAGCAAGGAGCTTTGCAAGAGTTGTACGCATTTTCTTTCTTTCAACGATCATATCCACAAAGCCTTTTTCCTGCATAAACTCTGCAAGCTGGAAATCCTCCGGAAGTCTTTGCTTCATCGTGCTTTCGATTACTCGTCTGCCTGCAAAGCCTATAAGTATCTTCGGCTCTGCTATGATTATATCACCCAGAGAAGCAAAGCTTGCGGTAACTCCGCCTGTGGTGGGATCGGTGAGTACCGTTATATAAAGTCCGCCGTTGTCGCTGTGAAGCTTTACAGCACCCGATGTCTTAGCCATCTGCATAAGGGAAACGATACCCTCCTGCATACGTGCGCCGCCTGACGCAGTAAACATAATTACAGGGAGCTTATTTTCTGTGGCATACTCAAAGGCACGGGTAATTTTCTCGCCTACAACGCTTCCCATAGAAGCCATCATATAACGTGAATCCATAATACCCACAACAGCCCTCTGTCCCTTTACAAGAGCCGTACCTGTAATTATAGCGTCTTTAAGCCCTGTAGTTTCACGAAGCTCCGCCTGCTTTTCGGGATATTCAGGAAAGCCTATGGGATCGCAGCTTATCATATTGCTGTCAAACTCCTCAAAGCTTCCCTTGTCAAAAGTAAGGGAGATACGCTCTTTGGCGGACAGTCTGCCGTGATAATTGCAGGCAGGGCATACCTTCAGAAGCTCCTCGTAGCGTTCAAAAGGTACTGTACTCTGACAGCGCGGACATTTGAATGATGGACCGCTTACTTCTTCCTCAGCGCCGTTAAAGCGGTGCTTTACAACCTTAAAAAAATCTTCAAACATCTGTATCCACCGCCTTATTTACGTGATTTCATATATCTTGTGAGGAAGCCGTTATCATAGTTCCCTCCGATAAATTCGGGCTGCTTTATTATTTCAAGCTGGAAGTCGATATTTGTATCAACTCCGTCAACAATAAACTCAGACAGCGCCCATCTCATTTTGCGGATAGCCTCGTCACGGTCGGCGCCGTGAACAATAAGCTTGCTTATCATAGAATCATAGTAGGGCGTAATTGTATAACCCTGATAAACAGCGCTGTCAATGCGTATACCGGGGCCTCCGGGAACATAAAGAGCATTTATAGTACCCGGTGACGGGCGGAAGTCCATATCAGGATTTTCCGCATTTATACGACATTCAATAGCGTGACCTGTCAGCTTGACGTCCTCCTGCTTTATACGCAGGGGCATATCAGCGGCAACCTCTATCTGTGCCTTTACAAGATCAAAGCCTGTTACTTCCTCTGTTATAGGATGCTCAACCTGTATACGGGTATTCATCTCCATAAAATAGAAATTGCGTTCCTCGTCAACGAGAAATTCAATTGTACCTGCATTGTAATAGCCGCACTCCTTAGCCGCAGTAACAGCCGCCTTACCCATTTTTTCACGGAGTTCGGCATTTACCACAGGTGAGGGACATTCTTCGAGAATTTTCTGGTTGCGGCGCTGCATAGAGCAGTCACGCTCGCCGAGATAAATGGTATTCCCCATTTTATCCGCCATTATCTGTATTTCAACGTGGTGTGGATTTACGAGGAATTTCTCAATATATACGGTATCGTCGCCGAAAAATGAGAGAGCCTCCTGCTGTGCTGCGATAATCTGCGCTTCAAGGTCATCGGGAGAGTCAACACGGCGGATACCTCTGCCGCCGCCGCCTGCTGATGCCTTAACAAGTACGGGATATCCGCATTTTTCAGCGATTTCCTTTGCTTCCTCAACGCTTTTTACTGCTCCCTTTGAACCTGGGATAACAGGAACGCCTGCCGCTGCCATAGTTTCCTTTGCAGCCGCCTTATCGCCCAGCATTTCGATAGATTTATATGACGGGCCGATGAAAACAATTCCGTTTTTCTCGCATAATCTTGCAAATTCGGCATTTTCGGAGAGAAAACCAAAGCCGGGGTGAATAGCCTCCGCGCCTACGTTTACAGCCGCCTGAATGACAGCGTTCATATTGAGGTAGCTGTCCTTTGTAGCAGGAGGGCCTATGCAGACTGCTTCATCAGCAATCTGCGCGTGGAGGGCATTTTTATCTGCGGTGGAATACACGGCAACGCATCTTGCGCCAAGCTCACGGCAGGCACGGATAATACGCACCGCAATTTCTCCGCGGTTAGCTATCAATATTTTTTTAAACATTTATTGTACTCCATTTTTGTCAGGGTTTATGCCCGAATATATTTACTTATCACCGTCTGCAACAACAAAAGTGATCTCGCAGGAAACTGCCTTTTCGCCGTCAACAGAAGCAAGAGCCTTACCTGTGCCTACCGGTCCTCTCTGACGGATAATCTCAACTTCAAGGTCAAGAACATCTCCCGGAACAACCTGTCTGCGGAACTTAGCCTTGTCAATACCGCCGAAAAGTCCGATTTTTCCCTTAAATTCAGGCTTTGAAAGCATACATACAGCACCTGCCTGTGCAAGCATTTCAACCATAAGCACACCGGGAGTTACGGGATAATTTGGGAAGTGTCCCTTGAACCAGAAATCGTCCTCTTTGATGTACTTTCTTGCCTTTACCTTAACGCCCACTTCCATTTCAACGATTTCGTCAATGAGAAGAAATGGATCGCGGTGAGGGATAATTTCCATTATCTGCTCTTTATTCATTAAAATATCTGACATTTTTCTCCCCCTTACTTGATTATCATAATAGGCTGATCGAACTCAACAGGCTGACCGTCAGTTACGAGAATACGCTCAACAACGCCGTCAAACTCGGACTGTACCTCATTCATCAGCTTCATTGACTCGATAATCATAATGATATCACCCTTTTTAACTGTATCGCCAACCTTTACAAATGGCGGCTTATCGGGAGATGGTGCCTGATAGAATGTGCCTACAATGGGGGATTTTACCACATTTCCCTCAGGGAGAGCCTCAGCCATTGGAGCTTCCGCTGTCTGTACGGGAGCAGATGCAGGAGCAGCCATTGGCATACCCATAGGCATTACAGGGGCAGGGGGAGGACATTTCTTGCCCTTTATCGTTATATTGCAGTCGTCGTTGGAAATTGTTATCTCCGAAAGCTCGTTGTCCTTAACAATCTTTGCAAGCTTTTCAATTGTTCCAAGCTCAACTGTATCAAGAATTTTACACATAGGCTTACTCCTTATTCTTTTACTTTTTTGAAGCAGAGAGTTCCGTTATGACCGCCAAATCCGAGGGAGTTGGAGAGAGCAGCGCTGACTTCCTGCTGAATATTGCCGTTTACACAGTAATCAAGGTCACATTCCTCGTCGGGGACTTTATAGCCCACAGTTGCGTGGATAATTCCCTCCTCAATGGATTTTGCAACAACGATTGCTTCAATTGCGCCTGCTGCACCGAGAAGATGACCTGTCATTGACTTTGTGGAATTTATCTTTACATTCTTTGCCTCGTCACCGAAAGCAAGCTTTATTGCAGCTGTTTCGTACTTGTCGTTAAGACCTGTGGAAGTACCGTGAGCATTGATGTAGTCGATATCAGCAGGGGTAAGTCCGGCTTCCTGCATAGCAAGAGTCATACCCATACCTGCCGCCTCACCTGTAGGCATAGGAGATGTCATATGGTAGCCGTCATCTGTAGCGCCGTAGCCTGCGATTTCAGCGTATATCTTAGCACCTCTTGCCTTTGCGTGTTCGTATTCTTCAAGAACGAGAACGCCGCTTCCCTCGCTGAGAACAAAGCCGTGACGCTCCTTGTCAAAGGGAATTGACGCTCTTTCAAGATCGTCAGCCTTTGTAAGAGCCTTCATATTTGCAAAGCCTGCATAAGTAAACTCAACGTTAGTGCTTTCAGTACCGCCTGCAAGACAAACATCAAGATAGCCGTCCTTAATCTTACGGAAAGCCTCACCGATAGCGTGGGTAGCAGTTGCACAAGCGGAGGAAATATCGAAGTTAGCGCCTCTGAAGCCTGTTTTCATTGCAATTGTACCCGAAGCCATATTGCTTATCATCATAGGGATATAGAAAGCGGAAACGCGTCCGGGGCCTTTCTCCAGATATTTTGTATATTCGGAAAGTGTGAGGTCAATGCCGCCGATACCGGAACCCACAAGAACTCCTGCTCTGTAGCAGTCGATATCAGAGAAATCTGTACCTGCGTCCTCCATAGCCTCGTGAGCTGCAACTACAGCGTATTTTGTGAATGTGTCCATACGCTTTGCCTCTTTTTTATCGAAGCAGCCCTTTACATCGTAGTATGCCGTTTCATCGAAATCACGGACAACGCCTGCGATTTTAACGCCTGTACGCTCTGTGTCGAAAGCGTCGATAAAGGAAAAGCCGATTTTATTTGCCTTGATTCCCTCCCAGAATTTCTCAACGCCTGTTCCAAGGGGAGTAACTGCGCCCATACCTGTGATAACAACTCGTCTGCTCATATATTCTATCATTTTCCTTTCTGTGTGCATTTTAATTCCTCTGATTATGTAGCGGCGGATATTATCCGCCCGAAATTTCGAGATGAAATATACCAAACAAAGGGATTAATTCTGTATTTTTTAGGGGTTCCCTGAATTACATTGAAAGTCCGCCTGAAATTTCAATTACCTGTCCTGTTATGTAGGAAGAATCCTCAGAAGCAAGGAATGAAACAACAGATGCAACCTCCTCAGGCTCTCCGTATCTGCCGAGAGCAACAGCGCTAAGCATTTTCGCTTTAAGCTCATCGGAAAGAACGTCCGTCATAGGTGTGCGGATAAGACCGGGAGCAACGGCATTACAAGTGATATTGCGTGAGCCGAACTCCTTTGCTACCGTCTTTGTCATACCGATAATAGCCGCCTTTGATGCGGAATAGTTGACTTGTCCGGGATTGCCGTAAAGTCCTGCAACTGAGGATATATTTACAATTCTGCCGTGACGCTGCTTCATCATAACAGCGCAGGTATGCTTTAACATATTGTAGATACTTTTCTGGTTAACAGCGATAACAGCGTCGTAATCCTCCTCTTTCATACGTGCAAGGAGAGTATCCTTTGTTATGCCTGCATTGTTTACGAGAACGTCAATAGTGCCAAATTCAGCCTTTGTCTGCTTTACCATAGCTTCGCACTGGTCGAATTTTGAAACGTCAGCACCGATACACAATGTCTTAACACCGAAAGCTTCACATTCAGCTGCAACAGCAAGAGCCTTTTCCTTGCTGCTTTCGCTGGGATAGTAGTTTATAACGACATCAAAGCCGTCCTTTGCAAGTCTTTTTGCGATGCAGGCGCCTATTCCCTGTGAAGCGCCTGTTATAATTGCTGTAGCCATAATTTACCTCCATTTTCGTTACGCTTTGCTTTGCAAAGCAAGCTGTCAGCTGTTAGCCGTTAGCTCTGACAGTCCATATATTATGTTTTATTTTTCACAATCAATTTCAAATACAAGGTCATATTCATTTACTCTGCCATAGCCGTCCGCTTCAATAGGAAGATTTCCTACAAAGCGATAACCCTGAGCAGCCATTTCTCTGATTACAGTTCTGTGGTCACGGTAGCCATCCTTTTTGGAAGTTACGTATCCGCCTTGCAATATATTGTGTTTCATTCTTATAAATTCATATCTTTTCATAATAATCCCTGCCCTTACATCAATTTAACGGAGCGTCGAGGACAACATCCCCTAAACAAGAATCTTACGAATGGATTGCCGAAACCATTAGTCCTAATGAGTTCCGCCTATATTCTCCGCTAGGAGGAACTTTGGTTGAGGGTTCTGTTGGAAATACGTATCGG
>JAGAMB010000039.1 GCA_017624895.1 Ruminococcus sp. | reverse complement strand
GTGAGTATATAGATATTCTAGCAAAATAATCCTCTTTTGAATAATAAATCATATTTGAAATAATCAGAAGCACGCAAATCAATTTTCAAAATTCCCGTAATTTAATGTGAGTATTTTTAATGTTTGGGATATTTTAAACAGGCGGAATTTATTTGAAAAACATATCAAAATATTCAAAATTAATAGTAAACACCATAAATCAAACTATTTAATCAATAAAATTGATTTGCGTGAATCAGAAGTATTTTGTATTGACATTTATCTATAATTATGGTATAATATTTAAAGAAAATTGTTTATATTTCATAAACAAAGGTGGTGAAAATATGGCTCTAACTAATGTTGCAATGTGGACTGACAAAGGCTGGAAAAGTGTAACCAGAGATGAAGCTATTAGGGTATTTCCAGATGAGAAAGTCTCAGCAAATAGTGGGATTTTCATGTGTAGACTCTGTAAAAAATATGTTACACTCACTGCTCCAGGAATCTATACTCGTTGTTTTAAGCACAGCCGTGGCGATGAAGATAAAGAATGCGATGATCGCATTTTATCTGCTCCTATACAAAATTTCGAATTGCATACTTTTATTCCGCCGATGAGAATAAAAATAAATAATAGTCAGTCATATACCTTGGAAATAGGTTTTATTCTTTCACCTGATATCAAGGATAACAGAGGTAGTATCTTTATTAAAAATACCAACATTTCAACTAGTGAATACAAATATGATATAAATGTGTTAGTTTTCGATGGTTGGCGGTTTCACAATCGAAGCTTTCTCTAAGCTAATCATAAACTGTCGTATCGAGCAGTCGACCAAAAGAATTTATGGTGAGAGTCGTGGCATATTTGCCGTTGTGTGATACCTGCTTTATGGTACTACGAGTGGGGCATTCTCCATACTGCTGAAGAACACAACACTTTCTAGCATCAGCATGATATAAAAAAGACCCGCTTTGCGATTCAATCGACAGGAGCTGAGATTGCTTTTCTCGCAGGGTTGTATCGGTATGCGAAACGTGATAGAAAACAGATTTCTGTGTTCTCTGTCATAACCAGAGAAGCGGTGGAAACTGTCGGGAGCATCCATGACCGGATGCCGCTGATGTTGAAAAAGGAAGATATTTTTGACTGGATACGTCCCAACTCAAGTCTCAGCGGCATTGCTGAGAGAGCAGTAACAAATGTTATTATGGAAGAAGCAGCAGTATAATTTAAGTTAAGGGAAAGAAATAATTCTATTGAGTGCATTTGATTATATTGTAAAATACAATAATTATCATAATTGATTACGGAAATTCAAGAAGACAGAAAACAAAAAATATCAAAAATAGGGCAAAATTGGTACTTTTTTGTGTTTTGATAACAAAAAAACGTAATTGTATATGTTGGTTATTTTTTTAAAAAAACTATTCAATTAAATCACAACTTAAATTATTATAAGTTTTGAGGTGAGATTAATGGGAAAATTTGATATTGATGCTCAACAGATAAACGAGTCTAAGCTTACGTTAAATGAACTTTCAAAAGAAATATATGATGAGAGCGATACTCCATTTTCATGTGCTGAAATAATGTTTAAGTTAAAAAATAAACAAGGCTCAGGCTTAATAAACAAGCTGAAAAAGCATTTGAACTTTGATATAGAGGGCATGGCAGAAGTATCAATTTCAGAAAGATTTAATGCACTGAAATTGTTAAAGGAGCTTTTCTTTATTGAAAAAGATGGTTCGCCCAAATATGTAAATGATTATGATCTTAAAGCTAATACCAGGGTTCATATTATAGATATTCTTGCAAAGCCAAGGTTGGCTAATATCAAGACTTACTATGCATACGGTAGTCAATATGGAGATGTGTTTGATCAACTATTTGCTGATATTAGTTCTAATGTTTCTGATGCTGATGAACGAATCGGGACAATCGAAGATATTGATTCATACTGGCAGTACATTGCACAGAAGCAATTTGATTATGTTTTTTCAAATATGGCGTTAGCGGATATGGAAAGTTCATTGAAG
This sequence comes from Ruminococcus sp., assembly GCA_017624895.1. Lineage (GTDB taxonomy): Bacteria > Bacillota > Clostridia > Oscillospirales > Ruminococcaceae > Ruminococcus. The sequence continues at coordinate 75,178 of JAGAMB010000039.1, read as the reverse complement.
GAACTTCAAAGAATAAATAGAGTTCTTGAAAATGTTTTGAATAAGCTTGATATCAATGAGCGTAATCTAAAAATGTCAACAGAAGGCGTTATGAAAACATTCTTTAACATCTTACTTACTCACAAAAAACTGTGCAACGAAACTGATCGAATCAAGGCTGCTGAATATATCGATATTGATATGCATCCTAATACTGAATATACCGAATTATTCAGAAGATTTGAATTTAAAACATTAAACACTTCGGAAGTTAGTATATTAAAAAAATATATTGATTTTAAGAATAAGCCGGAGGAAATAAACGATGTGTTTGACTTGATCTCTTATTGCGAAGAAATCCCTAAAGAAGACTATCGCCATTATAAATACGCCTTTGATCACGTACAGACTGTATTGAATATGATGTCAAAAGAAAAAGGAAAAGATTATTCAAAGGAGGTTTACTTAGCATTGTTTGTGTCAGTTATCCAAGAGATAGTCTATGTTAAAAAGAATAGTGATAAGCTAGTTATACGCAATGACTACTACGGGTATAATGCTAAAGGAACTACCTTAATGTCAGCACTTAAAAAGCAGGAAGATGAAGTTGACTCCATACTTGTACATATCTGGATCAGGAGAGTTGAAACGCGTTTCAGTATTAATTATGGTGCGCATGATCTTATAGTTGAAAAGAACAAGGCAGAACTTTTAACGTTCAAGATCAAAGTGTTTTTGTACGGATACCGTAATCTAAATGAGCTGAAAAAAGCAAACGCTTATATTGCTCATATGATTGGCATTGCTCACACTAACACTTGCATTGCTGCCAAGGGAGAGTTTTTCTTCCAATTATGGCTTGCTCATCACCTCGATAGTTATGGTATTACTATTGATCAATTTGTGTTGCCTGATGATCCTCAGAATATATATGATATGTTCAGGGAATTTTTATCAGTCTTTAATCACGAAGTTAATACCTACATTAACGAATTTGCAGAGCAGGTTGTCAAAACTATCATCATAAACGACACATCTAAAACTATTACACATGCATTTAAAATTAATAAATATGATGGTAGTTTCCGAAAGTACTATTTTAATTTTAAATGTGATGAAATAGGCAAGAAGTTTATCTATAAGAAATTCGGTTTGATATATTCAGACGAGGAAAAGGAGAACATTAAGAGATTAGGACTCAAAAAACTGATTCTATAAAAAAATAAGGGGATTTACATTTTATATCCTTCTCTGATTTTTGATATAATAAACTTGCGAGAATAATACGTCTCGCAAGTTTATTTTTTTGGAGGTAATAACCATGAAAGCTGTATCAGATTTTTTCGATGCTCCATGGGCATATCAGAGAGACAGAGAAAACCTGGAGAAATATGGGACTTGTGATCTTGATGAAATTGAACTGATCGAGGAGTTCGCTAAAAAAGAGATTGAGAAGAGGTCAAACGAAATCTCAGATGAGAAGGCAGAGGAGAAATTCAACGCTAAAAAAGATGAATTTGAGCTCCAGATAATCCAAAAAATGAACGAATCCTTCCTTATTAAAAAGGGCGAGGAGATATCAACATCCTCACCGTTTGTAAGCGACTTCGTAGATGTAAAAGGTCAGAGACTCTACAGAGAGGATTTCGTGCCTTATGGCTTGAAACGTGATCCGCAGTATTCTGACAACCATTTAGAGTTGAACGGTTATAACGGGCATTGGCAGAAAAAGTTCAAGAATAAAGGCCCAGAGTACATTTCCGCTACTAAGGTGGTCAAAGGCTACATTATAAACGCAAGTGCATTAGGAGTATGTGGTTCTATTGATGTGTATATTAAAGGTAAAGATGTTCCGCTTTCCTTTAAAGACGGAAATTTCAGTACGCACTATATTACCAAGGGATTACAACTCGAGGATACATCTCTTGATAAGAAATGTGTGGCAGAGGTGTTCAAACGTTCGCTTATGAGTTGCCCTAACATCAAATTCCTTACTATTCCAGAGCATATGGGCGGTAACAGGCTCCCGGACGGTTCTCTGACCTATGTCTCGGCAGCATCAGTGCTTCCGGGACTTGAAGCTCATTTCCCAATTCCGATAAAAGAGCACAAGCTTCTTCATCACGACCGCTGTTTTGAAGAAATAGTTGAGGAATATAAGAATGCACTTCCGAACAGCTGGAAAGTTAAGTCGGTTGTTGTAGACAGAGTGACAAACATCCTGCTTCCATTTTATGAAGAAGAGGGGCTGAGACCAGATCGAGTTAAGGTTATCAGTTACGAGAATGAGACGACTAAGCACGGAATTATAGCCATTTCTAAAAGGATGAACTATGAGTCTACAGTTGTTAAGTCGCTAACTGATAGAAGTACCGACGTTAAAGCAGATTTAGCTTCGGCGAATGATATTCCTGTGGTATATGTTTATAATTCAACAATTGAAGGCAGAGGCGTATGCAAGCACAGATTCGATGATATATGCCATGATCTGCATGGCGAGAACGGCGTTGAAAATCCAACAAGGAAAATCGTTACTATACTTACTGAAACTCCAGGAAGCATTCCGGAAACTCTGCCCGCTAATTATCTCACCATCGATGAGGATATCGAATTCGGGGATATAGTTCATCTGCAGCGGTTGTCGGGACAATTCGATTTTTCAATGATAGATTTTTTTTACAAGAATCAAAACGCCGCGAGAAATATTGTACACAGCGCTATCGAAAAAGCTTGCAGCAATGTTAGAATAATAAGAAACGCTGAAAACACACAAAGCATGATAATGCATCTGGCGACGGCTACCATACTTAAAAAGTTCGGACTGCTCACAGAAAGCGAGTTGGGGTCTGTGATTCGCTGGTGCTCAAAGACAGCTACTTCAAGAACAACGGTTAGCGACAAGCTTGGCTATGATATTGGAGTGGCTGTTAACAGAGCGATATGCAGCGGTGAACTCAGAATTAGTAATCAACTGGAACCACCTTACTACAGAAATGATGGAAAAACAGCGTTTATTGCTGAAATTGACGGTTCTATTAATGTCGAAGTAGATACGTTCGAGAGAGTGTTCCTTGCTAATATCAAGTCTACGGAGCGTCGCAACTTGGTTCTCCGCGCTCTTAGCGAGAAGCAATATCTCATCCCAAAAAAGGACTATAAACGAGACTTTAAGGTCAAATTTGAAAACGGTCCTGAAGCACCTATAAGGGTGTATTCGCTTTCAAGTGCTATACTCAGTGATGAGGCAAGGAAAATCATTGATAATGCACTAATTTCAGACAGATTTCATGCTTTTGACGGTAGACCGGATAACTTCTATCCCTACATCGTTCACCCGCAGTACGTTATGGTTGCAGGTCAGGTAATAAAGGACTACAATACTCTCAATCCGTTCATAGCTGTTACAGGCTCTCCCGGTTTTGGAAAAACGGATTTCCTTATGATGCAAGCATTACAACGTGCAAAGGCTGATGATGTGATTGTAATTCTTGACCCAACAAATTCGTTTTGCGAGTTCGAGTTGAGAGAGCATAAGATTCCACAGAAACTCATTGATGAATATTTTGTATTTTGGGATATGAGTATAAAAGGATTTCCTATAGACCTTATGGATTTCAGCGGTTGTATAAATGTGGAGCAGATGACAGAAAGACTTGCAAGTTTGCTGGTATCCGGTTCGCATTTTACAGGTAACAACCAGTTGAGCATGCTCTATGAGGCTGCAGAGAAAATGATAATAAAATCTCTGAAAGACGGCGGCCATTTAATAGAGCTTATCGACTCTACTTTGAAGTGCAAGGGTAAGGAGGGTGAGGTCAAAAGAAGACTCATGACGTTGTTCAGTATCGTTGCCGAAAGTACAGAAACACCTCCGGGTTGGGACAAGCTGCTTTCGGAAAGAGGCAATATCTTAGTGATCTCCACGGGCAATGCAACAGTAAAGGCTGACTGCAATCCGCTTGATATGATTGCTGACCATCTCTATAGCTACAAGGACGCTCACCGTGCAGGCAATGTTACTCTTATCCTCGACGAGATTCAAACGATGAATCTGAATACAGGTGCTCCGATAGATATACTGATGAGCAAGGGAAGGAAGCTCAATATTTCAGCATTTTTGGCGTCTCAGAGATACTCTAACGGCAAGGATAAATTAGGCAGACTGTTCGATTTTTGCGGTACAAAAATCTTCTTTAGCCCTATGGAGTTGTGCATTAAGGCTGTCTCAGAGAAGACACATATCCCCATTGACAAGTTAAGATGCTTTGATCAGGGTGACTGTGCCTTTGTTGGACCATCTTACAGCATGTACTTTGGAAAAAACACTCCTGCAAGAGCAGCGTTGGTTGGCAGGACGTATCGTCCACCATATGTAGATTCATACGACGCTGATTAATATTAACGAGATAATAATGAATTTTATTTACTAAATTGCATATTTTTACCAATAAAGGGTATAATTTAAAAATAAGGAGGGAGCTGTAAAAATGAAGATATACAATAAACAAGACAAAGGCTACATCGAAGTATGGCTAACGAATGATGAGCAGCAGGAATATGACCTCAATGAACTTACAAAGCAGCTCCTTGCTGAAACTACTGTAAAAAAGTGCAAGGTGGTATATTTCTTGTCGGGCAGCGAAGATTTATTTACCAATACAGAGGGACTGCTACTAAAGAATCTGGGGTGTGCTTGAAGCACACCTCTTTTTTCTACTTGACAAGATTTAATATTTATGATACAATGATGATACGAAAATTAAATTTACTATAATAACATTGACAGAAAGGGAACGCTATGGACGATAAGCTGAAAATAGCCGGATATTGCCGTATCTCCGTTGATGAGGAAATGGATCGTGATAATACTTCCATTGAAAACCAGAAAGCCATTATTGCAGACTACGTTACCAAGACATTTCCAACGGTGGAGCTGGACTTCTACGAAGACCGTGACCGAAGCGGCTATACTTTTGAGCAGCGTGAGGGATACCAGAAACTGCGTAAAAAAATGCTCCTGCATGAATATGATATTCTGATTATCAAGGATTTTTCACGTTTCAGCCGCCGCAACAGCAAGGGATTGGTAGAACTGGAAGATCTTCGTGACGCAGGTATGAGAATAATCTCTATCGGAGATAGTATAGACTATCCAACATTTGATGACTGGACGGCTATCCAGTTTCGCTTTCTGATAAATGAAATGCCCGTTACGGACACATCTAAAAAGGTGCGTTCTGTTGTTAAACGCCGTCAGGAAGAAGGACGTTGGATATGTGCTGTTCCGTATGGTTATGTAATGACTAACAGTAAGCTTATGCAGTTTGAGGTTGATGAGCCTGCTGCGGAGGTAGTGCGTGAGATATTCAGGCTCTACAGCGAGGGCTGGGGATATAAGCGTATTGCAAATCATCTTACCGATAAGCATATACCTACGCCTCGCATGGCTGAAAAGGAACGTCGTGAAGCTAACGGTGAAGAATGTAAACTTCGAGGAAAAAACGAATGGAGCATAATTACTGTCAGTGAGATACTCCGTAACGATTTTTACATTGGCACTCTCAGACAGGGCAAATATCGCCGCAAGAAAATCAACGGCTCCGATATGAAGCTTGAAGAAACAGATCATCTTGTGTTCGAGGATAACCATACTCCTATTGTGGATTACAAGCTTTTTGCAGGCGTTCAGGAACAAATAAAGCACCGCACAAACAACAACTACCGTGGTGTTAAGAAGTACGACAACATCTATTCAGGTTACTTGTTCTGCGGAGACTGCGGCAGTCCGATGTTTTCTATGAGCCGTGGAGATATTCCGCAAGCCTATCGATGCGGAACATATCACAAACGTGGCAGTAAAGCTTGCAGTTCTCACCATACAAGAGTGGATATGCTTGACGAGCTGCTCCGCTCATTCATCAGGCAGGTTAAGGATAACTCTGAAACAATGCTTGAAAAATTGCAGGAATCTATAAACCGTGAACGTACTGAAACATCTTCAAGTAAGTCGGTAGTAGAGGTTTTGGAACAGCAAATGGAAGATACCCGTTCAGAGATAAAGATGCTGGCACGTCAGCACGTCAAGGATATTGCCAAGCACCCTGAGCGTGAGGAAATATTGGAAGAAATATACTCGGAGCAGATAGATGAACTCACCCTTCGGCTTGAAGGGCTTCGCAATCAGATGCAGCTTGCGGCTGATAAGCATAATATGATTGTAAAAGTAAACAGAACGGCTAAAACAGTTATGAACGTCTTTGATGATATACTGAATAAGAAAATGCTCACAAAGGCAGATGTTGATTTTATTATTCAGCGTATAACCGTTTATGAGGATCGCATAGACATTAAACTGCGTTCAGATATAGACAGTTTGCTTAGAACAGGAACACTGCCGGAGTGCAATGCTGAAAGGTCAGCCGCAAATTTTAATTCAGACACTAAGAAAACAGAAAGCCTCACACCATTCGCCCATATTTCGAGGAAAAAGGGCGATGTTCTTAGTGTCAATGTTATCAGTGAGGGCGACCCTCTGGAGATATACACCAACAGCGAGGGTGAGGTGATTTTCAAGAAGTATTCGGCGATCAGCGAGATGAGTGAGAATGCCTCAAATGTAGCAGAGGTTATGTATAAGACGGCAGGCTGCCCTGTAATTATTTTCGATAAAGATCATGTTGTGGCGTCGGCAGGAATACCCAAAAAAGAAGCGGCGGAGCGAAAGCCGTCGGCACAGCTTGAAGGAATTATGGAAAGCCGCGGACAGTATTTCTGCCCCGACGGTGACAACAACAATTTTTATCCTGCTGACGGATTTGAACGGACGGCAATCGCCGCCCTGCCCATTATCAGTAACGGCGATGTATCGGGTGCAGTTGCATTTATGACATCTGATGAGCATAAAGAGGCATCGGATTTGCAGAAAAGCCTTATTACAGCGGCAGTACGTTTTCTTTCAAAGCAGCTTGAATGATTAAAGATAAGACAGAAAAAAGCTCTCCCGTTCAGAACAGGAGAGCTTGATTTTTTAAAGATTACTTTTTCTTAGCAGGTTTGTTGTTATTCTTAGCGTCAACCTTTGCAGGCTTTTCAGGCTCTTTTGAGAGATACATATAAACGCCTGCTGCAGCTGCAGCACCGAGGAGAGGACCTACGATGAATACCCAGATGCAGGAAATAGGAGCAGTATTGCCGTCGATTGCAGCAACAATTGCAGGACCGATACTTCTTGCAGGGTTAACAGATGTACCTGTAAGACCAATTCCAAGAATGTGAACAAGAGTCAGAGTAAGACCGATTACAAGTCCGCCGAATGAACCGTGACCTGCTTTTTTGGAAGTAACTCCGAGAATTGTCATCACAAAGATGAATGTGAGAACAACTTCAACGATAAGTCCTGCAAGGGCATTATCGCCAACGTTTGCAAGTCCGTTTGAGCCGAAGCCGCCTGTTTTGTCTTCTACGCCGCCCAATGAGAAGATAGCAGCAAGCAGACCTGAGCCTGCAAAAGCACCTGCACACTGTGCGATTACGTAGCCGATGAAATCAGTAAATGTCATTCCACCGCTGATGAGTACGCCGAGAGATACTGCAGGGTTGATGTGACAGCCTGAAATATTTCCCACGCAGTAAGCCATACCAACGATTACAAGACCAAATGCCAGAGCAGTGAGGATATAACCGCCGCCCTGTTCAGCGTTGCAGCCGACCAGCATAGCTGTTCCGCAGCCGAGAGTAACAAGCACCAGTGTGCCGATAAACTCAGCTACATACTTTTTGAAAGCATTCATATACTTTCCTCCTTTAAAAAAATATGGGTTTAACCCGATAAGTTAATTTTACCACATAAATAAGAATAAGTCAATATAGTTAAAAGAAATATTTCCCACAATTATTTTAGGTGAAATTTGTATAATATGCTACAAAAATCAGGCTGTCTGCTTAAGGTAAATTTTGCTCCTTACTTGACATTTTTTAAAAAATGATTTATAATATGGTTGACATATTGTTTATATGTCTTAAAACAAAACATAGGAGGAATAAAAATGAAAAAATATATTTCTGCTGTTATTGCTTCAGCTATGGTGATATCTTCACTTTCAGCTGTTACTGCATCTGCTGAAAGCTACGGCGACGGTAATATTGATATTATGGTGCTTGGTGACAGTGTTGCTTCGGGTAATGGCCTTGCCGAAACCGAGTATAATTATGGTCAGCTTGTTGCTGATTATCTTGGCGGAGATGTGTGGAATTATGCTGTATCAGGTTATGAATCCGCAGAAACCCTTGCACAGATACGCAGTTTCGACAGTAGTCAGAAAGCGCAGCTCGCGGACAGCGAGGTTGTTGTTATCTCTATCGGCGGAAACGATATGATGAGCTATATGGCGGAAAGTATGCTTGATTTTGCCGCAAAGAATAACCTGCTTGCAGAGGGAAAAACACCTGATGATATTCCTGAGGAGAAAAACTTTGGAACACTCAGCGAATTAATTGATATGGAGGCAGTAAAGGAGTACACAGCCGACCTGTCTAATGCGATCAGATTCAGCGATAAACTCGACAGCATATATAAGAATATAGCATATACAGACGCAAATAACAATGGTGCTGCATATGTGCAGATAATTGCAAAACAGGTAATACCGAATATCAAGGCAATGGTTGAGGAGATCAAGGCTGTAAATCCTGATGCAAGAGTTATTGTGCAGAATGTGTACAATCCGCTGCAGTTCAGCAAAGAATACGAGGCAAGCCTGAAGGACAGAATATCAGGTTCTTATTTTACAGCATATCAGAAGCTTAATACAATTTTCGGCAATACCACAAGAAAATTTTCTGAGCAGCTGAATGATGTAGAGGGTATAGAAGTAGCCGATGTTCTTGCTGATTTTTCATCTGAGGATGCTTCCGGCGAGAAATACGGATGGTATTTTACAAAGATGCAGGCGGGCAGAGAGAATATGGATATTCACCCCACACAGGCAGGACACGTAGCGATTGCATCAACAGTCCTCAATACAATTGGTGAAACGAGGGAGGACGGCGGACTTCTCGCTATGACCTTTAATGGATTAAAGGATGTTGAGAATTACCCTGCACACGCTCTTTCGCAGTACAATAAGCTTGCAGGAAGCTATTGTATGGGCGATGTAAATGATGACGGATTTATCAATTCCGCTGACGCTTCACTTGTACTGGAGCAATATGCGCTTCTTTCCACAGGAAAGGCTGCTACAGTTACAGAAAATCAGCTTAAAGCAGGAAGAATAAACGAAGATAATACCGTAGACTCCTCAGACGCGTCTGCAATTCTGGGATATTATGCATTTACGTCAACAGGCGGTAATGGTTCAATTAAGTATTATATGGCTAATCAGTAAATAAAGAGGCGGCTCGTTGGTGAGCCGCCTTTTGCATCAGAACAGAGAAACAATATAGTATATCAGACCGTACATAAATGCCGCGGTGCAGCCGTATAATATAACAGGGCCTGCTATGCTGAAAATTTTTGTGCCGACTCCGAGAATAAATCCCTCCGACTGCGCCTCGACAGCAGAGGAGCTGATCGAATTGGCAAATCCTGTAATCGGAACGAGGGTACCTGCACCTGCGTGTTTTGCAATGCGCTCATACCAGCCGAGTCCTGTCAGTAATGCGCTGGCAGCTACAAGTATGACCGATGTCCATGTGCTGGCATTTTCGGCGGATAATCCCATATTTTTAAAGGCGGAGAGAATAAGCTGACCGATAAGACATATCGTTCCCCCTGTGAAAAATGCGTATGAAATGTTTACTGCCGAATTTGACTTAGGTGACGCTTTATCCATCATTTCTTTGTATGCCTGTGGTGTGATATTCATATGTTTTACCTCCTGTTTTATAATTATAGTGCCTCGCACATCCGCAAACTAAAGTTTGCTCTGTGCGGATCGGCAAATAGCAAACGCCAAAAGATTTTGTCGTTTGCTATAATTTCTGAAATGTCATACCAATCCCTGAAATGTTAGTAGACAAAGATGATGAGCTTCTCTGTATTGCTATTATTGACAAAATACGCGTAAATATTTCGTTTAATAAAAAATTTTTCTGTATGGTGTTGACTTATTGGCGGAAATAGGGTACAATTATAGTGATTGAATTTTTATTTATTGCTCCACGACCTTTTATAACATTTTTTTGACTTTTTTGCGGAGTAATTCAAAGGAACTGGAGAATTATTTTGATAAAAATGAAAATAATGGCTGTAGCTGTCGGAGCTGTTATGACGGCTATGACCGTCTGTGCGTCGGCTTTTTTCGGGACTGCACAGGTCAACAGAAAAAAATACCCCGTTTTTGGAGTTGATGTTTCAAATTATCAGGGAGTTATCGACTGGGAGCTTATTGATGAGCAGAATGTGGATTTTGCTTTTATCAAGGCTACCGAGGGGAGCGGCTACGTTGACAGATTTGTAAGCCGGAACCTTGCCAATATTGCGGAAACTGATATATTATGCTCCTGCTATCACTTTTTCAGCTTTGATAGTGCAGGAGAAACACAGGCTGAAAATTTTATAAATACGGTGGATAAGGATAAAATCCAGCTTCCTCCCGTGGTTGATATTGAGTATTATGGGGACAAATCCTCAAATAAGCCTACCCGTCAGGAAACAGAGAAAATCCTTGAACCGCTTCTCCGCAAGCTGGAGGAACATTACGGCGTAAAGCCGATAATTTATACAACTATGCCGGTTTATTATAGGTATGTAAAGGAAAATTTTTCTGAATATCCTCTTTGGATAAGATGTACCCAGTTTGAGCCTGAGCATCTTGGCTGGCAATTCTGGCAGTACAGCGATAAAGGAAAATTAGAAGGCTATTACGGCTCTGAACCATGCATTGATTTCAATGTGTTTAACGGCACAAAGGAAGAATTGAATCTAATGACAATCGAAAAGGACTGATAACTTGATTTTAAAGCTTAATTCTGTGACAAAGGATTATATCTGGGGAGGTACGCGGCTCCGTGATGAATTTGGCAAAATCGGCGGAACTCGTCTTGCTGAAAGCTGGGAGCTGAGCGTTCATCCTGACGGTATGAGTACAATAAGCGGCGGTGAATACGACGGAATGACTTTGGCGGCGTTTATTGAAAAATTTCCTGAAAGTACGGGAAAGAACAGTTTGGGTAGTGTTCCCATTCTCATAAAGCTTATTGACGCAAAGGATAATCTTTCTGTACAGGTTCACCCTGATAATGACTATGCCCGTAAATATGAGGGGGATAACGGCAAAACCGAGACTTGGTATATAGTCGATTGCGATGAAAATGCGTCGATCATATACGGCTTTAAGGATAAGCTGACAAAAGAGGAATTTCGTGCAGCTATTGCAGATAATACGCTTCTTGACAAGGTGAATGTAATCCCTGTTAATAAGGGAGATGTATTCCTCATAAGAGCCGGTACCCTTCACGCTATCGGGAAAGGCTGTCTTATTGCGGAAATACAGCAAAGCTCCAACGTGACATACCGTGTGTATGACTACGACAGACGGGATGATGCGGGTAATCCCCGTGAGCTTCACATAGAAAAGGCGCTTGACTCTGCGTATCGCAATCCAACGGAAATACCTGTCAAGCAGAGGGATAACGCGGATTTTCAGCAGGCTTCGGAGCTTGTAAGCTGTGAGTATTTCACTGTATTCCGTGAGGATATCAGCGGAAGCGGAGAAATCCGCAGAAATGACAATTCCTTTACCCATATACTGATCATTGAGGGCAGGGGAGAGGTTATTTCCGATAGCGACATACACGCGGCGGAAAAGGGCGAAAGCTTCTTTGTTACTGCCGGAACAGAGTGGCATATCAAAGGTAATTGCAGTATAATATATACTGTCGTATAATGGCATACCGTACAGGCAAGTGCGGGATTGCATAAAAAACGGAGGTTATAAAAATGAAATACTATGTAGGAATTGATTTAGGCGGAACAAATATTGTTGCAGGTGTTGTTGATGAAAAGTACAACATTGTGGCAAAGGCAAGCACAAAGACAAACTGTCCTCGTCCGGCAAAGGAAATTGCCGATGATATGGCAAGAATGGCAATTCAGGCTGTAGAAAATGCAGGTCTTACTATGGAGCAGATTGAATGGATCGGCGTTGGTACACCCGGTATTGCAAACAGCGAAACAGGAATTATCGAATATTCCAACAATCTTGGCTTCAAGGATACTCCTATGGTTGAGTATATCCGCGAAACAATAGACAAGCCTGTATTTATTGAAAATGACGCTAATGCAGCAGCATACGGCGAATATGTTGCAGGTGCTGCAAAGGGCGCTAAGAACGCTGTATGTATCACACTTGGCACAGGCGTAGGCGGCGGAATTATCATTGACGGCAAGATTTATTCAGGTTCTAATTTTGCAGGAGCTGAAATTGGTCATACTGTTATTGAGGTTGATGGCGCACAATGCTCATGCGGACGCAAGGGCTGCTTTGAGGCATATTCCTCAGCTACAGGTCTTATCCGTATGACTAAGGAGGCTATTTCCGAGCATCCTGACAGCATTATGGCTAAAATGGGCGAAAAAAATGGCAAGGTAACTGCGCGTACATCTTTCGATTCAATGAGAGAGGGCGATGAGTACGCTAAGGTTATTGTTGACAAGTACATAAAGTATCTTGCAGCAGGTATTACAAATACGATCAACATTTTCCAGCCTGATGTGCTTTGCATCGGCGGAGGTGTCTGCAATGAAGGCGATGCGCTTCTTCTCCCTGTAAAGGCTCTTGTCAAGGAGGAAGTTTATACAAGAAACTCCGAGAAGAATACAGAAATCGTTATTGCAAAGCTGGGCAATGATGCAGGTATTATCGGCGCAGCGTTCCTCGGCAGAGCTAACGGTTAATAGTTATGCAAAACACCGCACAGATTTGTGCGGTGTTATTTATAGAGTCAGGTAATTGGTATAAGCACAAATGTTTTTATAACTTCCCTATTGCAATTTACACAATAATGTGCTATAATGTAAGAAAGATTTGTAATGATTTGCAAATCAAAATTATGGGATTAATTGATCAGGAGGAGTAAAATTTATGAAAAACTCTGTTAAAAGAATGATTTCCGCTGTTTCGGCAGCGGCTGCTGCTGTTGTATCTCTCAGCGCATTTACCTCGTATGCTAAGGTTACGCCTAACCCTGTTATCAGCCGTAACTGCCCTGTATATTCGGGAAAGGCAAGTCAGCCTACCGCTGCCAATGATGAGCATTATTTCTCATTCTGCTTCCTGACATCGCCTGATTATATAGCATACGACCTTTCCGCAGTTCCTTCCGAGGAGAAAAAGCAGATCATCGCTGTGTGGTATAACACCAGCTCCTACGATTATATCGGAAACTACAAAAACCGCAATATGGAGCCGTCTGACTACACCATCGAGGTCAATGCCGCTGAGGGCGGTGCATACCCTGAAAGCGGCTGGGAGGTAGTTGAAACTGTTTCGGGTAATACCCTGAGCTCCCGTCAGCATCTTGTAAATATGGAGAAGTATAACTGGATTCGCCTTAATATCGAAAAAGCCGACGATGAAAGCGGAAAACAGGCAAGTATTAACTTCGATATCCACAACGTCAGCGAGGGCGTTTCTGACAGCTGGCTGTTTCTGGGGGATTCCATTACAGCAGGCGGTATGAACAACTGCTACGGAACAGGCTTTGCAACTCATATAAACAACCTCGACAGCCGATATTTTCCCATTCAGGAAAACGGTGGTATCGGCGGTATCCGCAGCATTGACGGTAAGGAGAATATTGACCGCTGGCTCTCGACTTCTCACGCAAAATATGTGAGCGTAGCTTACGGTACAAATGACTGCTGGGGAAATCCAAACGGCACAGAGGAATATTACAACAACACAAAGTATATGATTGACGCTATCCTTGCTGCCGGAAAAATTCCTGTTCTGCCGAAAATCCCTGCTTCTACAAACAAGGATGTTATGGATAACGTTCCTCTTTATAATGCGGTAATAGACCGCCTTTGCGATGAATATGGCGATAAAGTGGTAAAAGGACCTGATTTTCAGGAGTTTATCGCATCAAATCCTGATTATCTCAGCGGTGACGGCGTTCATCCCTCAGATGTAGGATATGCGGCAATGCGTGAGGAGTGGGCAAGGCTTATGTATGAAACGGTTTATCTTGCAGATACTCCCGATGTTACCGAACCGACAGAACCACCGACAGCCGAGCCTACAGAGCCTCCAACGGCCACAGAAGCTCCTACAGATGAGCCGACAGCTGCTCCTGATATAAAATACGGCGACGCAAATTGTGACGGAATCATAACTATGGCGGACGCAGCGGCAATATTCCAGCATCTGGGAAATCACGACAAATACGCTCTTTCTGAGCAGGGATTGAAGAATGCCGATTGTTCAAATCCCGGAGATGGTGTTACTCCTGCCGATGCTCTTGCAGTACAGAAGCTTACAGCAAAGCAGATTGAGTCACTTCCTGAAACAACAGCAGACATTTCAGAACTTGATGAAAAATAATACAAAAAGGGACGCTTGCAGATCAGCGTCCCTTTTGTTGTTGATAGTCCCCCTGACTATAAATACACTTCAGAGAATCCCTTTAGGGAATACTGCGCATAGCTTGTGCGGTGTTGCCTTTACATTGTTACAACAAAGCAAATACTCTTGCCTTCCTGATTTTCTACCTGCACCTTGAATTTGTGCTTGTCGATAATCGACTTTGCGATAGCAAGACCAAGACCATAGCCGCCGGTAGAACGAGTTCTCGATTCGTCGCTTCTGTAGAAACGTTCAAAGAGCTTATCCACGTCCTCCTCAGGTACGCCGCTGCCGGTGTTGTATACAGCAAGAACTGCCTTGTTATCCTCCTTTGTGAGTGATACGCGGACTGTTCCGCCATCCTTTGAATATTTCAGCGCATTATCTATGAATATTCCGGTCATTTGCTTGATATGCTGTTCACTGCCGTTCAGGTAAATATCCTCCTCTATATTAAGGATGAAATTCTTTTGGCTTTCAAAAGCCTGACATTCGAAGGGGAGTGCAGCATTTGTAACAGCTCGGCTCAGATTGAAAACTCCTGTGATGAAATCACGCTTGTTATTTTCAAGTCTTGAAAGGCTTAGCAGATCGTTAACAAGAACGTTCATTCTGTCAGCCTGATCCTGTATATAATTCAGCCATTTGTTCTCTCCGATCTCACCCTCAAGTACATCAGCGTTTGTTGAAATTACTGTAAGGGGAGTTTTCAGCTCGTGGCTTGCGTCGGAAATAAACTGTTTCTGTTTTTCAAAGGTTTCTTTAAGCGGACTTACGATAAATCCGCTGAGGAAATAAGCAGCTGCTGACAAGAAAATTATGCTGATAATTCCGACGATAAGCGTTGTGCGCTTCAGCTTTCTCATCATATCTATTTCCGCTGTTCTGTCGGTGAGTACCATTAGCGTTCCGTTGGATTTTTTTTCAGCACAGTAGCTCATATTGCCTGTCATACCGATTGTTTCATTATCGGCTATGATCTGGTCTATGTATTCCTGAGCCGTTTCAGCCGTCAGAGAGTCATTGTTGGCTGATGCCGCATATTTTCCGTCTTTATCCGCCATTATAACAAAAAATTCTATAGAACCCAGAGATCTTGGCACAGGTTCAATGTCTTTCGGCATATTGTCGTCCGGAGGCGGTTCAGGCGGCTGATTTTCATTGCCGTTCACAGTTATAATTGTATACCCGTCCAGAACAGGCACGAAATTATCATTTACAGCAGGCTTTATACCGCCGTTTCCGTTTTGATTGCCGTTGTTTGGCGGATTATTTTCGTTTTTGTTATCATTATCGTTATTGTTGTGATGTTCGTTCTTATCGCCCCAGTCGCCCCAGTCATACCATGGATTTCCCCATGGGTTATACCACGGATTCGGAGGATATGCAGGCGGCTGACCTCCTTCAAAGTTGGGAGGCGGCTGCGTTTCGGGGACCGGATCCGATGGTATTAAAGGTTCTGTTTTTATTTCCTCATTTGGGCGGCTCTGAGGCGGCTCTGTCTGAGGAATTTCAGGTTGTTTCGTTGGCACAGCTGTGGTCTGAACGACGGGAGCGTTTGTCTGAGCCGCAGGCGGAGCTGTTTCCGCCGGCTTTTGCGTTGTTGGAACTGTTTCGGTTGATTTTTCGGTTGGCGGAGCAGTATCCACAGGCTGTTTTGTAACAGGAGGCTTGGGAACATTTTTCGGCGGTTCTTTATCCTTATTTGGATTTGTAAAGGAGAAAGACAGGCTTTTTTCATCGTATTCAACGCCATTTGCGACCTGTTGGAGAACCACCTTAGTCTGGCGCTCCATCATTAAGTCCATAATAATATTAATTGAACTGAGAACGCCTATAAAAATAGCTATAAGGATAGCTATGATAATTCCGAAGAATTTCAGCTGTACTTTTCTGAACAAGAAAAGACCTCCCTTTATTCAATAAAATAACCGATGCCTCTTGCAGTTTTTATCTGCACATCGGCAGAAATTGAAGCGATCTTCTTACGCAGAAATGATATGTATACCTCGATGTTGTTGTATTCCACATCACTCTCACTTCCCCATATTTTCTCTATAATGCGTTCTTTAGGAAGAATTTGTCCGGGATTTGCAATGAGCATTTCCATAACATTATATTCTTTTAAGCTGAGTTTCACATCGTTTCCGTTGCAGCTTATGGAGCAGGTGTTCTTATGGAGGAAAAGTCCGTGAAATTCAAGGCGGTTTTCATCAAGAATTTCGCCCTTTCGTCTTGTAAGCGCGCGGACTCTTGCAAGAAGCTCACCTGTAACAAAGGGCTTTGTGAGATAATCGTCGGCACCGCAGTCAAGACCGTTTATTTTGTCGCTGATTTCGCTGCGTGCTGTCAGCAAGAGGACAGGGGTGCTGATTTTTTCGCTGCGGATATTTCGTAAAACGTCGATTCCGTTCATTCCTGGGAGCATAATATCAAGAAGTATGCAGTCATAAACTCCCGTAAGCGCATTATCAAGACCGTCGATGCCGTTATAGCAGACATCAACGGAGTACATATTTCGTTTGAGCAGCTCACACAAAGCGTCGGCAAGCTGTATTTCGTCCTCTATCACAAGAATTTTCATATAAAATCCCTCCGAATAAACCGCGGCGATACGCGGCGGTTTTATAATATTGCTCCCAAAATCAACTCTTGAAATTCAAAAATTTCGAGAGCAGCACCGCACAAGGATTATCTGCGGAACAAAAGCTTATACTATAGCAAACGACAAAATCTTTTGGCGTTCATTATAATTATACCACATATTCTTTAAATAATCTTAAATAAGCAAAAATTAAATATGTTATTTTATAGAAAATTTGATGTTGTTTTTGTGCATCATAACAAAAAATGCAAAAAATTATAAACTAACATTGACTATTTTTTTGATTTGTGTTAAAATTATATTGATTGAATATGAGGGGGAGCTGCTGAGAAATAAAACTGCCCCTGTGCCATACTATATTAAAAGGAGCGTTGGTTATGCTGTCACTTCAGGAACGTGAACACAGAAAAAGTACATTTGCAAAAAAAACAAGCGAAAACACGAAGAAATACATTGAGCTTTACGAAGAATTCAGTCAATACGGCTATACAAAGGCTCTTGCTGAAAAATACGCCGATTTTTTTGTGTTGAACGCAAAAAAACCTGCTGCAGGGGATATTATCCAGACAGTTCAGCTTTATGATAAGATACGCGACTATAAATCAGCTGCGTACTATCTTTCAAAGCTTGAAGAAATGATGAAAAAGCTCAATAATGAGGAAAAATTTATTTATTGTACTGAGTCGCTGGGAAACAGAAGCAAGATCGGAAACTGGCGTGATGCTGAGGATTTCCGTACGGAAAATATCAATTTTATGCAGATATATTCTGAGAAGGTTGATATCAAGTTGAAAGCGGATATGTATATGTCTCTTGCGTATGCTGACTGTGCTGCAAAGCACTATAATTCGGCGTTCAGACTTCTCACGGGTTTTGGTTATAAGCCTCAGGGACGCAACGATGAAAAACTCCTTGAAATACTCATTGCCGGCATATACATTTGTGCCAAGTCGGGGGATGAGGCGAGTGTTGAAAATGCGGTAAATAATGCGATAGCAGCTATGGGATTATTTAAAAAGTATGAATTTGTCTGGTCTGAGGAGTATTACAGAAATAAAATAAAAGAGGCTTCCGAAGGCCTTGCGTAATATTTTTGTCATTTAAGGGAGCCGTGTGGCTCCTTTTGATTTGCAGAAGTTATTCGCTGTAAAATAGTTAAAATAAAAAAATATGTGATTTATAAAAAAATATTCCTAAAAACGAAAAAATTTATTTTTTAACTAAACAAATGCCACACAATTTTACTATTTGTGATATCGGCGCAGAATTATACAAAATATAAATTCGCTTAAATGGATGAATGTGTCGAAAACGGCATGATACTGGCTTTTGGGGAGTTGAGAGTTTTTCTAACTTAAATAAATAATTGACCTCAGGTATTTTTTTAATACGAAATGTATATGGAAATTGTGTTTACTTATTAATATTAAGGAAATATTTTTGTATTAACATTTTACTGCAATATACTGCGAAATTATGGCAATATTATCCCTTGAATGAACTGCGGCTTTGGAATATAATAGAGTTATCAGAGGAGCAATGATGCCGAAATACAGGCATATTTCCTTTGATATTTCTAAAGATGCATTTTATGTGTCCTGTGAACACGGTAATGCAGCAGAAGTTTTCAAGCCGTCGGTTTTAAACTCCGCCGATATACTTTACAAAGACTTTTTCATTTTTTGTACATACCATCCGATTATTAAACATTAATGCCTATAATATGTTTAATCGCCTAAACAGGATGGAATTGTTCAACTTGATTTCTATTCGATAGTACAAGGCTTGGCTGCGAGGCACGATGTGCCAACCGGAGGATTTCCGTATATTGAGGGTGTGCGGAGGTCGTTTTCGGATGAAGCGATTTTCGGCGGCAAAATGAGAGGGTGCTGCTGGACTTCGCTTTTTCTGTTTCCGGAATAAATTAAATGTTTTGAAACGTTTGGGAGGGCGAATTTTGCTCTCTTTTGTTTTTTTGTACAAAATGTTGGAAAAACAAAGGCTATTTTTTTGTTTTTTCTATATAGCATTTTTTCTCAAAATATGTTATAATAGTTGTAAGCGGACAGGTTATTTGTCCGGTATAAGATTAATATTGGAGGTAATACCAATGGCACATCAGTATTGTTATTTATTCTCTGAGGGTAACGCAAATATGCGTGAGATCCTCGGCGGTAAGGGTGCAAACCTTGCAGAGATGACCAACATGGGACTTCCCGTTCCTCAGGGCTTCACAATCTCTACAGAAGCTTGTACAGCTTACTATGACGATGGTCGCAAGATCAACGACGAAATCATGGCTCAGATTAACGAGTACATCGTAAAGATGGAAGAAGTTACAGGCAAGAAGTTTGGTGATAAGGAGAATCCTCTCCTCGTTTCTGTTCGTTCAGGTGCAAGAGCTTCAATGCCCGGTATGATGGATACTATCCTCAACCTCGGCCTTAATGAGGACGTTGTAAATTACATGGCTGAAGCTTCCAATAACCCCAGATGGGCTTGGGACTGCTACAGAAGATTTATTCAGATGTATTCTGACGTTGTTATGGAAGTTGGTAAGAAGTATTTTGAAGAGCTTATCGACGAAATGAAGGAAAAGAAGGGCGTTACTCAGGACGTTGAGCTTACAGCTGAGGACCTCAAGGAGCTTGCTGGTCAGTTCAAGGCAGAGTACAAGTCTAAGATCGGTACAGACTTCCCAACAGATCCTAAGGAGCAGCTCATGGGCGCTGTTCAGGCTGTATTCCGTTCATGGGACAACCCCAGAGCTAACGTTTACAGACGTGACAACGATATTCCTTATTCATGGGGTACAGCTGTTAACGTTCAGATGATGGCTTTCGGTAACATGGGTGACGACTGCGGTACAGGTGTTGCTTTCACAAGAGATCCTGCTACAGGCGAAAAGAAGCTCATGGGTGAGTTCCTCACAAATGCACAGGGCGAGGACGTTGTTGCCGGTGTAAGAACTCCTATGCCTATCGCTCAGATGGAAGAAAAGTTCCCTGAGGCATTCAAGCAGTTTACAGAGGTTTGCAGCATTCTTGAAAACCACTACAGAGATATGCAGGATATGGAATTTACTGTTGAGCACGGTAAGCTCTATATGCTCCAGACAAGAAACGGTAAGAGAACTGCTCAGGCTGCTCTCAAGATCGCTTGCGATCTCGTTGACGAGGGTATGAGAACAGAGCAGGAAGCTGTTCTTATGATCGATCCAAGAAACCTTGATACACTTCTCCACCCACAGTTCGACGCTAAGGCTCTTAAGGCTGCTACTCCTATGGGCAAGGGACTCGGTGCTTCACCCGGTGCTGCTTGCGGTAAGATCGTATTCACAGCTGAGGACGCTGAGGCTTGGAACGCTAAGGGCGAAAAGGTTGTTCTTGTACGTCTTGAAACTTCACCTGAGGATATCACAGGTATGAAGGCTTCACAGGGTATCCTCACAGTTCGCGGCGGTATGACTTCTCACGCTGCTGTTGTTGCTCGTGGTATGGGTACTTGCTGTGTATCCGGCTGCGGCGATATCAAGATGGACGAGGAGAACAAGAAGTTTGAGCTTGCTGGCAAGACATTTGTTGAGGGTGACTACATCTCTATTGATGGTTCTACAGGTAACATCTACGACGGTATCATTCCTACTGTTGACGCTCAGATCGCTGGCGAATTCGGCAGAATTATGGCTTGGGCTGATAAGTACAGAGTTCTTAAGGTTAGAACAAATGCTGATACTCCTGCTGACGCTAAGAAGGCAAGAGAGCTCGGCGCTGAGGGTATCGGTCTTTGCCGTACAGAGCATATGTTCTTCGAGGCAGACAGAATTGCTGCTTTCCGTGAGATGATCTGCTCAGATACAGTTGAGGAAAGAGAAAATGCTCTCGCTAAGATCGAGCCAATGCAGCAGGCTGACTTTGAGGCTCTCTATGAGGCTCTTGAGGGTTGCCCTGTTACAATTCGTTTCCTTGATCCTCCTCTCCACGAGTTCGTTCCTACAACTGAGGCTGATATCAAGACTCTTGCTGATGCTCAGGGTAAGTCTGTAGAGGCTATCAAGAACATCATCGCTTCTCTCCACGAGTTCAACCCAATGATGGGCCACCGTGGATGCCGTCTTGCTGTAACATATCCTGAGATTGCTGCTATGCAGACAAAGGCTGTTATCAAGGCTGCTATCAATGTTAAGAAGGCTCATCCTGATTGGAATGTTTGCCCTGAAATCATGATTCCTCTCGTAGGCGACGTTAAGGAGCTTAAGTTCGTTAAGAAGGTTGTTGTTGAAACTGCTGACGCTGTTATCGCTGAGGCTGGTTCCGACCTTAAGTACGAAGTTGGTACTATGATCGAGATCCCAAGAGCTGCTCTTACAGCTGACGAGATCGCTGCTAACGCTGACTTCTTCTGCTTCGGTACAAACGACCTTACACAGATGACATACGGCTTCTCCAGAGATGACGCTGGTAAGTTCCTCAATGCTTACTATGACACTAAGATCTTCGAGAACGATCCTTTCGCTAAGCTCGACCAGACAGGTGTTGGTAAGCTTATGGAAACTGCTATCAAGCTCGGTAAGCCTGTAAACGATAAGCTCCACTGCGGTATCTGCGGTGAGCATGGTGGTGATCCTACATCTGTTGAGTTCTGCCACAGCATTGGTCTTGATTATGTATCTTGCTCACCTTTCCGTGTGCCGATCGCAAGACTTGCTGCTGCTCAGGCTGCTCTCAGATAAGGATAGGCGAATGCCTTTTCACACATTCAGCATAGATTTTGATGAGGCGAAAGCCATCTGAAAAATCCGCAGGTTCGTGCCTGAGAGAAAATCAATGGAATGACCTGACTGTTGATGTTTATCTGAAATATTAAATGATAAATCCCGTATCTGATGTAAAAATCGGATACGGGATTTTTGTAAATTATTGAATATAGCTAACAAAATATTCAAGGTAGAGTTATGATTGGATCATCATGCCGCAAGATTAAATCCGCGGGGGAAACTCTCGCAGGACACCTGTCACGCTGATTGAATCAGCGAAAAGTACAAATGTCACGGATATACACGGATTTAATGTGTATAGTTTATACCTTACCGAGTGTATCAGGTGCTGAATAAATTCAGATGTACATATCATAAAGCATTTCAAATATAATGTCAATAGTATTTGTTAATCAGATTGCATAAATATAATAAGTAAAGTCACTCGCCCGTATTTATCGAAAAAAATAGCTGATACTGCGTTAAAAAATTTCCTGCTCAAAGAAAAATTATTCTTGAATATCCGAGCAACAAATTTGTGCCAAGATATCTTAACGAATTTTTGTATCTTATATTGACAAAGGCAAAATAAAAGAGTATAATTATAGTGAACGTCAAATATAATTTGACATTCACTATAAATAATGATTTAAAGTGCCTCGCACATCCGCAAACTAAAGTTTGCTGCGTGCGGATCGGCAAATAGCAAACGCCAAAAAATCTTGTCGTTTGCTATAATGTAGTATCGCGGATATTTTCTGCGGCAACTGATCATATCGGAGGATTATATGGATATTATTATTGTAGGAGGCGGAAAGGTAGGCAGTTCCCTTGCCGAGATTTTGTGTGCCGAGCATAATATCACAGTTATAGATTTAAGTGAATCCCGTATACAGTCAATTGTAAATGAATTTGAAGTAAAAGGGATTGTAGGCAATTGCTTGCAGACTGCGGTTCTTGAAGAAGCCGGCATAGGGAGATGCAATATATTTATCGCTCTGACAGACTGTGACGAGGTGAACATTCTTTCCTGCCTTATAGCCAAGAAAATGAAAGCTCGTCATTGTATCGCCCGTGTGCGTAATCCCGAATTTGACAAGCAGCTTGTGTTTATGCGTGAAGAACTGGGAATCAGTATGATGGTAAACCCTGATTACGTTTCAGCAAATGAAATTGCAAAGATTTTGCGTTATCCTGACGCTATAAATATTGAAACCTTTGCAAAGGGCAAGGTGGATTTAACTGAAATACGTATCACAAACGGCAGTATTCTCGAAAACATTGCTCTTTCACAGCTTTCAAAGCGTCTGCGTCTTGATATACTAATATGTGCGGTTCAGCGCGGCGAGGAAGTTATTATACCAAATGGAAATTTCGTTCTCCACGCAGGTGATAAGATACACGTAACGGCTTCCCACAGCAATATGGTTAAGTTTTTTAAGAGTATCAGCTCTGCATACCGCGAAAAGCGAGTGAAATCTGCTGTTCTTATCGGCGGCGGACGCACAGGTTATCATCTTGCCCAGAATTTGCGTGAAATGGGTGTAAAAGTAAAGATAATCGAGGTTGACGAAAAACGCTGCTTTGAGCTTAGCCAAAGGCTTGATAAAGTGAATATAATATGCGGTGACGGTACAAATCAGGACGTTGTACGTGAGGAACGCGTGTATGATGCCGATGCTGTTATATCTCTGACGGGAATTGATGAGGAGAATATTCTTATATCACTTCTTGCCAAGAATAACGGCGTTGAAAAGGTTGTCACCAAGGTCAATCGCATTAATCTTATGCAGCTTTCGGAAACATTAAATCTGGATAGTATAATTTCAACAAAATCAATTACAGTAAATCAGATACTCCAATACGTCCGTGCAAAGCAGAATTCTACAGGAAACAACGTAACTACATTGTATCGCCTTGTCAATGACAGGCTGGAGGCTATTGAGTTTGTTGTCCGCGAAAGCAAGAGTTATGTGGGAGTGCCTCTTAAAAAGCTGAAGCTGAGAGAGGGTATCCTCATTGCAAGCATCGCAAGAGGAAATCAGATGATTATTCCGCGAGGCGATGACTGTATTATGGTAAATGACAGCGTTGTTGTTGTTACCACTAACAGAGGTTTTGAAGATCTCAAAGAAATCTTTGACTAAGGAGAACTGAAAAACCTATGAATTATAGAATGATAATATACATTATGGGGCAGATATTGCGGATTGTCGGACTATGTATGCTTCTTCCAATTTTAGTGGGATTTTACTATGGCGAAAGTCACGTTATTTCAACTTTTGGAATTCCTGCTCTTATTACTCTTATACTCTCATTTGTCTTTACAGTAAAAAAGCCGAAAAATCGTTCCGTATATTCTATGGAAGGTTTTATGAGCGTAGCGGCTTCCTGGGTGGCTATGTCAGCTATAGGCGCGCTTCCGTTTGTAATATCAGGAGAGATACCGCGTTACATTGACGCCCTTTTTGAAACTGTATCGGGATTTACTACCACAGGTTCGACCATTATGACCGATGTGGAAAGTATGTCGCGTTCCTGTATGTTCTGGAGAGCCTTTACTCATTGGCTGGGCGGTATGGGTGTGCTGATGTTCGTGCTTGCTGTTATGAACAGTAATGATGTCCGTACAATGCATATGATGAGGGCGGAATGTGCAGGTCCTAATGTTGGACGGCTTGTGTCTAAATCAAGCTTTTCTGCGCGTATACTCTACCTGATTTATATAGCTATTACGGTATCGGAAATCATTGTTCTTGTTATACTGAAAATGCCCTTGTATGACGCTGTTATCCATGCATTTTCATCGGCAGGAACAGGCGGATTTTCCTTGTGGAATGACAGTATAGCCCACTACAACAGCCCTGTCATTGAAATTGCAGTTGCAGTATTCATTCTGCTTTTCGGCGTGAATTTCAATTTGTACTATTTCTTGGCATTAAAGAAATTCTCCCTTGTGTTCAAGAATGAGGAGCTTCGTACATATCTGGGAATTATCGCTGCTGCTACAATTGCAATTGGCGTAAGTATTCTCGGAAATTACGAATCGGCAGGGGAGGCATTCAGAAAGTCGTTCTTTATGGTAAGCTCCACAATTACTTCCACGGGATTTGCTACCACAGATACGGGCGAGTGGAACAATTTTGCACAAACTCTCCTGGTGCTGCTGATGTTTGTGGGTGCCTGTGCAGGTTCTACAGGCGGCGGTATGAAGGTATCCCGTATACTTATTATAATAAAAACGGGTATCCGCGAGCTGAAATATATTGTAAGTCCTCGTGCGGTGTCTACAGTTAAAATGGACGGAAAACCTGTTGAAAAAGACGTTATCCGCGGAGCGAGCAATTATTTCATACTTTTTATGCTGATTTACGCTGCTTCTGTTCTGCTTTTATCCTTTGATACATTTTCAATTGAGGAGAATATATCGGCGGTTACAACCTGTATGAATAATATCGGCTTCGGTCTCGGCAAACTTGACACATCGGGAAATTTCAGCGATTTCGGCGTATTTTCAAAGCTTGTACTCTGCTTTGATATGCTTATCGGACGACTTGAAATTTATCCCCTCATACTTCTTTTCGGTATAAGAAGAAAATATTGATATACTGACGGACGGTTTTATTAAATCGTCCGTTTTTAATTTATCTGAAATTAAATTAATAAGCCTGAGCTTAAATGCACATCATTATTTTACTATTTATTTAATAAAAATGGTATACAGATGCAATTAAATTTGCTATAATTAATAATACAAGATTAAATCTTAGAGGTGATATTTAATGAAAAAGTGGAATGGCTATCAGAAAGGCGTTAATCTGGGCGGATGGCTCTCTCAGACGGTGCTTACTAAGGAACATTGCGATACCTTTATTATTGAAAGCGATATCGAAAATATCAGGAAAATGGGCTTTGACCATGTTCGTTTGCCCGTTGACTATGAGCTTGTACAGGATAAAAATGGCTGCTTTATTGATAGCGGATTTGTTTACATTGAAAACTGTGTTGAATGGTGCGGAAAGTACGGTCTGAATGTGGTTCTGGATCTCCACAAGGCAGCAGGTTACTGCTTTGACGCCAAGCAAAAGGAGGCGGGGCTTTTCTATGATGAGGAGCTGAACTGTCGGTTTATTGCTCTCTGGACGGAATTTACAAGACGTTTCGGTCGGTATGCAGACAGACTTTCCTTTGAACTGCTCAACGAGGTTGTTGATGAGGCGGATAACGCTCCGTGGATGGCTCTTGCAGAGCGTACAGTCAAGGAGATTCGCAAGACTGCTCCTGACATAAAGATACTTATCGGAAGCTATCTTAATAACAGCGTTACAACTGTTAAGCATATTGCACAGCCTTTTGATGAAAATATTGTGTATAATTTCCATTGCTATGATCCTTTGCTGTTTACCCATCAGGGCGCATACTGGCTTGAGGATATGCCGAGGGATTATCGTATTCAGTATCCTATGGGCAAGGCTGAGTTTTTAACAGCTGCCGCTGAATGTCCTGCAAAAATTTCTGCTTATGAAGGAGAAATTCCAGAAAACGGCTTTTCTGCGGAATATTTCGAGAATATCTTCCGCGAGGCTGTCGAAACTGCACAGGAGCGTGATGTTATGCTCTACTGCGGCGAATATGGTGTAAATGAGCTTGCTGATGCTGAGTCAGCTGTGAACTGGTACAGGGATATCCATTCTGTTCTCGATAAATACGGCATAGGCAGAGCAATGTGGAGCTATAAGGGGATGGATTTCGGACTTTCTGACGGGCTCCTCAGCTGTATTACTGAAAGAATTGTATAGTCAACTGCAACAAAGAAAAGTCGTGTTCTTTGTGCGATATGCCATAAAAATGCCCAATTGAGGAACAGAGAATCAGGGGTTAATGGCGGAAATAACCAAATATTAAGAAAACAGGAAGTTTTTTTCGCAATAAGCCTTGACAAATGGGCTTTGTTGGGATATAATATATGGGTATGCTGTGCAAGTTGTACAGTATACCCATTTTTTGAAAAAAGGAGGAAGATTATGCCAACATTTAATCAGCTGGTTCGTAAGGGAAGAAAGGACCTTGAAACAAAGTCCACAGCACCTGCTCTCCAGAAGGGCTACAATGCTAAGAAGAAGGTTCAGATCAACCAGAGCTCACCTCAGAAGAGAGGCGTTTGCACTGCTGTTAGAACTGCTACACCTAAGAAGCCTAACTCAGCTATGAGAAAGATTGCCAGAGTAAAGCTCACAAACGGCTACGAGGTAACTTCTTACATTCCAGGTATCGGTCACAACCTTCAGGAGCATAGCGTTGTTCTCATCAGAGGCGGACGTGTTAAGGATCTCCCCGGTGTGCGTTACCACATCATCAGAGGCGCTCTCGATGCTCAGGGTGTTGCTAACAGACTTCAGGCTCGTTCTAAGTACGGTGCTAAGAGACCTAAGCAGAAGTAAGCGTTTGCGGATCAGATCCGCGTAAGGTTTGCGGCATACCATAAAAGCCGTACATTAGTTAAAATAGGATAACTACTATCGCAGGATAAATGCGGAGATTATATAGATATTTATATCCTCTGCATTGGTCTTGACGGAAATGATCGGTGAAGTTAAGCTGAAAAACAGCAGTAATCGGTCATCACGAGTACCTATGAATTCATGAATCTATGTGAAGGAGGGAAGCGAAATGCCAAGAAGAGGTAAAATCGCTAAGCGTGATGTATTACAGGATCCTGTATACAATTCAAAGCTCGTTACACGTCTTATCAACAACATTATGTTAGACGGTAAGAAGGGCGTCGCTCAGAAGATAGTTTATGGTGCATTCGAGATCGTTGCTGAAAAGACAGGTAAGGATGCATTGGAGGTTTTCGAGCAGGCAATGGAGAACATTATGCCTGAACTGGAAGTAAAGGCTCGCCGTCTCGGTGGTGCTACTTACCAGGTTCCTATGGAGGTTAGACCTGAAAGACGTCAGACTCTCGGTCTCCGTTGGATCACTAAGTATTCCAGAGAGAGAAACGAAAAAACTATGAAGGAAAGACTTGCAGGTGAGATCCTCGATGCTCTCAACGGTACCGGCGGTGCTTGCAAGAAGCGTGACGATACACACAAGATGGCAGAGGCAAACAAGGCGTTTGCACACTACCGTTGGTAATCAGTGTCATTGTGAGAGGAAGATATTATGGCAAGAGATTGTTCACTTGAAAATACCAGAAATATCGGTATCATGGCTCACATTGATGCCGGTAAAACTACAACCACAGAGCGTATCCTTTTCTACACCGGTGTAAACTACAAGATCGGTGAAACACACGAAGGTTCCGCTACTATGGACTGGATGGAGCAGGAGCAGGAGCGTGGTATCACAATCACTTCTGCTGCTACAACTGCCTACTGGGCAGGTCACAGACTCAACATCATTGATACTCCCGGACACGTTGACTTCACAGTTGAAGTTGAGCGTTCACTCCGCGTACTTGACGGTTCTGTAACTGTTCTCTGCGCTAAGGGAGGCGTTGAGCCTCAGTCTGAAACTGTATGGCGTCAGGCTGATAACTACAAGGTACCCCGTATGGCTTATGTAAATAAGATGGATATTATGGGTGCTAACTTCTATCGTGTTGTTGACATGATGAAGGACAGACTTAAGTGTAATGCTGTTCCAATTCAGCTTCCTATCGGTGCTGAGGACGAGTTCAAGGGAATCATTGACCTCGTTGAGATGAAGGCTTACGTTTACTATGATGACCTCGGAAAGGATATCCGCGTTGAGGAGATCCCAGAGGATATGATGGAAAAGGCACAGCAGTACCACGACGAGATGGTTGAGCACGTTGCTGAGCAGGATGAGGCTCTCATGGAGAAGTACTTCGAAGAAGGCGAACTCTCTATCGAGGAGATCAAGGCTTGTATCAGAAAGGCTACTATCGCTAACGAAATGGTACCTGTTGTTTGCGGTACTTCTTACAAGAACAAGGGTGTTCAGAAGCTTCTCGATGCTATCATCGACTATATGCCTTCACCACTTGATGTTCCCGCTATCAAGGGTATTAACCCCGATACAGATGAAGAAACAGAAAGACCTTCATCTGATACAGAGCCTTTTGCAGCTCTCGCATTCAAGATCGCTACCGATCCTTTTGTTGGAAAGCTTGCATTCTTCCGTGTTTACTCAGGTGTTGTAAATCAGGGTGACACAGTTCTTAACGCTACTAAGGATAACCGCGAGCGTTTCGGACGTATCGTTCAGATGCACGCTAACCACAGAAAAGACCTCACAACAGTTTACGCAGGCGATATCGCTGCTGCTGTTGGTCTTAAGAATACAACTACAGGTGATACACTCTGTGATGAGAAGCACCCTGTAATTCTCGAATCCATGGAATTCCCAGAGCCTGTTATTCAGCTCGCTATCGAGCCTAAGACAAAGGCTGGTCAGGAGAAGATGGGTATCGCTCTCGGCAAGCTTGCTGAAGAAGATCCTACTTTCAAGACATGGACAGACGAGGAAACAGGTCAGACAATCATCGCTGGTATGGGTGAGCTTCACCTTGATATCATCGTTGACCGTCTCCTCCGTGAGTTCAAGGTTGAGGCTAACGTTGGTGCGCCTCAGGTTGCTTACAAGGAAACAATCAAGGGCAACGCAGACATCGACTACAAGTACAAGAAGCAGTCCGGTGGTTCTGGTCAGTACGGTCACGTTAAGATTCGTGTTGAGCCTAACGAGTCCGGTAAGGGATACGAGTTTAAGAACGCTGTTGTCGGCGGTTCTATTCCCAAGGAGTATATTCCTGCTGTTGACGCAGGTATCCAGGGCGCAATGAAGTCCGGTATCCTCGCTGGCTACGAAGTAGTTGACGTTAAGGTTGAGCTTTATGATGGATCATACCACGAAGTTGACTCCTCTGAAATGGCGTTCAAGATCGCAGGTTCAATTGCGTTCAAGGAAGCTCTCAAGCAGGCTAACGCTATCCTTATGGAGCCAGTTATGAAGGTTGCAGTTATCGTTCCCGATGATTACCTCGGAACAGTTATCGGTGACCTCAGCTCACGTCGTGGACAGATTCAGGGACAGGAGTCCAGAACCGGTTCTATCCAGGTTGATGCACTCGTTCCACTTTCAGAAATGTTCGGTTATACTTCCGACCTCCGTTCCAACACACAGGGCCGTGGTCAGTATACAATGGAGCCTCACAGCTACGAAGAAGTTCCTAAGAGCATTGCTGAAAAGATTATGGCTTCACTCGCTAAGAACTAAGGATTTCTCAGTTTTTGGCAAAAATCATCGTATTTTAATAAATTCTTGTGTTTTGGCATAACTTTATTTGCCAAAACACTTGAAATTTCATAAAATATCTGTTATAATATATATACAAGTCATTGTATGCGGTATAGGTGTACCTATCCGTTGCTTATGACAGATACAAGATTTTATTTTAAGGAGGAAACTTCCAATGGCTAAGGCTAAATTTGAAAGAACTAAACCCCATGTAAACATTGGTACAATCGGACACGTTGACCACGGTAAGACAACTCTTACAGCTGCTATCACAAAGACTCTTGCTCTTAAGGGTCAGGCTAAGTACGAGGCTTACGATATGATCGATAAGGCTCCTGAGGAGAGAGAGCGTGGTATCACAATCAACACAGCTCACGTTGAGTACGAGACAGACGCTCGTCACTATGCTCACGTTGACTGCCCCGGACACGCTGACTATGTTAAGAACATGATCACAGGTGCTGCTCAGATGGACGGTGCTATCCTCGTTTGTGCTGCTTCTGACGGTCCTATGGCTCAGACAAGAGAGCACATCCTTCTCGCTCGTCAGGTTGGCGTTCCTGCAATCGTTGTATTCATGAACAAGGCTGATCAGGTTGACGACGAAGAGCTTCTTGAGCTCGTTGAGATGGACATCCGTGACCTTCTCTCATCTTATGACTTCCCTGGCGATGATACACCTATCATCAAGGGTTCTGCTCTTAAGGCTCTCGAAGCTCCCGATGATCTCAGCGATCCCGCTTACGCTCCTATCATTGAGCTTATGAACGCTGTAGATGAGTACATCCCCAGCCCTGAGCGTGACGATGCTAAGCCTTTCCTTATGCCTGTTGAGGATACAATGACTATTTCTGGTCGTGGTACTGTTGTTACAGGTAGAGTAGAGCGTGGACGTCTTAACGTTAACGAGCAGGTTGAAATCGTTGGTCTTTCTGACGAGAAGCAGACAACAGTTGTTACAGGTCTTGAGATGTTCCGTAAGACTCTCGACTTCTGTGAGGCTGGTGATAACGTAGGTGCTCTCCTCCGTGGTATCACAAGAGACCAGGTTGAGAGAGGACAGGTTCTTTGTAAGCCCGGCTCAATCCAGCCACACACAAAGTTCTCTGGTCAGGTTTACGTTCTTAAGAAGGAAGAGGGCGGACGTCACACTCCTTTCTTTAACAACTACAGACCTCAGTTCTACTTCAGAACAACAGACGTTACAGGTATCGTAAATCTTCCTGCTGATAAGGAAATGTGTATGCCTGGTGATAACGTTTCTATCAACGTTGAGCTTATCACTCCTATCGCTATCGAAGAGGGACTCCGTTTCGCTATCCGTGAGGGTGGTAGAACAGTTGGTTCAGGCGTTGTTACATCTATCAACGAATAATTAGCTACCGAAATATTAAAAATCCCGATGCAAGCATCGGGATTTTTTCTATATACGGGCTATTTGAGCGATTTTACAAAAGAGTCAACAATTTTATTAAATGATTCAGGTTGGTCAAAGAAGCACATATGAGCCGCATTTGGGATTACTTCAAGTTTCTTAACAGGTGCATTTATAGCGTCAAGGTAATCATTAATCGGTTCATTTGGGCAAATGGGTTCCTCGCTGCCAAAAATAAATAATATGGGGATTTCGTAGTTAAGATTTTGCCTGAAATCGTAAGAAATCATAGTTTCCTCACTTTTAGTATAAAGCGAGTAATTTGGAATAGATATAGACAGTTTCTCTTTGAAATTAATAAATGGAGAGTTTATTATATCGCCCCATTTGATGGCTTTTGCGTGTTTAGAAATATATTTAGTACACAACGAGTTGTAATGCATCATACACTTGAATAAATCCTTATTCCACACGGGTGATTGCGGTAATGTATCAATCATACGCTTTATTTTTATTTCATCTTTGCAGCCCTTTGGTACAATATCAAGCAGTTTATTAAGGATAAATAAAACATCATCGCGATAGTTTGCCATTTGTCCAACACCAATATAGCAAAGAAGATTTTCAGGATGCTGTTTTGCATATTCTGAACCTATAGCAGTTCCCCAGGAAAATCCCATTAAAATCAGCTTTTCGAAATCGTAAATAGTGTGGAGATATGCAATAACTTCATCAATATCCTTGATATAATCAGCCATAGTGCCTGTTTGGGCAATTTCCTTTGCCCTGCTCTTATTGGCAAAGTATGTCTTGCAGGCGTTGCGCTGATCCCAGTTTGCAACAGTATATTTATCCTCCCACCCTTTCTGTAAAATATGGCAAAGACCTGAAAGAGCACCTCCTGGACCACCGTGAAGAAAGAGTATAAGCGGATTATTTTTATTGGTTCCTCTCACCTGTACATATTGTTTTATGCCGTTAATTGTTGGATATTCGTATGAGTATATTCCGTTTTTGTTATCGGGATATAATATTGTATTTTTCTTTGATTTAATCATTGTTTTCTCCTCCTGGGGCTGATAATAAATATAGACTTCGGATTTTTTCATCAGAAGCGGGTTTCTTACGCTGATATTTATCAACAATTTTGAGAATATCGCTCATCATTTCAGAGAAATCTTTGTCGGAAAGGGAGATGGCGTAATTGAGAATAAAAAGCTTGTCATTTTCGATATCCACATTGCCGCTTTGAAAATAGCGGTTATATTGGTCTAAAATTTGCATAATGCTCACGGTAATAAGCTTTAAGCTATCTTCGGCAGATTCGGGGTTGCCTATGTAAATATCCTTTATTGCGTAGATATTTTCCGTTTGTCCACGTATTTTATTTGAGCCAACAATTTTAAGTGCGCCGACTTCAAGCATTTTGTCAACCTTACGATAAACCGTAGCTCTCGGAATTTTTCTGTTTTCAGTTAGTATTTCAGTAATTGTCATTTTTTTTCTGACTCTAATCAGCTGCAATATACTATTTGAAACGGGATCTGTGAGAACTTTAAGGAGTTTTTCCATTTAGATTTACCTTTCATACTAATCTCATTTGTGATATTAGTATATCATAAAAAAACAGATTTGTCAATAGTAATAGAAATTTATTAAAGGAAAATCTGATATTTATTGTTTCATCAATTATACCTTGTCAAAAAGGAGTTTATCAAGTAAGAAAAATGTAGGTGTACTGCATTATGCCAAGGGATTTCTGTGTAAGATGGCTAATAATATGCAAGAAGATTTCGTGCAAGTCCTCAAGCAGGCTTAGTGCGGTGTTTTATAAGGTTTAGTTGGGGAGGAATATAATCGTATGGGTTGCATAAAAAGTAATTCAAGCGTGCTTAATAAGCCGATATTATTATTCAAAGCTTCACTCAATAGAACCACCAATGTCAAGCAAAGACAAAGCTGCAAATTTAATCGCACTTAAACCTGCATAAAGATGAAAAACCTCCCTGAAAAAACAGGGAGGCTCTTGATGCAATATTTAGTTGACCAAAAGTTGTCCAAATGCAATTTGCAACCTCTGGAAAATACGTAAACACGCCATATAAATGGGGTGATACTTATCTCTTTGAGAACTGAGGAGCGCGACGAGCAGCCTTGAGACCGTACTTCTTTCTTTCCTTCATTCTTGGATCACGAGTGAGGAAACCAGCCTTCTTGAGAGTGGGGCGAAGCTCTTCGTTAAATTCGAGGAGAGCTCTGGAAACGCCGTGACGGATAGCGCCAGCCTGACCAGTTACACCGCCGCCAGCAACAGTACAAACGATATCGAACTTGTCGAGATTGTCTGTAAGAGCGAGGGGCTGACGAACGATGAGCTTGAGAGTTTCAAGACCGAAGTAATCATCAATGCCTCTGCCGTTGATTGTAACGTTACCAGTACCGGGATAAATTCTTACTCTTGCAACGGAGTGCTTTCTTCTGCCAGTTCCGTAGTAGTATTTTACCTTTGATTCGTACATTTTAAAGCACCTCCTTAAAGTGTGTAAGCAACGGGCTTCTGAGCCTCGTGCTTATGCTCTGCACCCTTGTAAGCCTTCAGACGCTTGATCTGAGTTCTTCCGAGAGAGTTGTTGGGGAGCATACCGTTTACAGCGATTGTCATAGCTCTGTCAGCCTGATTAGCCATCATATCCTTGTAAGAAATGGACTTAAGACCGCCGATCCAGCCTGTGTGCCAGTAATACTTCTTCTGCTCAAGCTTTCTTCCTGTGAGAATAGCCTTATCACAGTTGATAACAATAACGTGATCTCCACAGTCAACGTGGGGAGTGTATGTGGGCTTGTGCTTGCCTCTGAGAATATGAGCAGCCTTAGCAGCAACTCTACCGAGAGGCTGTCCAGCAGCGTCAAGGATATACCATGTTCTGCTAACTTCTGCAGGCTTTGCCATTGTAGTAGACATATTTTTTTCCTCCTGAATATTTTTGGGATAACAAGGAGCAGTTAAGCTCCTTTGGTCAGAAATGTCGATTGATCGCATCTCTGACAGCGACAATAATTATTATACACGATGCGCGAGAAAAAGTCAACCGTTTTTTTAAGTTTTTTTCAATCTATACCATACTTTCTCTTTAATTCTCTTTGTTTTTCTCGTTTTCTCTCGCTTTCTCGTTTTTTGAAATACGATTAGGCGTCACGAAATTTGTAGTAAATTCGGCGGATATTGTGTTGTATTTGCACAATGATTTTGTGTCAAAAACAGCACAATATCATGTTTTTGATTGGAATTGCTTTAGTATGCAGTAATGTGGTCGATATGGACGTAGCCGTTGTGAACAACGCCATCGTTGTATGTGAACTCGATATAGACAAAACCAAGCTCATTAGGGGAGCTTAATACAGAAATATTCTGCCAGGTGTCGAGTATGCAGAGAATCTCACCTGAATAATCAGCCTTATTTCTGAAGTTACAGCCAATAGGGGAGCTTACATAATAATTTGTTCTTGCACATTCAGTATAATCATCGTCGCTGACAGGAAGCTCTGAAATAGTAGAAGTGTGGATAAAGTATGTTTCACCTGTGTCGGGGATAGTGCAGTTAGCAAATCCGTTTTTGATATAATTTACAATAAGGTATGTGTCTGTGTCAATGATTTTTGCGATATTATTTTCATCGAAATCAGCCGATGTACGTGCGTTTGCACCAATAAGGCTTGAAACGAAGTGAGAGGGTGTATTTGCAGGGGATTGCGGTTCCTGTGGAGCTGTTTCCTCCGATGAGGGTTTAGTGGTTACTGTTGTTGTGGCTGTTGAGCTTTCAGCTGTTGTTGTTGTCGTGGCTGTTGTTGATGTGGTCGTAGTTGTTGTTGTGGTAGCTGCTGTTGTTGTTGTCGTTGATTGATTATTGTAGGGGGTTAAGTTTGTGTAGTGTACATATCCGTCGAAAACGGTTCCTGTTAATGTAAATGCGGATTTAACATAAATCCATTCGTTTTGATTTTTTGAGGGATCGCTGTTAAGGATCGTACCTGTGGAAATAATTCCCAGCTTTGTGCCGTTTGGTTCGCTTCTGAGCCAGCCTCCGTCAGGGCTTGTAAGCTCCCATTTTGTTTGTGATGTGCTGAAAGACGGTTGTGTGGGAGCGACAGGTTCAGATGAAACCGGAGGTGCCGGCGCTATTTCTCCTGATGAGGCACCGTCGAGCTGAGTTTTGCAGTAACCCAGAATTGAGGAATCGTAGTATGGGTAGTTACCCTCGTATGTACCGCCGTTTTTTCCGTTTCCTTCAAGTGTTTTGATGAAACCTGTTGCCTTATTGGTTTCGATAACGATTCCGATGTGGTCGCCCTTCTGATCCTTGATATCGTCTGTGTCAAAAATTATAAGATCACCGACTTCGGGGAAAAATCCGTCTTTGCTGTACTGAAATCTGCCTAAATCCTCGTAATAATTCTTATATCCATATATACCATACTGATTATCGCAGTAGCTGTATTTGGGAATGTGGGTATCAGCCAGACCGCATTGTGCGGCAATAAAGTAGACATACATAGCGCACCACGGTCCGTTAATGCCCCAGAAATTCGTTACAATATTTGGCGCAGGGCCTATATTGCTGTATGACCTTGCAGTATCAACAAATCTTTGGGTGTTTGAATACGCTGTTGCCTCTGGTATTTCAGGTCTATTGAACATACTTGCAACAGATGTTACTGCAACAACGGCAGAAACTAAAACGTTTGATACAATCTTAACAATGTTTTTCATAAACAACCTCTTTTCAACATTTTGAGGCAACACCGGACAAAGCTCGCCTGACGGCTTTGTATGAAATCAGCTTTCATATTTTCTGTTATTTTGCAAAAAACTTTTGACATATGACAGTATGCCTGCAAGTTTGTATACAATCTGACGAAAAACTTGGCTTCGCATCTGCCGCACAAGCTCTGTGCTGCATTGCCTTGAATATTCTGAATTATGATTATTGGGAACCTCTAAAAACCTCCCTCACGGCAGACTTCCTATGACAGACATCATTTACTGTGTTGCCAAACCTTGCAATACATCAAGTATTACTGCGGTTTGTCACCTTGAAAATGATATATGTCATATACGGAATTCTGCTCGTGTTCCGGTTTTTAGAGAACCCCTATAGTTTTTTTAATTATTTTTTGTAAACACACTTTTATTATTATACATCTTTTTACAAAAAAAGTCAATACCTATTTCAAAAGAAATTCATAAAAAACGGTTGAAATGAAATAACTTTTTGTGTATAATAACATTCAGGCGAAAAAATGGTATAAACCATGAATATGGAAAATATACCCAAAATACAATGAAAACAGACTGCTATTTTTGAACAAATTTAATAAATTATAAATTTGCTGCAACAAAACAGATGTTATCTGACACTATATTTATGAAGCAGCAAATATCGCTGAAAAATCTCATGAGAAAATGAAATAAATAATTTTTACAAGGATGTGAAAATATGAACAACGATTTTAATGAAGAAGTGAGGCTTGCCAGAAAAGGCGATACGGCAGCTTTTTCACGGCTTTATGCACTTATATATAAGGATCTGTACAAAATCGCCCTGTACAGTCTGAGAAACACCCATGATGCCTGCGATGTTGTGAGCGATACGGTTCTTGATGCATTTTGTACAATCGGTAATCTTCGCGACGAAAAAGCGTTCCGTGTGTGGATAATGCGGATACTCTCTGCAAAAATCAAACGAAAACAGCGCGATTATTTCGCGGATACGGTAGAGCTTACAGAGGATATTGAACCTGCGGTTGAGTTCAACTGCGAAATATCAGAGCTGAAACACGCTATGGATACTCTTGAACCGCAGTCGAGGCTTGTGCTGTCGATGTCTGTAATTGAGGGCTACACCAGCAGCGAGATATCGGAAATATGTGGGATAAACGCCAATACTGTGCGTGCGCTTATATCAAGGGCAAAAAAGAAGTTACGTATGTTAATTGACAACTGACAGGAGGTCATTTTATGAATTACAACGATGATAAGGTAAAGGAAGTTCTGGAGAATGTGGAAATCCCTGAGGAGGTTTCCCCTGAGAATATGAAAAAAATGCTTGATGAAAAAGCACCTGCGAAGAAGCGTTCAAGCCGTATATCAATGGCAGGGCGTATAACTGCCGCCGCCGCTGCCTGTGCTGTAATAGTTGGCGCAACTGTTGGAACAGCCGGTCTTGTTCAGCGCAATAAAAATAATGAAGGAAGCTATATTGAATTTTCCTCTGAAAATGAAGCAAGCAGAGAAAATACTGCGGGAATATCAACTTCAAAAAAGAATAAGGCAAAAGGTCCATATATGAAAGGTGCTGAGTCTTACGAGCAGGTTTATAAGCTTGTGGAAAAAGCACACAAGAACAACAAAGATACATTCCTTACGCAGGGCGGAATAATCTTTGACAATGCAGTAGATAGTGCAGCATCTGCCGTCCCTGAGGCAGGAGTTGAATATAAGGGCGATGTATCCTCATCTGCAAATGAAAGCTTTGTAAGCGGCGGAATGGGCGGCGAAACAGAGCCTGAGCAGAATTTTATTGTGGGAAGTGACGATAATAACAGAAGCGACTCCGAAACAGAATTTTCAGAAGTACCTTCCGTTGAAGAACTAACAGAAGCCGCAACAGAGGAAGCTACTGAAGCTGTAACGGAGGAAAGCACAGAGGTTCCCACAGAGGAAACTGTTACAGAACCCACAGAAGCACCTACTGAGGAAGTGACAGAAGAAACTACAGAAGAACTTACCGAAGAAGCTACAGAAGCAGAAGATGAGGACGATTATTCCGACACATACAGTCAGGAGGAAAACGTTCTTGAAGCTGATATAGTAAAAACTGACGGCGAGAGAATTTATTGTCTGTTCAATGATTACAATTATGAAAAAGCGTCAAAATACAGCGGAAATTATGCCGCAATGCGTGTTGCCTCCGTTGACGACGGTGAAATTACAGACGCATACACTCTTGATATAGAGTATGACTGCGGTCTGGGCGATGAATGGGAGAAAAACATATTTGTAAATGATATGTACATTTATAATGATATGCTTGCAGTTGTAGGAACGGTGGAAGCTTATCACGACACCTATACAGAGTTTGGCTGGGATTATGACGGAGATTATCATTTTTATGACAGTCAATCATCTACATTTGTTTCTTTCTATACAAAAGAGAATGAACCTCAGCACCTCGGCACATATACACAGGACGGAGGATATAATGATGTCCGCATAGCACCTGACGGTTATATGTATCTTATTACAGGATACAGAACGGATTACTTTACTGATCTTGAGGATAGTGATGATATTGACGGTTACATTCCAAAGTGCGGAATTGATAACTCTGAGTATATTCCTTGTGAAAGTATACTTCTCCCTGAAGATGAACTTGACAATTGCGATTATATGAGCTATACTGTAATTGGAAGCATTGATCTGACAATATCGGGAGCGTTTGAGGTTTGTGATACAAAGGCGCTTGCAGGCTACGGCGGAGATATATATTCCTCTGAGGATAATCTCTACACGGCGACCGGCTGGGAAAACATGGATATTACACGAATTGCCATAGGCGGCGGACAGATCGTCCCCGAAGCAAGCGGCACAGTTGAAGGATGTACAAAGGATCAGTTCTCTTTCAGCGAATATAACGGCTTTCTCCGTGTTGCAACGACGGTTGATAAATGGGTTGACAACGGCAGCTTTATCAAAGACGTCCTTGACATACCCTACGAAAGTTATCGTATCAACCACAATAACGTGTATGTCCTTGATATGGATATGAACATTGTGGGAAGCGTTGAGGGCTTTGGCGAGGATGAAAGCATAAAATCTGTAAGCTTCAGCGGAGATATGGGTTATGTTGTAACATATGAGCAGACAGATCCCTTGTTTGCCATTGACCTTTCAGATCCTGAAAATCCCTTTATTACGGACGAATTTAAGATTTTAGGTTACAGCACATATATGCAGAAATGGGATGAGGGACTTCTTTTAGGCTTTGGTGCGGATGCTGACGAAAACGGCGTAGAAAACGGAATAAAGCTTGTTATGTTTGATAATTCCGATCCCTATGACCTTAAAGAAGTAGGGCTTTACCCCATTCACGACGAATGGGAGAATTATATCTATTCGGAAGCGTTATGGGAGAGAAAAGCACTTCTTATAGCTCCGAATAAAAATCTTATCGGTGTGCCTGTTACTGTAGAAACCTATAGTCCGGAGTATCATTTTAAAGCAAATTCTAAATATCTGTTCTTCTCTTATGAAAATGGCGGATTTATCTTTAAGGGTGAGCTTAGTCTGGGGGATATTAATGGTTATGGCGGCAGTCGTGCCGTTTATATCGGTGATTATGTGTATGCCGTTTCTAAGAATTGCTTTATTTCAGCTGATATTGAAACTCTCACCGAGGTTGATAGCTTCTATTTTGAATAAAATCAGGTGATACTATGAAGAAAACTATATGTGCGGTTTCCGCAATTATTTTGTCTGCTGCGGCTTTTGTGACTGCCTGCGGAAATGATGAGGGAGTTCTGGTTGACCATAATGAGAACGCTTACCACATAGTTGAAACAGAGCCGGCTTCAACTATGCTTAAAAGAAGACCTGTT
The DNA here is from genome assembly GCA_017624895.1 of Ruminococcus sp. Classification (GTDB taxonomy): domain Bacteria; phylum Bacillota; class Clostridia; order Oscillospirales; family Ruminococcaceae; genus Ruminococcus. The sequence goes on along the minus strand of JAGAMB010000039.1, from coordinate 34,976 downwards.
GTTACGGATACAACGTCAGCTCCTGATGAAACTGAAAGTACCGATACCACAAAGCCTGTTACAGCTGCTGGTACAACTGAAAGTGATACAGCGGAGAGCAATACAACAGAGGCGGTTACAACAGCTGTTGATGATACTTCCGAAAGCGATGAGCCGATTGCCGATAATTCGGGGGAGAGTGCCGAAGATAAAGAAGCTTCCACCGAAGCAGAGCGTGAGGAATATTATCTGGAGGGTATCATTTACAGAAAATCAATCGGAGGTATCTTTATAAAAGAAAAGGATATGAGCCTGATATCCATAAGCTTCGATGATACTTCTCTGCTTGACGAGCTGAATGTAGGTGATGAGGTGCGTGTTACCTATGACGGATATATTATGGAATCTTACCCTGCACAGGCTCACCATGCGTATGACGCCGAAGTAATAAATGAAGCTGTATATGAAGGAGAGGTCAAGCATTTCCGTTGTGATAATCCTGCTGTAAATGACTCGTTTTCAGTAATTCTGCCTGATGACTGGACTGTTAAGGAAATTGAATATCCTACAGACGGAGATTTCACCGACTGGGGCTTCCGCATTATACCGAAGGGCGAAACGACAGGACTTGATATAACATGGCACAGCTCGTTTTCCGTCCGAGAGGCTTATGATGTGTTCCCTATAACCGTAAATGGTTATGAGGTACAGAAATACGGAGCTAACGGCGACTGGCATTTCTATGGCTATGATAACGGCTATGTTGCGGCAAATAATTTTTATGGTACGGATAAATACGGCGAATATGCCGATGAATTTGAATTTATGCTGAATACGCTTGTTTTCGGTCTTAGCGAGTTTATAGGCGAATAAGATTGCAATGCGTAATGATTGTGGACGGTGGAATTTATTTCTGCCGTTCCTTTTTGTGCTGATATATTTCGTAAGGTGTCCGCAATATAGCCAATTGTGTAGCGGCGGATGTTATCCGCCGAAATCTCGTATTGAAATTTCATACCAATCCCTAAAATGTTAGTAGACAAAGATGACGACAGACAGTATTTATGCCATTAGATTTGTCTACTGTTGTTTTATGGATTGGTATCAGCTGCCATAAAAGCTATCAGCTGAAGTCTGAAACCTAAAGACAAAAAAAGAAGCCCGAAAATCGGGCTTCTAAATAAAACAGAAAAGACATAAATGTGTAGAACAAAAGAAAGGAGACAACAAAACGAGTGATAAATAGTTCAATAGTATTTACCACTATTGATATTATAACGTATTTCCCGAAGACAGTCAAGGGAATTTGTGAAAAAAGTCTGCGATTTGTAACTTTATACAATAAACACTTGTTACAATTAAGCAAATTAGCCAAATATTTCAATAATTTTGTTTTATGATGCTAACACAAAAACCGCCAATGTGCTAAAAAAATGTTTACAAAGCGGTTACTTTGTGTTATAATAAAATATGAAGTTGTAAGCCGATAAAAGTGTGATTATATCTTGTTACATTTTTAACAGGCAAAAACTGAAAAAATTTTTTAATGGAGGTCATTACCAATGGCAATCAAAAGAAAAATGAAAACCATGGATGGTAATAACGCCGCTGCTTGGGTGTCATATCCCTTTACCGACGTTGCTGCTATTTATCCTATCACTCCCTCATCTGTTATGGCTGAGGTTACCGACAGCTGGTCTGCAAAGGACAAGAAGAACCTTTTCGGACAGCCTGTAACAGTTGCAGAAATGCAGTCTGAGGCTGGTGCTGCAGGTACAGTTCACGGTTCACTTTCCGCTGGCGCACTTACAACTACATACACAGCATCACAGGGACTTCTCCTGATGATCCCAAATATGTACAAGATCGCAGGTGAGCTTCTTCCTAACGTAATTCACGTTTCTGCTCGTTGCGTATCTTCACACGCTCTTAACATCTTCGGTGATCACTCCGACGTTTACGCTTGCCGTCAGACAGGTTATGCAATGCTTTGCTCCGGTTCTGCACAGGAAGTTATGGACCTCGGTGCTGTAGCTCACCTTTCTACAATAAAGGGCAGAGTTCCTTTCCTCCACTTCTTCGATGGTTTCCGTACATCTCACGAAATCCAGAAGATCGAGACATGGGACGACGAGACACTCTACTCACTCCTCGACAAGGATGCTGCACAGAGATTCCGTGATCAGGCTCTCCACCCAGAGGCTCCTGTTCTCCGCGGTACAGCTCAGAACCCTGATATCTTCTTCCAGGCTCGTGAGGCTTGCAACAAGTACTATGATGCTCTCCCTGCTATCGTTGAGGATTACATGAATAAGGTAAATGACCTTATCGGTACAGATTACAAGCTCTTTAACTACTACGGTGCTGCTGATGCTGAGCATATCATCATCGCTATGGGTTCAGTTAACGAGACAATCGAGGAGACAATCGACTACCTCAACGCTGCTGGCGGTAAGTACGGTCTTGTTAAGGTTCGTCTTTACAGACCTTTCGTTGCTGAAAAGCTCGTTGACGTTATTCCTGATTCTGTAAAGAGAATTTCTGTTCTCGACAGAACTAAGGAGCCTGGTTCTCTCGGTGAGCCTCTCTACCTCGACGTAGTAGCTGCTCTCAAGGGTACAAAGTTCAATGATACTCCTATCTTCACAGGCCGTTACGGTCTTGGTTCTAAGGATACAGTTCCTGCACAGATCGTTGCTGTATTCAAGAACGAAACAAAGGCAAGATTCACAATCGGTATCGAGGATGATGTTACTAACCTTTCACTTCCTCTCGAAGCTAACCCTGACTCTGCTCCTGCAGGCACAACAGCTTGTAAGTTCTGGGGACTCGGTTCAGACGGTACTGTTGGTGCTAACAAGAACTCCATCAAGATCATCGGCGACCACACAGACCTCTACGCTCAGGCTTACTTTGCATATGACTCAAAGAAGTCAGGCGGTGTAACTATTTCCCACCTCCGTTTCGGTAAAACACCTATCAAGTCTACATACCTTATCAATAAGGCTGATTTCGTAGCTTGTCACAACCAGAGCTATATCGACAAGTATGATATGGTTTCTGATATCAAGCCCGGTGGTACATTCCTCCTTAACACTATCTGGACTCCTGAGGAGCTTGATAAGAACCTCCCAGGTCAGGTTAAGAGATATATCGCTCAGAACAACATCAACTTCTACACAATCGACGGTGTAAAGCTTGGTAAGGAAACTGGTATGGGTACACGTATCAACACTATCCTCCAGTCTGCTTTCTTCAAGCTTGCTAACATCATTCCTTTCGAGGAAGCTGTTGGTTATATGAAGGCTGCTGCTGAAGCTTCTTACGGCAAGAAGGGACAGGACATCGTTGAGAAGAACTGGAATGCTATCGACGCTGGTCACCAGAACATCGTTAAGATTGACGTTCCTGCTGCTTGGGCAGATGCTGCTGATACTCAGATGGGTATGGCTGCTGTAACTTGCGAGGACAAGAACCTCCAGGATTACGTAAACAACATTCAGATCCCCTGCAACGCTCAGAAGGGTGATACTCTCCCTGTTTCTACATTCGTAGATATGGCTGACGGTACATTCCCACAGGGTTCTGCTGCTTTCGAGAAGCGCGGTATCGCTGTTGACGTTCCTGAGTGGATTCCTGAGAATTGTATCCAGTGTAACCAGTGTGCTTATGTTTGTCCTCACGCTGTAATCAGACCTGTTGCTCTTACAGAGGCAGAGGCTACTAATGCTCCTGAGGCTGCTAAGATCGTTGACTTCAAGCCTGCTATGGGCGGTCTTAAGTACATGATGACTGTTTCTACACTTGACTGTACAGGATGCGGCGTTTGTGCTAACGTTTGTCCTGCTAAGGAGAAGGCTCTCGTTATGAAGCCTATCGCTTCTCAGATGGATCAGCAGGATGTATTCGCTTACGGTACAACTATCGACGAAAAGGCAGAGGTTGCTGCTAAGTTCAAGGCTGACACAGTTAAGGGTTCACAGTTCAGACAGCCACTCCTCGAATTCTCAGGTGCTTGTGCTGGTTGTGGTGAAACACCTTACGCTAAGCTCGCTACACAGCTCTTCGGCGACAGAATGATGATCGCTAACGCAACAGGTTGTTCTTCAATCTGGGGTGGTTCTGCTCCTTCAACTCCTTACACAGTTAACAAGCAGGGCAGAGGTCCAGCTTGGTCTAACTCACTCTTTGAGGATAACGCTGAGTTTGGTTACGGTATGTATCTCGCTCAGGAGACACTCAGAGCAAGAGTTACTGAGAAGGTTAAGGCTCTCGAAGCTAAGACTGAGTGTGCAGACGTTAAGGCTGCTATCGCTGAGTACTTCGAAACATACAATGACGGTGCTGCTAACAGCGTAGCAACAGATAAGCTCGTTGCTGCTCTCGAAGCTTGCGGCTGTGATGACGCAAAGGCTATCCTTGCTGAGAAGCTCTATCTCTCCAAGAAGTCACAGTGGATTCTCGGTGGTGACGGTTGGGCTTACGATATCGGTTTCGGCGGTCTTGACCACGTTATCGCTTCCGGTAAGAATGTAAATATCCTCGTATTCGATACTGAGGTTTACTCAAATACAGGTGGACAGGCTTCCAAGTCTACACCTACAGGTGCTATTGCACAGTTCGCTGCTGCTGGTAAGGTTGTTAAGAAGAAGGATCTTGCTGGTATCGCAATGAGCTACGGTTACGTATACGTTGCACACGTTGCTATGGGTGCAAATATGAACCAGTGTATCAAGGCATTCGCTGAGGCTGAGGCTTATGACGGTCCTTCAATCATCATCTGCTATGCTCCTTGTATCAACCACGGTATCAAGACAGGTATGGCTACAGCTCAGGCTGAGGAGAAGAAGGCTGTTGAGGCTGGCTACTGGCACCTTTACAGATACAATCCTGCACTCAAGGAAGAGGGCAAGAACCCATTCATCCTTGATTCCAAGGCTCCTAACACAGACGAGTTCAAGAACTTCCTCATGGGTGAGGTTCGTTATAACTCTCTCGTTCGTGCTAACCCTGAGCGTGCTGAGAAGCTCTTTGACGCTGCTGTTGCTAACGCTAAGGACAGATACGATTATCTTACACGTCTTACAACTCTCTACGGACAGGACTAATTAAGATATAACTTATAATATGCTGTAACGATATATCCCTCCTCGGTTTATCTGAGGAGGGATTTTTTGTAATTCCTTACAATTTCACAGGAAAGATAAAGTGCTGATTTGAATGCTATTTAAAAATTATATGGGGTTGCTTGACAAATATATACAAATGTGTTATCATATATATAGTTTCGTAAATTTTTTTCAAACGAAACGAAATATATCACTTAATTAAGCCAGCTGAGGGGAAAAGCAGCGGCTTCAAGTAACGGTATATAATCAATTTTTTTAAAAGGGGATTTTATTATGAAAATCAAAAAACTCACATCTATTGCTCTCTCTGCTATGATGGCAGCAGCAGTCGTTCCTTTCAATGAGGCAACTGTTCCTTATAACAGCATTTCTTCATATGCGGCTGGGGCTGAGGCAAGTAAAAGTGTAGCTGAGGGTACTCTCGGTGAAAATATCGCGTGGACGCTCTATGATAGCGGTCAGCTCAGTATTTCCGGCAGCGGTGCAATTATGGGCAGCGATGGTGCTAACCCTTGGGGTGAATATACTGATGATATAACATCTGTTGTTCTTGAACATGGAATAACTGAAATCGGTGATTATGCGTTCTATGGATGTGAAAACCTTATATTTGTTTCACTTGAATACAAAGGCGGACTTGACAGAATAGGCCTTAACGCTTTTGACGGATGCAGCAAGCTGATGGATATGGAAATCGGTGGACACATCGGAAAAATCGGCGATTTTGCATTTAACGGCTGTGAAATGTTAGATAAGATAACCATCACAAATTCTGACTGTGTTATTGCTGACAGCCAGTTTGTATTTCACGAAAATACAGTAATAGAGGGCTTTGCAGGCTCAACAGCAGAAATTTATTCTAACAATTATAACAGAGAATTTGCAAGTCTTGGTGTAATAACACCCGACTCAGGCGAACAGGAAGTAGCAGCTTCCGGTACTTGCGGTGCAACTCTTACATGGAGTATTTATGACGATAAGCGTCTTGTCATTAATGGTAATGGTGTAATGGACAGCTACGAAGGCTACAGCAACTGGGAGGAATATACTGAACTTTTCGATACAGTTGAATATTCCGGAGAACTTGAAAACTATGGTGAATACGCTTTTTACAACTGTAAGAATCTTAAAGAATTTGAAATTGCTCCGGTAATTGGTGCACACGCATTTGAGGGCTGCTCTAATATTTCAGGTGTTAAGGTGCCGAAGGGATTTGTTCTTAATGAAATCGGTGATTATGCGTTCTATGGCTGCGATAATCTGGGTATGCTTATTATAGGAAATCCTGAATGTGTCATTGCTGACAGTCCATATGTATTCCCTGAGAATATGGTTATTTATGGTGTTGCAGGCTCGACAGCACAGGCTTATGCTGAGAAGTATAACAGAGAGTTTATAGATATCAGCGGACCCGGATTTGGTGAGCAGGAAGTAGTAGCTGAGGGTACCTGCGGCGAAAATCTCACATGGAAAATTTATGAGGACGAAAAGTGCCTTATTGTTAGCGGTTACGGTGCTATGGACAGCTATGAAAATCCTGGTGAAGCACCATGGGCTGATTATTATAATTATATTGAGGCTGTACGTCTTGAACCAGGTGTTGAAAATATAGGCGAAAATACATTTGCATCATTAAACAGCAAGCGTCTTGACATTATAATCATCGAAAACCCTGATTGCATTATACCTGACAGCGAAACAATAATTCCCGCACGTATGACAATAGGCGGTGCTGCAGGCTCAACAGCACAGGCTTATGCTGAGAAGTATAACAGAGAGTTTATAGATATCATCGAACCCGACTCAGGCGAACAGGAAGTGATAGAACAAGGCACACTGTTTGAAAAATTCCAATACAAGCTTACTTCAATGGGCGAGTTTATCGTTGAAGGCGAAGGCAAACTTGAAGATTTAACAAGATGGAGTATTGCTTTTGAAAACAGCGAAAAAGTTACAAGCTTGACGCTTTCAGAGAATATTACTGCCATTGGCGCGTATAACTTCTTTAACTGCAATAATCTCGGAAGTATGTATATTGGCAAAAATGTTGAATCAATCGGTGATTATGCGTTCTACGGTTGTTATAATGCTGATTTTATCGGCATTGAAAATCCGCAGTGCGTTATTGCAGACAGTCCCTATGTATTCCCGAAAGATATGGTTATCGGTGGCTATGAAGGTTCAACAGCTGAGGCTTATGCTAAGAAGTATAACAGAGAATTTTACGCTTTCCCAGAGGAAGTTGCAAATGGTAAATTAAGCGAAAGTGTTACCTGGAGGCTTAACAGCGATGGCAGCCTTTATATAGAAGGCGAGGGTGATATACCTGATTGTGACAGTTTAAATATCTGGGGCGAATACGCTGATTCAATTACTAATGTTCAATTTGCTGGAAACTTTAGAAAAATCGGTGATTATGCATTCTCTAACTGCAAAAATCTCCAGGAAATATATGGTGCAACAGGAGTTATAGGTGAACACGCATTTGAGGGCTGCGAAAAACTTGAAAATGTAAACATATATAATGTGGAAATCGGAGACTTTGCGTTTAGCGGATGCGATAATCTTAATTATATTTATATTGATGAAAACAGTGTAATAGCTGACAGCCCAAATGTATTCCCTGAGAATGTTACAATTGCTGGTGAAAGCGATAACGTAAAGGCTTACGCTGAAAAGTATAATCTGAACTATGAGGATTGCACTTTAGCAGCGGAGGGCAAGCTTGATGAAAATTATATGTGGTACTTATCAAATAATGGTGTATTGAACCTTTCAGGCGAAGGAAATATGATCAATGGTAAAAAAGTTAATCTCTGGGGTGAATATTCCGATAAGATAGAATTTGCTTTCTTTGATATCAGATCGGGTTCAATTGGTGAATATGCGTTTTATAACTGCAAAAATCTTGAAGAAGTTGGATATGGATATAGTGTATATGATTCTTTAAAGATAGGTTCTCATGCGTTTGAGGGTTGTGAAAAGTTAACGTCTTTCAGTGCTTTTGAAAACGTTATCAAAATTGACAACTATGCATTTAACGGATGTGACAGCCTTGAATATGTAAGTATATTCAACCCCGAATGTGCTATTGCAGACAGCGAATTTGTATTCCCTGAAAATACAGTAATCCATGGCTATACAGGTTCAACAGCTGAGGCTTATGCTAAGAAGTACAACAGAACATTTGAATCCTGGGGTGAAATTGAGGATAAGTTTATTGGCGAAGGTAAGCTGAGCGAAACAATTGAATACACTCTTACAGGGGATGGTGTTCTTACTATAAGCGGCGAGGGTATGCTTTCTAATACAATTAATGATAATATGTGTGGTTTCTGGGGCAGCCTTGCTGATAAGATTAATACAATTGAGCTTTCAGACGATATCACAGAAATCGGCGATAATATGTTTGCTGGATGTGAAAATCTTGTACATATTTTCACCAATGCTACTGTAATCGGTGAACACGCATTTGAGGGCTGTACAAGTTTATTACCTGTCACTCTGAAAGAAGCTGATAAAATCGGTGATTATGCTTTCTACAACACAGATGTTTCAAGAGTTGAAATTTTTAATCCTGAATGTGAAATCGCAGACAGCCCATATGTATTCCCTGAGGATACTATAATTTACGGATATAAAAATTCTACAGCTGAGGAATATGCTCGTAAGTATGAGAGAATGTTCTTAGCTTTTCAGACGTTTTTACTTGGCGATGTAAACAAAGACGGAAAGATTGACTCCACAGACGCTTCTGCTGTTCTTGCAGAATATGCGGCATCTCAGACAGGCGGAGAATTAACTTTATCAAAAGATGCAGCTGACGTTAATGACGATGGTCTTGTTAACTCCTCAGACGCTTCTGCAATTCTCGAATACTATGCAAAGGCATCCATTGGCGAAGAACCCTCATGGAATTTGACGGATGTGACAAAATAATCTGAATATAGCGAAATCGCACAGAGTTTCAATACTCTGTGCGATTTTTTGTTATGACACCGATTTATCAGCTGTAACGCTCGCTGAGGTATATGCTGACGCGGTTCTGAATAATTTCTGCTGCCTTTTCTGCGGTAATGTCACCCTCGAAAAAGGGCATTGTTTCCTCAAAGATTATATTGTGAATTACCGCGTCCCCCTGCCTTACGTCCTTTACGGCTTCACGGACAATCTTGTCGTATTTCTCACATTCTTCATCGGTGAACTCGTAATATGTGATAAAATCGTCACTGTCAGGTCCAATCCAGAGCTTATCGCCTCTGATTGTTTCGCCGTTTTCGTCAACATAAGTAGCGTTTTTCTGCTTCTCCAACTGTTTTACATAGTATTCCTCAACCGCAGGATACTGCCATCCGCCGAATACACCGTTAGTATCTGTGTAGTATCCTTCAGAGAAGTAAACTGTCTTGATAAAATCCCATGCGCCCTCAATACAGGGAGAATTTGCCATAATTCCCATACAATTCGACGGCTGAACAAAAGAGCCGTTTCCGTTTTCGTTGGGATAGCCGACAAGTGTTGCAGGCTCGTTAAATCGCGCATGAAGTGTTTGACGGAGACCGAACCAGCCGCCCAAGTCCATATCGTAAATCATACTTTCGTCGTTGATGTACTGACCTTCGTTGTATACATCAAATCCGCCGCTTTCATTCATCCAGCTGTCAAACTCCTCTAATGTAAGTCCTATGTGATTATCACGAACAATATTCAGGGCTTTAATAAATCCCGCATCTTCAAAATTGCACACGGCATTTTCATAGTCCACAAATTCAGAATAATCCATAAGCAGCAATAAATTATAGTTCATCTCCTGATTTGCCCATGTGTTGATTTTCATTCCCTCAGGAAGAGCCTTTATTTTCTCGGCAAACTGGTCATAGTTCCAGCTTGTAAGTCCGTCAAGGAACTTATCCTTTACAACCATAGTTTTGAATGAGAAAGAGGGGGAGATCTGTAAAAGCTTGCCATTGAAATCCAACCCTTCAAGGTATCCGTCGAGGAAATTCTCACGTTTAAGCTCTGTGTCTTTGTCAAGGAGAGTGTACAAATCCACGAAAATTGACTCTCTTGCACCGAATGAGCCGGGAGTTATTTCATTGTTAAACGTGATAACATCGGGGGCATTTCCACTTAATATATCCTGATGAAGTTCTGTAATTCTGTCATCGTAAAGAGAATTTGCATTGCCGTAATCTTTTATCTCTACACGATATGGGCTGTCAGGCTTTGCTGAATTATAGGCTTTTGCAGGTGCATTTACAAGATCGCCTGAAACAAGATTTGCCACACGAATGACTGTTTTGCTTTCAAGGGCGGAAATATCCGCCTCTGTGAGCAGTTTCATTGTACTGCCATTTGCCTCAGACATTGCAGCAGCAAATTCATTTTCTCCCGTCATAGTAAGGGAGTATATACTAATGCTGTTGAAATCGTTGTCAATGAAATCGCAAAGCTTGATCCAGCTGTTATCCTTTAAGCCGTAAAGCATACCGTTAAACATTGCCGCAAGCCGATATTCTCCGAAACCTGCCGTCATTGTGTAGGCGGTATCAGTAAGTGCTGAACATTCCTGCTTATTCACAAGCTCTGTACCCTCAATCTGTGCGGTGTATGTGGTATTTCCGTCGGTGTAGACTACCGTGGGAATACCCTCAGAATCAAGTGATACTCCGTGAACACGGTAGTGACCAAGGTCGATAGTTCCCAGTATTTCGCCGTCGAGGGAAACAATAGTCAGAATATTGTTATCGTCGTTGATAATACAGCCGTCGTTACAGCTGTAGATTTTGCTGAATCTGTTCTTGGTGAGAATTTCACCGCAGTTCAGATTTTTCTGCATATTGCCCTCACGGTCGTAGATGTAAACCATTGTTTCACCGTCGAGAGTTGTCAGAACCGCCTTTCGTCCTCCCGTCAGAAGTGCGGCATCAAGGAGAATTTCGTTTTCCTGTAGTGTAAAGCGGAACTGAGTATAATCCCCGAAGTCGTTTTTGCTGATAAATCCTGCATATCCGCCGCTTTTCAGCTCCCCGAAGGTGAGAATATTTCCGCCTAATGGATCATGGGAAAGGCATTTTATGCTGTTGAAGTTGTCACCGAGCTTTATATCTGCGGCATTGAGCATAAGCTTCTGAGTTTCTGCTAAGGGTGCGGAGTTTCCTCTGTTTTCGGTATTTTTTTCAGCACAGGCGGTACAGCTTAAAATCATACCAAGTGCCATACAAAGAGCTGTTAAGCGTTTCATAGTATGTCCTCCATTTTAAATATTTATTAGAATCGGCATAAATTTGCTTCTTTCTATATACAAGTGTATTTAGAGGGCAAAAAAGACGAAAAAATTTTCAATTTTGTAGGAATAACCAGTTAGTATATACTAAATTTATGCAAAGGAAACAAAAACCGCACAGACTATAAAATCTGTGCGGAATAGAATAATTACTTTTCTGAATTGATAAACATATCGTAGATACGTCTGATAGCTTCGGGGAGGTCGCTTTCGCTTACACCGATGATAACATTAAGCTCAGAAGAACCCTGGTCGATAAGTTTTACATTGATGCGAGCGTGAGCCATAGCAGCGAAAACTCTTGCAACAGTACCGCGGGTATTCTTCATACGTCTGCCAACAACAGCGAGAATAGCGATATTATCCTCGATTTCAAGGTGATCGGGATTAACCTCACGGCGGATTTCAGCAAGAACCTTTTCACGAACAGGCTCCAGCTTAGCGCTGTCAACAGTAATGCTCATTGTGTCGATACCGGAGGGCATATGCTCAAAGGAAATACCGTTCTGATAAAGTACATTGAGAACTTTCATACCGAAACCAAGCTCATTGTTCATCATAGCCTTTTCGATATTGATTGTGCTGAAGCCCTTCTTGCCTGCGATACCTGTAATTGTATGACCGAGGCTTTCACGGCTGAAATCGTGGTCATTTGATACGATCATTGTACCTGCGTCCTCAGGTCTGTTTGTATTGCGGATATTGATTGGAATACCTGCGGAACGAACAGGGAAAATAGCGTCCTCGTGGAGAACGGAAGCTCCCATATATGCAAGCTCACGAAGCTCACGGTAGGTAATAGTTTCAATAGCCTCCGGATCCTCAACTATTCTGGGATCAGCCACAAGGAAGCCTGAAACGTCTGTCCAGTTCTCGTAAATGTCAGCATTTACAGCATTTGCGATAATAGAACCTGTTACATCAGAGCCGCCTCTGGAGAATGTCTTGATAACGCCCTCTGTTGTACGTCCGTAAAATCCGGGGATAACAGCGTTGTCAAGGTCTTTCAGCTGTGCCTTTACAGCCTTTACAGTATCATCGAGGAGAAGCTGTCCCTTTGTATTGAAAACAATAACATCAGCAGCATCAACGAAATTGAAGCCGAGGTATGCAGCTAAAACCTTACCATTGAGGTACTCGCCGCGGCTTGCAGCGTAGTCCTTTGCAGGGCGGGCTTTCAGCTCATTTACAATGATATCGAAATCAGCATCAAGGCTGATATCAACACCAAGGTCAGAAATAATGCCGTTATAGCGGTCTTTGATAATCTGGAAATCCTCTGTGAAATCAATGCCGCTGCCAGCAAGCTCACAGCATTTATAGAGCATATCAGTTACCTTTATATCATCGGAGAAACGCTTTCCGGGAGCAGATGGAACAACGTATCTGCGCTTGTCATCGGATTTTATAATATCAGCAACCTTGCGGAACTGGTTAGCGTCAGCAAGGGAGCTGCCGCCGAATTTTACAACTTTATTAGCCATAGGAAATACCCACTTTCATATTATTGTTATTTTTCTATCATACTAACTATATTATATAATAAAATATGCCAAAAATCAATTGGCAGAAATGCAGAAAATAAAATTATGAAATATGTTTTTTTGGTAAATACGCTTGTACGCCGCTGGCGGACAGTTTTTGAATTAAGAATTATGAATTAAGAATTCAGAATTAATGCGTAATTATTAAATCAGCCATTAGCTATTAGCTTTTAGCCATTAGATTTGTCTACTGTTGTTTCAGGGATTGGTATATATAGCGGACTGCCAAAGGCAGCCCCTACAAAATAAATTAGCGCACATAAGAAAAGACGGCAGAAATAAATTCCGCCGCCCATAATTCTTAATTATGAATTTCTTACTGAAATTGCGGACACAGCATATTGTGTCCCTACAAATTATATCAGTCGCCCACATAGCTAAAGGCTAAAAGCTAACAGCTAACGGCTCATTTAATTAAAGAATTATCTGATTTTAGCACCGCAGGGGATACTGTCATCAAGGAACAGCACCTTTACACCGTCGGGAGTATCAGCGGCACAAATCATACCAAAGCTTTCAACACCACGGAGCTTTACAGGCTTGAGATTTGCCACAAGCTGAATTTTCTTTCCAACAAGTTCTTCGGGAGTGTAGTATTCGGCAATTCCCGAAACTACCTGTCTGCCGCCCATTCCGTCGTCAAGCTGTAAGCAGAGAAGCTTATCGGATTTCTTTACTTTTTCAGCAGAGAGGATTTTTGCACATCTCAGCTCAACCTTAGCAAAATCATCAATGGAGATTTCCTCAGCAAGTTCGGGGATTTCCATAGCTGCCTCGCCCTTTTCCTCAGCGGAAAGGCTGGACTGTGCAGCTTCCATATTCTTCTGAATAATTGAGTTAAGCTCCTCAATTTCCTTGTCAACGTCAATTCTTGGGAACAGGATTGCACCCTTGCATACTGTTACATTTTCGGGGAGAACTCCGAATACAGACAGCTTATCATATGCCACATCAGCCTCAGCTGCACCAATCTGCTTCCATACCTCAGGCATAGTTGCAGGCATAAATGGGCTGAGGAGAGTTGAAATAATTCTGATACCGTCAAGGAGATTGTAGAGAACCGTTGCAAGACGTCCCTTTGCGGACTCGTCCTTGCCCAGTTTCCATGGCTCTGTTTCGTCGATGTACTTGTTAGCGCGGTCAACAGCCTTGAATATTTCTTCAAGAGCCTGCTTGATTTTTGTTTCGTCCATGGCAGCCTCAACAGCTGATACAGCACCCAGAACTACACTCTTGAAATCGTCGTCGAGAGCGTCAGCCTGACGGTCTGAGGGGAGAGTTCCGCCGAAATACTTGTCAGCCATTGCAACGGTACGTGAAACGAGGTTTCCGAATCCGTTGGCAAGGTCGGAATTAATACGGTTAATCATAATCTCGTTGGAGAAAAGGCTGTCAGCACCGAGAGCCATTTCACGGAGAATGTGGTATCTGATAGCGTCACAGCCATAACGTTCGCCAAGAACAAAGGGATCAACCACGTTTCCGAGAGATTTTGACATCTTAACGCTTTCGCCGCCCTTGCTCTGCATTGTGATGTAGCCGTGAACCGCAAGGTGCTTAGGAAGGGGCAGGTCAAGCGCCATAAGCATTGCAGGCCAGATAATAGCGTGGAATCGCATAATATCCTTTGCAACCATATGAACATCTGCGCTCCAGTATTTGTCGAAATCGTCATACTTGTCATTCATATAGCCGAGAGCTGTGATATAGTTGGAAAGTGCGTCAATCCATACATATACAACGTGCTTGTCGTCAAATGAAACGGGAACGCCCCACTTGAAAGTTGTTCTTGATACGCACAAATCCTCCAGACCGGGCTTGATGAAGTTGTTTACAAGCTCAATTGCTCTTGTCTTTGGACGGAGATAGTCTGTTTCAAGGAGAAGTTTTTCAATGCGTTCTGCAAAGGGTGACATCTTGAAGAAGTATGCTTCTTCCTTGGCGAATTTCACAGGTCTGTGACATTCAGGGCAGCAGCCGTTTTCGTCAAGCTGTGAATCTGTCCAGAAGCTTTCGCAGGGAGTGCAGTATTTTCCTGAATATTCGCCCTTGTAGATGTATCCCTTGTCGTAGAGTGTCTTGAAAATTTTCTGCACGGATTCTACGTGATAGTCGTCGGTTGTACGGATATATCTATCGTAGGAAATATTCATATATTGCCAGAGGTTCTTGAATTTGTCAACGATAACGTCAACGTATTCCTTAGGTGTAACGCCCTGTTCAGCGGCTTTCTGCTCAATTTTCAGACCATGCTCATCTGTACCGGTGAGGAACATTACATCATAGCCCTGCATTCGTTTGAAACGTGCAATAGAGTCGCAGGCTACAGTTGTGTAGCTGTGACCGATATGTGGATTACCCGATGGGTAATAAATAGGTGTAGTAATGTAAAAGGGTTTCTTTGACATAAAAATCGCTCCATTTCGGATATATTTGCTGACGAATGAAATCAGCACTTCTATTATACCATATATTTCTCTCTTTGTCACGTATTTTACGAAATTTTTCTTAAAAAAATGCCGCACAGAAAGTGCGGCAGATGGTAATATTCTATTGCATACAAAATTCTTCGAAAAGCTTCAGTGTTTCCTCAAATCGGCTTTCATCTGTGGGACATCCTGTGACGATGATTATATAGTTCGTGGCATTGATGTAAAATTGTGAAATAAGGCAATTTCCGGCAAGTACAGTTGAGCCTGTTTTTGTACCGATAGCGTAAGGGCAGTAGTAATCGTCATCTTCGTGGAGCAGGCGGTTGGAGTTTTTCCAGTTGAAATCCTCGCCTGTCAGAGCTGTTATGTCCTTTTCGGCAAGGGCGGTTATCTCGCCTATTTCATCGTATTTCATAGAGTATTTCGTCAGCTTCAATAAATCGTACACTGTGGTGAGCTGCTGATTATGATCCCAGCCGTCAGGTGTTGCAAAATGAGTGTTTGTCATTTCAAGCTCTGCTGCAAGCTGATTCATAAGTCCGCAGAAATACTCGATAGCTTCAATATCAGTCATAGAAGTGTTGCCTGATTCAATTCTTGCGGTATTTACAGCAATTTTATAAGCTGCATCATTGCCCGATGAAAGGAGCAGACCTGTCAGCAGATCGTGCAGGGTAAACTGCTGACCTGGTTCTATGTAGCACATACTTGAATATGGCTGTACGTAGCCAAGCTCCGAGCCTACAGTGAAAACTGTGTCAGATGGTACATATTTCAGAGCAACACAGGCTGTCATCAGTTTGGTCATACTTGCGGGAGATATTGATTCGTGGATCTTGTCGCTGAAAATTACAGTATCGCTTTCAGGGGCATATACCGCCGCCGATGTATAATATCTGACAGGCGGTTCTGTTGGCGGCTCTGTGACTGCCTGTGTAGTGGTTACAGTTGTGGTGACGGTTGTGGAAGTGGTTGTGACAGCTGTAGTTGTGGCAGCTGCTGTGTTATTACTATGCAAAAAATATTGCATAAAAAATCCATTAAAGATACGAGAATTCCTGCTGCTGGAATTTTCAGTTTTTATACAGCAACCGGTCAGGAGAACAAGACAGCAGGCAGCTATATACATCAAAATTTTTCTCATTTTGAACACTCCATGATAGATAATCAATATAAAGCCAATTTAACACCTATACAGTATACACTAAAATTTGAAAAAAGTCAAATATGACTTTTTTATTGCACTATCTTCGTTGGTTTAAAACAAATACTTGTTCACAGATTATTTGCAATTGAAAAAGTGTGGTATATGTTGCAAAATCGGCTGAAATATGCTATAATCAGCTTGTATATTGCTTTTAATACTAATCCCTTTTGTCTACTAACATTTTAGGGATTAGTATAATTAAACAATCGCAGGATATAAATAAAATGGACATAGGAAAAATCCCTGCGTATAGAAAAGGATGTAATTAATGAAAAGGAAATTAGCTGTTATTTTATCTGCATTGCTCATTGCGGCGGTGGCAACCATCGGTGGAAAGCTTATACCGGATAAATCCGGCAATTCAGAGTCTGCTCCATCAGAGGGGAAAGAGGATAAGACAGATGAGAGTTCTGCTGAAATAAAAAACGATTCTTCTGAAACTTCAACAGAAAGTCCCACAGAAGCTCCCACAGAAGCTCCCACAGAGCATATAAGCCCAATTGAAGCAGTTACTGCAAATCTCGGAATACAGCAGAATGTGGATACTATTATCGGCAGGGAAAATGGAAGTAATACCGTGAAATTTCCTCTTGCTGACTTTATCTGTGAGGGCGATAAGATCAATTCATTTACTTTTGTGATCTATTCTTCCGACGGCTATGATATCGGGCAGTTCAAGGGCGGCTGCGGTATTTCCGTAAACGGCGATTGTCCTTCTGCTACTGACGAGGGTTGGTATCAGTCAGAAGATTTTTCAGCTCCTACAGAGGGAACCTATGGCGAAATTACGTGGAACGTTCCTGAGAATATTTCAGATTACATCTCACCCAACGGAGAAGTGCTTTTCGGTTACTGGTGGGGCGGTTCGTCAGAAATACGCATTGAAAACGTTATATGCAATATCACACGTACAGCGGATATTCCATGCGACAGAACTGTTGATATTGAGGTAGGAAAAAGCGTCAGCTACAGTGCCGAGGATAATACTATAAGGGTTTCTCTTGATTCGCTTCCAAAGGGAGCAGTACCGCAGTCCGTAACATATAACATCAGCGGCGCGGGAGGCTTCGGAAAGTTCACAGGAGCATTTGGCTATAATTCTTCAAAGGGCGAATATATGACAGCTGATATAGCAGAATTTACAGACAGCTCAGATATTTCACTTACTTGGATTCTTGAACCGCAGGCGAAAAATTATGTTTCAGAGGATGGTGAACTGGTGTTAGGCTATTGGTGGAGTGAACAGGCGGAGGCAACTCTCGATTCGATTACAGTAAAATACAGTCTTGGCAGCTCGGCAGAGGTTGTTCCGACTGTTAAGGAGGAAAAACCTCAGAGTAACATACAGCCGCAATCTTATGGTTTCCGCAGCTCCGATGAAATTGTAAAGGATATAAAGGTAGGCTGGAATCTGGGCAACAGTCTTGAATGTTATAACACAGATAAAAAGGGACTTGCTACGGAAACTGGCTGGGGAAATCCCAAAACTACCGAAGAACTTGTTAAATCCGTAAAGAAGGCAGGCTTCAATGCTATACGTGTTCCTGTAACGTGGGGCGAGCATATGGACGGCGATACCATACAGAAGGAGTGGCTTGGCCGTGTAAAAGAGGTTGTGGATTATATTTACGACAATGATATGTATGTTATTATAAATATGCACCACGACGATTATATCTGGTTTAATCCAACGGAAGCAGAATATGCAGGTGACAGCGCGAAGTTCAAGAAGATATGGGAGCAGGTTTCGGAATATTTCAAGGACTACGGTGACAGGCTTATATTCGAGGGTATGAATGAGGCAAGAACTATCGGAAGCGCTAACGAGTGGATGGGCGGAACAGCGGCAGAACGCGCTGTTGTCAATAAATATGTTCAGGATTTTGTTGATACAGTCCGTGCAAGCGGCGGAAAAAATACAGAAAGAACTCTTATTATATCTGCATATGGCGCTTGTGCCGAGGAAGTTGCGATGAATGATGTTATTGTTCCTGATGACAAAAATCTTATAGTATCAATTCATTATTATGCGCCGTGGAGATTTACTTCCGGAGAAACAACAACCTTTGGTCAGGCTGAAAAATCTGAGCTTGATGCAAAATTTGACTCAATGAAGAAAAAATTCATTGATAAGGGAACGCCCCTTATTATAGCGGAGTTCGGCTGTATGGGAATTGCCGATGACTCCACCAGAAAGGAATACTATAATTATTATATTTCATCGGCTAAAAAGCGTGGTATCAAGTGCTTTGTGTGGGATAACAACAAGTCTGACGGTGATGACGGCTATGGTATTCTCAACAGAACGTCAATGAAATGGAATGATACGCTCCTTGATGGTATAATTTCGGGGGCGAAATAAAACGGTTTATTTTACGTAAATAGGGGATGCTCTTTCTTGCAGAGCGTCCCCCTCTTTGTTTATCGGCGTTTTCGCGCCACAAATATGTGCGATGCTCATTTTATGGCTATTTCACGCTGTTCACATATATCCCCCTGCAATTTATAGGTAACAGAAAGGGTAAGTTCCTCCTTGGTAGCCTTTTCTTTGATATCACGCTGTAATATTTCGCTGTCCGATAGAAAATTCTTTTCATACAGATAAACCTTTTCCATAAGTTCAGCTTTAAGCTCCTCTTTGGATAGGGTGGAGGAAATGCGGTTTAATTCCATGTATTCAGTTGTTTCAATGCTGATTGGGATTTTTTTCCCGAATATATAAAGTGGTTTGTCAATTTCAGACTTTTCAGAGTATTCGTAACGGTTTTTTCCGAAATACAGCGGAATTTCAAGGCTGAACAGTCTTAGTTTGCGGCGTCTGTCTGTTTTCCCTGTGGGAGTAAGTCTTTCTTTTGTGAAATTTCCGCTGAAATTTGCAGTTTCGCTGTATTTCCCCATAATTTTTCCCATAGCGTGGTGGAGGGTAATGTTTCCGTTGTGGTCGGTGGTAATACCGTTTATCAGCATATCTCCTGCAAAAACATAATCGCCCACGATATGCATAAGCTGCCCATCCTGAACGGTTGTGCTTATGATTTCTGCGTCGCGGGAGGCGACAACGTTACAGGGAATACGTTCAATGAGCATATCCGGCTTTTCAACAATTTCCGTAACCTCCACCACAAGGCGATGACCTGTGCGATGCATACCTGCCCATGCAATTTTGTCAATCATAAGGCGGAGCTGATTTTCGCTCCAGATGTAGTTGATTTGCCCGAATTGCGTACCCTCCTCAATACCGATTTCCGAAAGAGCCGATAAAATAACAGCGTCGCTGACTGCCTCATTGCCCTGAATATCAATAGTGACAATTACGCTTGAAAAGTAAAGAGAAGCACCGAAAATAATAATAAGTCCCAGTATCAAGCCAAATCTGCCCCTGCGTCGGCGGAGCTGTTCAGAAAGAGTTTCAAATTCAAAGTGAGTGAGGGATATGCCCGAAGCCTCTGCAAGCTCCTCAACCTCTGCAAGATCGCTGTGATATATTTCAGCCGAAAGAGTGCCGCCCTTGACATATTGGCGGAATATGGCTATTTTTCGCTGGTGCAAGGTATTTATAAAGCTGTACAGAGCTTTCCCCTCGGCATTGATTTTTACGCAGCCGCGTATCTGATTTTTCATCGGCCTCTCCTTTCAGCAAGTTCAATTTGTGAGATTTTTCCGCGGATAACAAGTCCGCCTGTTCTGTAGTCAAATGCTCGCAGATCATTTCCCCATATGTGAACAAGGAGTTTTCCACAGGCAAAAGACATAAAAACATCGCTGCATTCCTCTATTCTTCGGCAATTTTCCAGTATAATCTCCCGATTTCCAGAAATGTGCATACCTGCTTCCTCGAAAACAGCAGCATTGACTTTTTCCGTTAATTTATCAAACATATTTTACCTCCGAATAATTATTTACTTTTAATAATATGATTAATTGGGTGATGATATGAAAATTGCAAAAAAAATACTCACAGTTTTATTTGCTGTGAGCTTTTGTCTTTATTGTTTGTTTTTCCCAGCACAGGTAAAATCTGCGGTAGGGGAGGGGATAAACCGCTGTATTACGATAATTATACCATCGCTGTATGCTATGATGGCGGCTTCGTCAATTCTCCTCAAAAGCGGTGCGCTATCAATTGCAGGGCGGTGGATATCTCCCATAACGCGGCGGATTTTCGGTTTGAACGGAGAGTGCGGCGCTGTATTTCTCTTTTCCCTTGTGTCGGGATATCCTGTTGGTGCAAAGATGATTTACTCTATGTATACAGAGGGCAGAATGTCTAAGAAAACGGCGGAAATAATGTCGGGGCTATGTTTTGGCTCAGGTGCGGCGTTTGTTTTTGGCTGTGCTGCCTCTACAGCGGAAATCGGGGGACTTATACTTATTTCAAACCTTGCTGCCGAAATAATTATGGCAGTTGTTTTATCAATATATTTCAGAAAAAATCCCATATCCGAAAATAAGCGTAATGCAGCCGTTTCAGCGGATATACTGACAAATTCTGTAGCGTCTTCGGGGAGAGCGTTGGGGGATATGTGCCTTTGCGTCGTGATATTTGCAGTATTTGCGGAAATGGCTGAATATTGCGGTTTATCTGTACTTTTCAAGGGGAATTTGTACAAAGCAGTCCTTGATATAACGGCAATTGCAGAAATATCCGCAGATATCCCCGCAACAGCAGCTCTTGTTTCATTTGGCGGAGTATGCGTGTTCTTTCAGATTTCTGCTATATTTCGCGGAAAGCTTTCAATTTTTCCCCTTGCGTCAATGCGTATATGTGCGGCGGCTCTGACCTATCTGATATGCCGCATATTGCAGCCATTTTTCATATCGGGAGCAGTTGATGTATTCGCTTCGGGGGAGCGTCTTTACCGTGAGGCATCTCCTGTGCCGTCAGTTATGCTGATTATAATGACAGGGGTGGTTATTGCGGAAACGGCGAAAATCCGCAGAAAAATGCCTGCGGAATAGTCACTTAGAGCTGTCCCCCACTGTGGAGCGGAAAATAGGTGCGCCAATAGGCTATGGTCATATGTTCCGAGGTACATTCATCCTTCATGATACTGTGATTCTGAATAATCAATAACAATTTTTTTACATGATTTACAAATATACGCTTCGAGACATATATAAGAAAGTGCGTTCATTTGATAGATAAATATTTCACCTTTTTGGGGTGATAATGAAAGCTTGTGTTTATTTTTCACCCATGATAATGAACGATGAAACTGAACAAGACCTTTTTCCATTTCATGTTCGCATACGGGACATTTCATTTTAAAATCCTCCTTAACCTATATCGTGTAGTTTTCTGCATAAATATTATATTATATTATATTTAGCTTATTTTGTCAACAAATTTTTCCGCAGATAAACCATATCAGTAAGCAGCACCCCACATTCATAAATAGGGTGGTCATAGTTATCAGTAAAAAAATTTTTTACGGTATGGGAACGGACAAATCCGCATTTTTCGTAGAAAGGCACAGTCAGCGGACTATCGCCTGTGCCGACCTGCAATACAGAAAAATCCCCTTTGTATTTGCGGCAGATAAAGTCAATCATAGCATTTGCATAGCCTTTTCCCTGATATTGCGGCTCCGTGGCGATGTTCTTGATTTCAAGGATTCCCTCACCCTCGTCCGTCACTACACATTCGCATTTCACTCCGTCATCGTCAAGGACATACATTGTCCCCCTGTCGATGTATCGGTCAATCATATCCTCCTGCTCGTCAGCCAACAGCAATAGCGAAAGATATTGCTTTTTATTTTCTTTGATTTCACGGAAATACATAACATTCCTCCGTATTTCAAATAAAAAAGGCTGCTCCAAACGGAACAGCCTTTGAAATGTTAAGTAAAAAATTACTTGATTTCGATTGTAGCACCAGCAGCCTCGAACTTTTCCTTAAGCTCGTTAGCCTCTGCCTCTGAAACGCCTTCCTTGATAGCCTTAGGAGCAGACTCAACTACTTCCTTAGCTTCCTTAAGACCAAGACCGAGGATCTCCTTAGCAGCCTTGATAACAGCCATCTTAGCGTCACCGAAGGAAGCGAGGATTACGTCGAACTCTGTCTTAGCGTCAGCAGCAGCACCTGCACCGCCAGCAGCGGGAGCAGCAGCAACCATTGCTGTTACGCCGAACTCCTCCTGGATTGCCTCTACGAGCTCAGCAAGCTCGAGAACGGAAAGAGTCTTGATTTCTTCTACAAAATTTGTGATCTTCTCTGAAGCCATGATAATAATCTCC
This sequence comes from Ruminococcus sp., assembly GCA_017624895.1. Taxonomy (GTDB): domain Bacteria; phylum Bacillota; class Clostridia; order Oscillospirales; family Ruminococcaceae; genus Ruminococcus. Next base: position 12,159 of record JAGAMB010000039.1, on the reverse strand, counting down.
TTTATAATTATTTGCCGATTACGGCGATAGTATTAAGCTGACAACTTAAATAAACAAGTGAAATCAGGCAGCTTCCTCTGACTTCTTGTCTGCAACTGCCTTGAGAGTAGCTGCGAGCTTCTGCATGGGACCCTGGAGAGAGCCAACCAGCTGAGCGAGCAGAACGTCCTTTGAAGGGATCTTGGAAAGAGCAATAACTCCAGCCTGATCGTAAACTTCACCTTCAACGTAGCCTGCCTTGAGATTGAACTTTTCGTCGCCTGCCTTCTCAGCGAACTTACCGAGAATACGAGCTGGAGCAGTCTGGTCATCGTTTGAGAGAGCGATAGCTGTTGTTCCGTTAAGAACCTCCTCGAATCCCTCAATACCGCAATTCTGGAATGCACGGAGGAGCAGAGTGTTCTTTTCTACGAAATAGTTAACACCTGCCTCACGAAGCTCCTTTCTGAGCTTTGTGTCTTCCTCAACGGTGATGCCCTTGTAGTCAACGAGAACGCCTGATACGGAATTCTTGATGAGGTCTGTGAGCTGCTCAACCTTAGCCTTCTTGGCTTCGAGAACTGCATTGCTTGGCATTGTGTATTCACCTCCGAATTATTTTTTATCGTATTCGGGGCAATAAAAAATCCTTTTGCCGACAGCTCGGAAAAGGACAATGATAATTCTTATCACTTGCACTCCTCGGCGGGACTTACGGGCTTTCGCCTTGCCTGCTGTCTTTAGAATACGATATGTGCTGAAATCAGCTTTTATATTATAGCATACATTTCACAGCTTGTCAACCCCTTTTTTGAAATTTTTTCGGATTTTTTTAAAATCCCTTGCTATTTAAGGTTAAACGTGATATAATTAATTCTATAACGATTATTACGAGGTGATTTTATGAAGCTGCTTGTTATAGATGGAAACAGTATACTAAACCGCGCATTTTACGGTATAAAGCTGCTTTCCAATAAGAAAGGCGTTTTTACAAATGCCATTTTCGGCTTTATGAATATATATCTTAAAAATTTCAACGATGTGCAGCCTGATTCCGTGGCAGTTGCATTTGACCTGAAATCGCCAACTTTCCGCCATAAAAAGGTTGAAAGCTATAAGGCGAACCGCAAGGGTATGCCTCCCGAACTTGCCCAGCAACTTCCGCTTGTAAAGGAGCTTCTGACGCTTATGGGCATTAAAGTTGTGGAGTGTGAGGGCTATGAGGCGGATGATATCCTCGGCACACTTTCAAAAAGCTGTACCGATTGCGGCTGTGAATGTTATGTCCTCACAGGTGACAGGGACAGCCTTCAGCTTGTGGACGAAAATGTTACGATTCTCCTCGCCACAAACAAGGAAACAATTCACTACACTCCTGCCCGATTTATGGAGGAATACGGCTTTGAACCCATTAAACTTATCGACCTGAAGGCCCTTATGGGCGACAGCTCTGACAACATCAAGGGAGTTGCGGGAATAGGCGAAAAAACGGCGACTGCTCTAATTAAAGAGTATGGCACAATTGAAAATCTCTATGAAAAATATGCTGAGTCAAACCTGACAAAGGGAGTTAAGACGAAGCTTGAAAATGGCGAAGAATCGGCAAAAGAAAGCAAATGGCTTGCTACCATCGTCCGTGATGCACCTGTGGAAAAATGCCTTGAATCCTATAAAATCGGCGAGGCTGACAAGGCTGAACTGAGCCGTTTTCTCACGGAACTGGAGATGTACAAGCTGCTTGATAAGCTTGAAATTTCAGCGTCAGCTGCGGAAAAATCCGTTGAAAAGCCTGTGGAGGAATATGTTCCTGTGGAGCTTTCCACAGCTGAGCTGACAGATGAAATAATCGACAAATTCGTAAATACAGCCTATTTATTCGACGGCGAAAAGCTGTCAATTCTTGATGATACAACGGTTTATGTAACCGAAAATCAGGAGTTGATACTGCGGTATTTGGCTTCTGACCGCGGAAAAATCACTATGTCCGCAAAGCCTCATTACCGCTGGGCGATGGCTCATGGCGGCGATCTCCGCAATCTTAAAACAGATGGGGAGATTTGCGGATATCTGCTGAATACTTCTGCATCCGAATATACAACGGAGAAGCTGTGCGGCGAATATGGTGTGCATTTTTGTGCAGAAAACGGAGATTTTGCCGAATTAGCGTCACTTCCTCAGCTTATAAAAAAGCTTCGTGAGGCTGTTGAAAATGAGGGTATGACTGAGTTGTTGAATAACATAGAAATGCCGCTGACGGAGGTTCTTGCCTCTATGGAGCATTTCGGGGTAGGAATTACTGAGCAGGGTGTTCGGGATTTCGGAAAATATCTTACCGAAATGATCGAGGAAACTCAACAATTGATATACGACGAAGCAGGTCACGAGTTTAATATCTCCTCTCCGAAACAGCTGGGAGTTGTTCTTTTTGAGGAAATGGGACTTCCTGCCAAGAAAAAGACAAAAAGCGGATATTCTACAAATGCGGAGGTTCTGGAGGAACTGCGCAGCTTCTGCCCCATTGTGGATAATGTTTTAAAATACAGACAGTATACAAAACTAAATTCAACCTATGTTACCGGACTTCTTGAAAAGGTAGCTGAGGACGGAAGAATTCATACCTCGTTCAAGCAGACGGAAACACGAACAGGCAGAATTTCCTCAACTGAGCCGAATTTGCAGAACATTCCCGTTCGTACAGAGCTTGGTGCGGAAATGCGAAAATTTTTTGTTGCTGATGAGGGAAAAGTGCTTATTGACGCGGATTACAGCCAGATTGAACTGCGGGTTATGGCTCATCTCTGCGGTGATAAAAATATGATTTCCGCCTTTACATCGGGGGAGGATATCCACACTTCAACAGCATCGCAGGTTTTTGATATGCCTGCAATTATGGTCACTTCCGAGATGCGAAGTGCCGCAAAAGCCGTAAATTTCGGTATAATCTATGGTATGGGGCCGTTTTCCCTTTCTAAGGATATTGGCACATCGGTGGCACAGGCTAAAAAGTATATTTCGGACTATCTTGCTAAATATCCTAAGGTGCAGCAGTTTATGGATGATACCGTTGAGAACGCTATGAAAACAGGCGTTGTGACAACTATGTTCGGGCGTAAAAGACTCATTCCCGAACTTCTTTCTTCCAATAAAGTATTACAGGCGGCAGGTAAGAGAATTGCTATGAATACCCCCGTTCAGGGAACTGCTGCCGACCTCATAAAAATCGCAATGATTAATGTATATCGCCGTTTAAAGGCGGAAAAGCTCAATGCGGAGCTTATATTGCAGGTTCACGATGAACTTATTATAGAAGCTGATGTTTCCTGTGCTGACCGCTGTGCAGAGCTGTTGAAAGAGGAAATGCTCAACGTATGCGAGATGAAAGCTCCCCTTGCAGTTGATGTCCATACAGGTCAGAGCTGGTATGACGCGAAAGGCTGATAATTTGTACTATATTGCTATGATTTTGAGGTGGTACAATGGAAATAATTCGTGCCGATATTAATACTGATTATGAGGTTTTTGCCGCCCTGTCCGACCTTGATAAAATGTGCGTGGGCAATGACGGCTGGTCGGCGGATTCGTTTAAGTCCGAGGCTGAAAAAGACAACGGAATTGTGTTGTATGCCGTGGAAAATGAAGTGGTTACAGGACTTATCTGCGGCTTCCATGCGGCAGATGAGGCGGAAATCACAAGTGTTGCCGTTGCTCCTGAATACAGGCGAAAAGGCATTGCAGGGCAGCTGATGAAAGCTTATCTTACGGCATTGCCTGAAATTACTAATAGTATATTTCTTGAAGTCCGTGAATCAAATTCTCCTGCAATCGGCTTGTATGAAAAATTCGGATTTGAAAAAATATCAATCAGGAAAAACTTTTACAGTTTTCCTGATGAAAATGCAGTTGTAATGCAACATATAATTAATAAAGAAGGTTTAATATGTTAATTTTAGGAATTGAAAGCTCCTGCGATGAAACCGCCGCAAGCGTCTGCGAGGATTTCAGAAATATCCGTTCATCGGTAATTTCCACGCAGATCGAGGAGCATAAAAAATATGGCGGAGTAGTGCCTGAGATCGCCTCACGCCGCCATTGTGAGAATATTCTTGAGGTCACAAAGCAGGCTCTGAGAGAAGCTGATGTTACCCTTGCCGACCTGGACGGAATTGCTGTTACTTATGCGCCGGGACTTATCGGGGCTTTGCTGGTAGGCGTGAATTTTGCAAAATCTTTGGCATTTGCTGCTGAGAAGCCACTAATTCCCGTTCACCATATTTCAGGACATATTGCAGCAAATTATATCTGTCATAAGGAGCTTGAACCGCCCTATCTCTGCATTGTTGCAAGCGGCGCTCACAGTCATCTGATCGAGGTGCTGAGTTATACGGAGTTTCGTGTTATCGGCAGAACTCGTGATGACGCGGCAGGAGAGTGTTTTGATAAGTGCGCAAGGGCTATGGGATTTCCATATCCCGGTGGAGTACATATTGATCGTGCGGCGCAAAACGGTGATTTTTCGGCATTTAAGCTGCCCCATCCCGTCGTTGCAGGAAATGAGTTTGATTTCAGCTTTTCGGGGCTTAAAACCTCGGTTATAAATATGCTTCATCGTGCCGATCAGAAAGGCGAAACAATCGACAAAAACGATTTATCGGCAAGTATTCAGCGGACAATTTCGGAGATAATAACCGAAAAAACAATAGGTGCAGCTGAACAGTACGGCTATAAAAAAATTGCCCTTGCAGGCGGTGTTTCGGCAAATTCGGGAGTTCGCGCGGCTCTTTCAAAAGCCTGTGATGAACGCGGATTTGAGTTTTATATGCCGGAATTGAGTCTATGCGGTGACAATGCTGCTATGATTGCCTGTCAGGGAAGCTACAACTTTGCAGCAGGAATTACAGCTGATGAAAGTCTTAATGCGGTGGCTACAATGCCAATTGATTCCATAAAATTTTAACTTATAGGAGAATTGAAATGAAAAGAATTTTATCGTCACTTACAGCACTTTCGTGCATTATCTGCCTTTGTTCCTGTCAGGGCGGCACATCGGATAATCCTGATACACCGTCATCGAGAGTAAGCACAGCGCCCATTGATACTGAAATTATCGGAACCTGGATGAATGAACTCAGCGGATACAGATTTGGAGAAAACCGCAAGGTAAGCCTGATCATTGACTTCTCCGAAAACGCTCATTTTACGGAAAATGGCGAATTTCAGACAATGAACGCTCTTATTCCAAAGGAAAATATTTCTTATGACGGCTCAAAAATTTATATAACAAATACGGTGTACAGCGAGGAGTATCAGGAGGATGTTACATCCGTTCTCATTGATATGGAGCGTCTTGATGATCCAAATCCCGACAGCCTTGACGGTTATTATCACATTCTTGGCGGAGTTGCTACTGATGTTCTTGCTGAGCAGCTTGGAATACCCCCTGAGAACTTCTATTTTGAAGGTGAAATAGATGGCGATAATTTTAAAATTTATATGGTTGACTGCTTTGACTATGAAACAATAGACGGAAAAGTTGATATGTTTGGCGACCTGTTGGCGACTTATATCAAAGGAAATTATGAAGCTATGTCTTACGATTACACCATTGAATATGATACTCTTAAAATGACTATGAATGATATTGAAGGGGCAGCTCCTGAGGTTTATTATAAGGTTCAGGAAAATAAATAGTAAATGTTATGGATAACAAAAAATTGTATGAACTGAAAAAGATGCAGAACAGCGCGAAAATCAGAATTAAGGATTTTTCTTCCTTTGATTTTATCTCCTTTTTTGAGGACGAAGAAATTCTTGTAAAAGTAAGAGAAATATTTCAGTATGACGCTCCTGTTGCTTACAGAAAAGCGCAAGAACTCAATAATGATGTTTATTGCCAATGGCTGAATACGGTATTTGAATCCTTGGAATTATCCGATAATTTGGCTGTAATCCTGGACGGTGTACCGCTTTGGTGTAATATTAAGGTTATTTCATATAATGATTTTGCAAGAGAACTGATAGAGCTGAATCCCAATAGAGATTTCACGTTAATTGATTTGAATAAACAAATAGCAGTTGATTTCTCATCGGGTGAAACAGACTATGAAATCAGAGTTCTTAAATATATGAAATAGTATCTTGGAGGAAACATCATGATTGAAAAAAACAAAATGATTTCTTATTCATGGGACGAAATTGTAAGTATGTATAAAGAACTTGAATATATGGTTGTATCGCTGGATCACCTTATTAGTTGGTTTGCAGTTCCAAAAGATGAGGAATTTGACGAGAGAGGTTTTGAAAAAGAACTTACTGATTTTATCTGTAATTCGAGAATACCTGACAGATTAAGCTATTTAAGGTACTTGCTCAAGCTTAAAATCGACGATACAGCAGGCGATGACGATATGGGTGATATGGAGCGTGCCATGGAAAATGCAAATATACAATATTGGGAAAAACCCGGTGATTATGTTGAGTGGGAAAGTCTGACAGATTTGTACGAAATATAAACAAGCAGGTGATTGAATGTCTTATAGTTTTGAATTCGGGCAGTCGGTTGTCAGGGAATATAATGATTTTTGCATTAATCCCGATATACCGTTATTTATGCAGCTTGATAAATTAAAAGAGGATTTGATTCAAGTTGAATACGATTCAGGACATATACTGGACATAGGGTGGTATCCTGAATTCAAATTAAAAGGGTGCTTTAAGATATGCGTTATAAAGTCCGATGAGAAAATATTTGAAAAAAGCACCAGAAACATCAAAAAACTGAAACAGCTTACAGAAGAAGCTGTACGAATAATTGCAGATTCAAATGTGTTGAAATAAATTAACGGCTGATTGCAAAATCAGCCGTTGTTTTTTCTTTTACTACGAAGCATTTTAAAAAATTCCGTAAGCTTTCCCGAACATTCATGCTCTGATATGCCGCCGTATACATTTGGTTTGTGATTATAGGGCAGACTGAACATTTTCTGTACGGATTCAGCAGAGCCGCTTTTGTAATCATATGCTCCGAAATATACATCATCTATGCGGGAGTTGATTATCGCACCGCAGCACATGGGGCAGGGTTCAAGGGTAACATAAATTGCACAGTCGGGAAGCCGCCAGCCGCCAAGCTTTTTGCAGGCTTCATCAATGGCGAACAGCTCAGCATGAGCAAGGGCGTTTTTGTCTTTTTCGCGGCGATTTCTGCCCTCTCCGATAATTTCACCCGTGGATTTTTTCACAACTACCGCACCAACAGGGACTTCTCCCTCGTCGAAAGCTTCCTGAGCAAGCTCCAACGCACGTTTCATATAGTCCATTATGTAAATGCCTCCATAGCTGCACAAATGATACAAAGTATAATAACTGCTGAAAATGGGAATGTCTTTGAGGCGTGAAGCAAGCGTTTTCCAAAGGAAAGCTCCGAATTGTATCGTGCAAGGCGCAGTTTATTATTCTTCATATACCAGCGGAAGTACAAGAGTCCGATTGCTCCGATAACAACAATTACCGCCATAAACAGATTTCTTATCATAGGCATATTTGATGATGAATCGGTTTCGATGAGTGCAAGCGTCATCTGATACATTCTGAATACAATATTAACCGCAATTGCTGTAAAAACAGAGCCGCTTGTGAGCATTCCGCAGCAGCCCACAAGAGTAATTATGAAAACAGCAGGCATAACGCGGAAATCCTGAGTAAGAGCTGCCGCTGTCAGCGATGTAATGAGCATTGCAAAAGCATCACCAAACTGACGGAGAGCAGTAAACGCAGCACCGCAGAAAAGAAGCTGTGAAATGATCGGAATAACCAGTACATTGAACAGCGAATATGCTATAAATTCAAACTGATTCCATATAGAAACATCCATATTAGCTGCACCGAAAAATGTAATTGCTTCGCTTGTTTCGGATGAATATGCTGATGGAATACTTGCGACAGCACTTGCGATAAAGGCAGCAGCTATAGCTCCCACAAGTGCCGAGGGATTGTTCATATTTCCCATAATTTCAGCTTTGTGAGGAATTTTCAGTTTAAAGTGAAGGTATAGCATAGGGAGTAAAATTTTAATTGTGTCCATCAGAATAAGCGTTACAGCAACTTCGTTGCTGCCGCCGTAAATAACGGAGTTTGCAAAGCTTATATGTATGTCAAGACCGAGAAAATCCAGAAAATATATCAGCATATCTGCGATAAGCGTATCAAAGACAAGCCACATCAAGGCGGCATAGCCTAAGGTATGGAATATTTGCGAAAGCACCTTTTTTTCGGCATATTCGCAGGAATTTTCTACAAAGCCTCTGCCGTCGATGTAAACGCGCTCACGCTCGTTCTTTTGAAAATCAAAAGAGTATTTATTTCCCTTGCGCTTTCTCCAGCTGCGGAAATTCTCGTTATATGTTTCATCCTGAGTTGTATAGTCAAATTCGTCAATAACATTGATTATTTTTTTTCCTTTTACAATGTTGTCCATCAAGTCAGCTCCTCCTTTCGGAAATAATTATAACTTGATTGACGTATATCATTTATGATATACCAAACCAAAATAAACGCAAATACACACTTACTCTATTATATTATTTTAACATAAAGGCGGCAGTTTTATGTTAATGTTTGTGTAACGTGAAATTAATTTTCGATGAATTAGTAATAAATGTTTTGAAAATAAAATCGCTGCCCGATAAATTTTATTCTTAACCTTGACATAAGCCGGAAAATATGGTATTATAGTTTTGTTGTATTGTATCTTCTTCGGAAGAATAATAACAAGGAGGAAAATTTAATATGAACACAAAGGTAGATACCAGAAAGCTGGCATTGATGGGACTTCTCACGGCACTTGTTGTAGTGCTTACTTATTTTAACATTCCCATTGGCCCTCTTTCAATCTCAATGGCAATGATTCCCGTTGCAATTGCTGCAATTGCTCTTGGCCCTATAGGCGGTGCTGTCATAGGAGCTGTATGGGGTGTATGCAGCTTTCTCCAGTGCTTCGGCATACTTGGAGTAAGCGGAATGGGCGTGTTTACTGTTGAAATCAGCCCTGTGCTGACTTTCTTACAGCGTTTTATTCCACGAGTTCTTGAGGGATATTGTGCAGGCTGGATTTTCAAGCTTATGTCAAAGGCTACGCATCCGAAGATTTCCTGCTTTATCACAGGTTTTTCAACCGCTTTACTGAATACGATATTCTTTATGAGTGCGCTGGTTATACTTTTCGGAAATAATCAGGAATTTGTCGATAAGTATATGGGTGACAAGTCCCCCATAGCGTACATTCTCGGAGCAATAAGCTTAAATGCGGTAGTTGAAATGGCTCTTTCGACTATTGTGGCAGGAGCAGTCGGTTTTGCTCTTTGTCAGGCGAAGCTTATCAGCGTTCCCGATAAAAAGAAAAAATCTGAATCTGCTGCGGCAGTATAATCAATACAATACAACACAAAGCCTCCCGATGGTTTTCGGGAGGCTTTTTTGGCATTTCAGTATTAAAAAGCGGCAAGTTATGTCAAAGGCTATTGAAAATAAAAAGCTGATATGATACAATAATTTCAGAGAGGTGATTGCGTGAAGATAATCATTAATACAGATGAAAAATTTGCGGATACAGAGATAATAATTAACAGCAGGAGCATTACTCCGGAAGTTGAAAAAATAATCAGCACTCTCCGCATATTTGACAGGCAGATAGCCGCAGTAAAGGGTGATGAAGCTTTTATTGTGGACGTAAACAGCATTATTTATATAGAATCGGTGGACAGAAAGACATTTATATATACTGCCGACGATTGCTATGAACTGAAACAGAAACTCTATGAAATTGAGGAACAGCTGTGTCATTGCGGATTTTTCCGAGTGAGCAGATCCTGTCTTGTGCAGTTGAAATTCATACGCTCACTTAAATCGGAAATCAACCGAAAAATAAGGATAACTCTGGAAAACGGCGAACAAATCATAGCTTCAAGGCAATATGCCGATGAGCTTAAATGCAGACTGGGGGTAAAGTAAATGGAAAACAGACCTACTATTTTAAAGTTTTTACAAAGAGTTTTTGTGATTTACGGAATTACAACTTTGATTCTGAACATTTTTACGCTGATTTTCGGCGATGCTGCAAAAGAAATGTCAACTATTTTCAGCTTTGGCAGCGAGGCTTTAGGAGTAAAAACATCAATACAGTTTCTTTTTGCCACATTTCTTCTCATATCGTTGGAAACTCTTTTTATGACTGACGCTGTAATAAAAAGAATGAATATGGCATTGAGGTCGGTGCTGATGTTTGCAAGTATTTTTGCGGTTGTTACGTTGTTTGCGGTGGTGTTTGACTGGTTCCCCACAGAATTGGCTCTGCCGTGGATTATGTTCATTATATGCTTTGCAATCAGCTCCGCAGTCAGCACAATTATTACCGCATATTCAGAAAAACAGGAGAATAAAAAACTTGACGAGGCTTTGAAGCGATTTAAGGGTGAGGAAAATGGGGAAAGCAATTGAAATCAAGGAAATCCGCAAGTCATTCGGAGAGAAAAAAGTCCTTGACGGTATCAGCTTGAATATCGAAAAAGGCGAAATATTCGGGCTTTTAGCACCATCTGGGGCAGGAAAAACTACCCTGATAAAAATTTTAACGGGACAACTTAATGCCGACAGCGGAATATCCATTGTAAACGGCATAAATTCCAACGCTCTCACAGGGGAGGTATGTCGAAAATTCGGTATAATGATGGATAATTTCGGAGTGTACGAAAGGCTGAGCTGTTTTGACAATCTGAAAGTATTTGCTGGAATTTATGGTATCGGCAAAAGCAAAATTTACGAAGTTCTTGAAGCTGTTGGACTCGAAAATTCAGCAAAAAAAGCTGCTTCTGAACTTTCAAAGGGAATGAGCAGCCGTTTGCGCCTTGCAAGAGTCTTGCTCCACAATCCCGATATATTGTTCCTTGACGAGCCTACAAGCGGACTTGATCCTGCCACAGCGGAAGAAATACAAGGGCTTATTCTTGCTGAAAAAGCTAAAGGTAGAACTATTTTCCTAACGACTCACAATATGGCGGAGGCAGAAAAGCTATGTGACAATACAGCTCTCCTTGATAATGGGAAAATCGTGGAATACGGCGATCCGCAGGAGATATGCAGGCGGTACAATCATAGGAAAACGCTGAAAATTCACTTAAAAAGCGGCGAGGATATGGAAATTCCTCACGATGAAAAATCTGCGGAAATTGTTGCAAATCTGTTGAAAGACGGCACAGCGGAAACAATACATACTTCTGAGCCTACGCTTGAAATGGTATTTATGACGATTACGGGAAAGGAACTTGCAAAATGAAAAATATTTCTGTTATTTTTCTGAAACAGTTAAAGGATACGTTGAAAAATAAGGCGGTACTGATACAGTTTGTGATGTTCCCTCTTATGGCTGTAATTATGGAAAATGCGGTAAAAATGGAGGGTATGCCCGAAAATTTCTTTGTAAAGCTGTTTTCGGTTATGTTTGTGGGAATGGCACCGCTGACCTGTATTTCGTCAATTATAGCAGAGGAAAAAGAGAAAAATACTCTCCGTGTGCTGATGATGAGCAATGTGAAGCCTTTCGAGTATTTCTGCGGAATTGGCAGCTATGTCTGGCTGATGTGTATGGTCGGAGCTGTGGTTTTTGCGGTATGCGGCAAATTCAGCGGTAAAGACCTCGCTGTATTTCTGCTGATAATGGCTGTAGGAATAATGATTTCTGAGCTTATAGGCGCTGTAATTGGTATTTTCAGCAAAAATCAGATGTCAGCCACATCAATAACAGTACCCGTTATGATGATATTTTCTTTTTTGCCGATGCTGTCTATGTTTAATGATACAATAGAAAAAATTGCAGATCTGACATACACTCAGCAATTGAGCGATCTTATAAATGGCCTGGGAGGCACTTCTATATCAGCGAAAAATATCGTTGTTTCTATAGTAAATTTTGTATTAGCGGCAGTATTGTTTGATATTGCTTATAAAAAAAGAGGAATGGAATAAAAAAAGCTTGCCGTAACAGCAAGCTTCAGTCTGTCGAAAAAGTCAAGCGAAAGCTTGGCTTTTTTGCATAAATGTGGTATAATATAATAAAAGGGAGAGTGAAGGAAATGCTAGCAACAAAAGCAGAAGAAAGAGGACAGTATGAGATGATATGTATCGAGGAGT
>JAGAMB010000001.1 GCA_017624895.1 Ruminococcus sp. | reverse complement strand
TTGCCAAAAAGACGAAAGCAGAAAGGAAATTTATCAAGGAAGAAAAACACAGGAATACTGTCGTATTTCAAGTTTTTCTGACACAGAGAAATTTTCTTTGTGCCGAGTATTTGATGGCAAGGTTTAGTTGGGGGAGCAATAATATTTTAGGGATTAGTATAAAAACTCCACGCCGCCATAAGTGAAGTAGTCACAAAAAAGTAAATCCAGAGAAGCATTGATACCTTCTCTGGATTTTATTATTATCTGCAAATCACAATCTGTCCAATGTTATTTTTACAATAAATATTATCAGATAGTGAAGCGGATAAAAGATATAGAAAAACCATTTAGCAAAGCTTGCGTGTTTGCCTTTTTTACCGTTATAGAATACAGTCATGCAAAGATATGCCGCCATAAAAACTGCAAGCATAATGAACATATACAAAATCAACTTAAATGCAGGAACTGTACCCAATGAGAAAAGATTCATTGAAGTATGAATAAATATCAGTAAGCTATATGCAATAAATCTTGATTTCGGTTTGTCCCTTAAGATATGCAGTAATAATATGAATAATACACCAAAAATTATCCAGTCGGAATAAAGTAAAACAGTCGCAGCATCGCACAGGATAATAAGCAGTATTCTCTGCCACAGCTTGAATTTACTTTCCCACGCAATAATGGAAAGCAATCCGAAAAACAGTGTAAATATCACATTGAACGTCCACCAACCGTTTAACGGCTGAAATATAAGCCAGTGAAAAGGCTGTGAAATACAAGCAAACAATAGCAGTCTTAACGCATATTTCTTTCTGTCCCTTGTGTATTTGTATCCATCGGCTATAAAGAAAAACATAACAGGAGGACAAAAAAGTGATAAGCCTGAAATGAGAAGCAACGGCAGAGGAAGTTCATATATAGCAAGTCCGTTCTCCGGATGATTCATAAGGTTTATCCAGGCTATCATATGTCCTATAAACATTGGAATATATGCAAGATATTTCATCATATCACGATTCAATACCTTGACGTTGCTGGTAATAATCTTCATAACAAATCGCCTTTCAAAAAATCAAAGATGCTGATAAAATAATTATAAGAAATAGTTAATAACATAAGTAACACAAAGCCACTTCTGACATTTAATCAAAAGCGGCTTGTAGTGCTTCTATATTACTATCATCAATAAGGGAAAGAGTAGTTCATTGTCAAAATAAATCAGCGGATTCCGTACTTTTCGATTACATAGTCCATATCCTTATCGCCTCTGCCTGAAAGATTGATAAGAACAGAACCTTTCTTCATCGTCTGAGCAAGCTTTATTCCGTATGCTACAGCGTGTGAACTTTCAATAGCAGGAATAATACCCTCAAGTCTTGAAAGAGTAAAGAAAGCGTCAATTGTTTCATCGTCGTTTATAACATCGTATTTTACTCTGCCCAGATCGTGTAAAAATGCGTGTTCAGGGCCTGACGAAGGGTAGTCAAGTCCGCTTGCAACAGAGTAAACAGGTGCAGGCTCGCCGTTTTCGTCTTTCAGCATAATACTGTTGAAACCGTGCATAATTCCCTCTGTACCGTATTTGAGGCTTGCTGCATGGTCACCGAGAGCTGTACCTCTGCCAAGAGGTTCAACTCCGTAGATATCAACAGGATCATTTAAAAATCCGGCAAACATACCCATAGCATTTGAGCCGCCGCCAACACAAGCAACAACAGCGTCAGGAAGCTCTCCTGTCATATCCATAAACTGTTCTCTTGCTTCAATACCTACAACACTCTGGAAATCTCTTACCATCAAAGGGAAAGGATGAGGGCCGAGAACTGAACCGATACAATAAATAGCGTCCTTATACTCTCTTGCATAAGCTGCAAATGCCGCATCAACAGCCTCTTTGAGAGTCTGAAGACCTTCAGTAACTTCAACAACTCTTGCGCCGAGGATTTTCATACGCGCAACATTGGGAGCCTGTTTTTCAATATCTACCTTGCCCATGTAGATATCACATTCAAGTCCGAAATATGCAGCTGCTGTTGCAAGAGCAACTCCGTGCTGTCCAGCACCTGTTTCAGCGATAACCTTCTTCTTGCCCATATACTTTGCAAGGAGCGCTTCTCCCATACAATGATTGAGCTTATGAGCGCCTGAGTGGTTCAAATCCTCACGCTTTGCATAAAGCTGCACACCTGTTCCAATGCTGTCGGAAAGGCGCTGGAGATGTGAAATAGGTGTAGGTCTGCCCTGAAATTCTCTGCGGATACGGCGAAGCTCATCAATAAACTTTCTGGACTTGCAGATAGTATTGTAAGCATGAGAAATTTCCTTCATAGCCACCTGAAGCTCAGGTGAAATATAGGAGCCGCCGTATTTTCCGAAAAAGCCATCCTCTGTAGGGTAGTTCTTTAAATAGGTATCAAAATTAACATTATTGAAAATCATAATTATTTCCTCCAAATAGATTATTTATAATATATGCGAAATAAAATTAATTGCGTTCTGAGCGTCACCATCGTTTAGTCAGCATACCGTTTACCTCCGTAATCAGATATTTCAGCAGAGGGCTTTGTATATAAAAATAGCCTTGACAGAAATATCCGTAATTTCTGTCAAGGACGAATAAACTTTATCCGCGGTACCACCTTGATTCATAGGAATAACCTATGCACTTGCAGGATACTATCATATCCCTGATACTTAACGCATATCATAACGTTACGGTATACTCAGATCAAGCGGCATAGCGTTTTCAACCAAACACACCCTTCACCTCGGAACAATGTCCTCAACGAACAAGCCCCTCGGCAGCCGATCCTTTGACCGTACCCTCAGCGGTCCATTTGCTGAACTGTTTTCAATCCGGCTCTCAGCGCCCCGGACTCTCTGTGTGAGCATAATCAGCTTTATCTCCGCGTCAACGGTTTATAAATTTATTATATCACGGTAACTTGGATTTGTCAAGAGTTTTTTGAGAAAAAATGAGTGTAGACAGGAAATTGAAAATAATTTTTGAAAATATTGCAAAAAGACTTGAAATTTCTTCCCAAATAGTGTAAAATAGAATAAGGGTTGTTATTTAATTAACAACGTCATCTTCATCAGATATTTTTTTATGAAAGGATGTCATACCAATGGCAGGATTAAACAAAGTTACCGTAGAGGATATCAACGTTAAGGGCAGAAAGGTACTCGTAAGAGTAGACTTCAATGTACCCCTCAAGGACGGCGTTATCACAAATGATAACCGTATTCAGGCTGCTCTCCCCACAATCAACAAGCTTGTTGAGAATGGTGCTAAGGTTGTTCTCTGTTCACACCTCGGCAAGCCAAAGAACGGCCCAGAGGCTAAGTTCTCTCTCGCTCCCGCTGCTGCAAGACTTGCAGAGCTTGTAAACACAAAGGTTGTTTTCGCAGCTGACGATACAGTTGTTGGCGAGAACGCTAAGAAGGCTGTTGCTGAGATGAACGACGGCGAAATCGTTGTTCTCGAAAACACACGTTTCCGCGGCGCTGAGGAAACAAAGAACGGCGAAGATTTCTCCAAGGAGCTTGCTGCTCTCGTTGACGGAGAGGCTTTCGTTATGGACGCTTTCGGTTCTGCTCACCGCGCTCACGCTTCAACAGCAGGTGTTACAAACTTCGTTAGGGAAACAGCTGTAGGCTACCTTATGCAGAAGGAAATCCAGTACCTCGGAAATGCAGTAGAGGTTCCCGAAAGACCTTTCGTTGCAATTCTCGGCGGTGCTAAGGTTGCAGACAAGCTCAACGTTATCTCTAACCTCCTCGAAAAGTGCGATACACTTATCATCGGCGGCGGTATGGCTTATACATTCATCAAGGCACAGGGCGGTTCTATCGGAACTTCTCTCGTTGACGACGAGAAGCTCGATTACTGCAAGGAGATGCTCGCTAAGGCTGAGAGCCTCGGTAAGAAGATTCTTCTCCCTGTTGATACAACAATTGCAGCTGAGTTCCCAAATCCTATTGATGCTGAAATCGCTGTAGAGGTTGTTGATTCCAACGCTATCCCTGCTGACAAGATGGGACTTGATATCGGTACAAAGACACAGGAACTCTTTGCAGAGGCTGTTAAGTCTGCTAAGACTGTTGTTTGGAACGGACCTATGGGCGTATTTGAGAACCCCACACTTGCTAAGGGCACAATCGCTGTAGCTAAGGCTCTCGCTGAGACAGACGCTACAACAATCATCGGCGGCGGTGACTCCGCAGCAGCTGTTATGCAGCTCGGTTTTGCTGACAAGATGAGCCACATCTCCACAGGCGGCGGCGCTTCCCTCGAATACCTTGAGGGTAAGGTTCTCCCCGGTGTAGCTGCTATCGCTGAAAAGTAAGCTTATACAATTAATAGGGGCGGATAGAAATATTCGCCCTTATTTAAAAGGAGTTGAACACTATGAACAACTTAATCGAAAAGGCACAGCAGGATAAGCTGGTTATGGGGCTTCTTACTGTTTCGGGCTTCCTGTTCGGACTTGCTCTGGGAATTATCATTTCCCCTGTTAAGAAAGGCCTTGCTATAAACACAGCCATTGCAAGTCATAACGGCTGCAACAACGGTGCGACAAAGGACAAGTGCAGCTGCGGCGGTGATTGTGACTGCGATTGCGATTGTGATTGCAGCTGCGATTGTGATGATGAAAACTGCTACGATAACTTCGGAGCTACTGAGGATGAAGTTAAATTCTGATATACAGAAGTTAGAAGATAAAATAGGGTTTGCTGTTATTGTTATTGCTGTAATAATATATAACATTTGCCTTTTCCAGCTGCTGTGGAGAGGCATCAGAAGTCTTATGAAAAAGACTCTCAACCTGCCTCCCTCCGGAATAAGATGGGAAAAAGTGTATGCAGACGTTATCAGAGAGGATATACGGGAAGATATTATCCCTCCCGAACCTGAATGTTTTCAGGACGCTCATACTATGAGTACAGGTAAATCGTCAGGAAACGTATCTCTGATAAGAATATCGCAATCCTACAAAGTACGCTATGAATACGACGGACAGTTCTATGAAACTGAAATCAAAGGAAATAGCGTCAAAGGAGATAAAGCTGTTATTTATTGCCGCAGGAAAAAACCTGCAATTTCAAAGGAATTTATTCCTGAACATCCGATGCCGACAGAAGCTGCTATTTCTATGCTGTTTATTGCGGCGTTTATGATATTCTTTGAATTAGTTCCGTTTTTAAATTAAATTCTAAAGGAGTAATCTGAAATGAACAAGTCAACAAGAAAGGCTATTATTGCCGGAAACTGGAAAATGAACAACACAAGAGTAGAGGCTAAGGCTCTCCTCGAAGCTATAAAGCCCCTCGTTGCTAACGCTGAGGGTAACGTTGAGGTTATCGCTTGCGTACCTTTCACAAACCTTGAAACAGCTATGAACGTAACAGCAGGTTCTAACGTAAAAATCGGTGCTGAGAACGTACACTTTGAGGAAAAGGGTGCTTTCACAGGCGAAATCTCTGCTCCTATGCTCGTTGAGCTTGGCGTTGAGTATGTTGTAATCGGTCACTCCGAGAGAAGACAGTATTTCGGCGAAACAGACGAAACAGTTAACAAGAGAACTCTTGCTGCTCTCAAGGCTGGCATTAAGCCTATCGTTTGCGTTGGTGAGTTAAAGTGGGAGCGTGAGTGCAACATCACTGAGGAAGTTATCGCTCGTCAGATCAAGCTTGACCTCTGGAGCGTAACAGCTGAGCAGGTTAAGAATGTTGTTATCGCTTATGAGCCTGTATGGGCAATCGGCACAGGTCTTACAGCTACTCCCGATCAGGCTGAGGAAGTTTGCGGATTTATCCGCGCACAGCTTGCTAAGCTCTACGATCAGGCAACAGCTGACGCTGTAACAATCCAGTACGGCGGTTCTATGAACGCTGCTAACGCTGCTGAGCTTCTTGCTAAGCCCAACATCGACGGTGGTCTTATCGGCGGTGCATCACTCAAGGCTGAGGACTTCAACACAATCGTTCAGGCTGCTGTAAACGGTTAATATTAATTGGTAATTGAATTAAGAATACTTTATGGTAGTGGAATTAATTTCTACCGTCCATAATTCTAACCTCTTACCTCTAACCTCTGACATCTAAAGGGCGGATAATATCCGCCCCTACTACCTTGTAACATCTTAAAGTTTATTTTTTCTATTTATAATAAATACAAAAGGGTAATTTTTATACCAAAGAGGACAACCTACGGGGAACAAGGGAGGGGAAAACTAAACTGGAACAAAAATCGGCTTTCCCCTCCCTCTTTCCCCTACGGTTTTCCTCTCTGGAACTCTCCTTTCCCTGTCCCCTTTCTCCCTCCCTTTCCGATTTTTGAACTTTTTCGGAAGCCTTGATTTTTCGTTTATAGGCGATGATTTATGCTCATATGACCGCTCGAAAAAGTCAGGTCACACAAAAGAAAAAAGTCGGGAAAAGGGG
>JAGAMB010000038.1 GCA_017624895.1 Ruminococcus sp. | reverse complement strand
TCCCCCTTCCTATGGTTGTCCCTTTGGTTGAGCTAAAATTCAATATACACAAATACTACAACAGAACGAAAAATCTGCAATGTAATGTAAAGTTTTAGTTGTTACAACGTAGTAGGGGCGGATATTATCCGCCCACGGACTGCCAAAGGCAGCCGCTATTTAATTTTCCCCTCCCTCGTTCCCCGTAGGTTGTCCCTTTGGTTGAGCTATAATTGCAACATACAGAAATACCACAATAGAACGAAAAATCTGCAACGTAATATAAAGTTTTAAGTGTTGCAACGTAGTATGGGCGGATAATATGTCCCTACAAATTATATCATCATACAAAAAAGAACGGCAGAAATCAATTCCACCGTTCTTTTTTAATTCTTAATTCTGAATTCTTAATTCTGAATTATAATCAGCTGTTCATACCAAGCTCGATAGCCTTGAAGTTGTTTGCAATAAGCTGTGCCTTTGTTGGGGGAACAACCTTTTCAATGCACTTCTTCATTGTATCAAGGGAGAATAAGCCTGTTTCCTTGAGAGTTTTTCCAAGGAGAATGATATTTGAGCCGCCTTTAAGCTCGTTTGTATCAGCAAGCTCTGATGATGGGATACCATAAATCTCAATATCAGTACGTGTACACTCGTTTTCAATAAGAGTGCTGTCGTAGATTACCTTACCGCCGGGCTTTACATCATTGACAAACTTGTCAAATGAGGGCTGATTCATAGCGATGAGGATATCAGGATTTACAACCAGCGGAGAGCCGATAGGCTCGTCTGAGATGCATACGGAGCAGTTAGCTGTACCGCCGCGCATTTCAGGGCCGTATGAGGGGAGCCAAGAAAGCTCCTTATTGTCAACAAGTCCGCAGTATGCAAGGAGTTTGCCGGCGAAAAGTACGCCCTGTCCGCCGAAGCCTGCAAGAATGATTTCTGTAGCTGCCATTATTCATTGCCCTCCTCTGTAGTGTCCTTGTATACTCCAAGGGGATAATATGGAATCATCTCGTCCTGAAGTCTTTTTATAGCCTCTGTAGGAGTAAGTCCCCAGTTTGTGGGACAAGTGGAAAGAACCTCAACAATAGAGAAGCCCTTCTTTGCCTTCTGAGTTTCGAAAGCCTTTCTGATAGCCTTCTTAGCGTCACGGATATGGGGAACGCTGTCAACAGCTACACGGTGAGCATAAGCTGTACCTGTGAGAGTAGAAAGCATCTCGCAAACTCTTACGGGATAACCTGCAAGCTGAGGATCACGTCCGAAAGGTGTAGTCTGAGTAACCTGTCCGGGGAGAGTTGTAGGAGCCATCTGTCCGCCAGTCATACCGTAGATTGTGTTGTTGATGAAGATAACAACGATATTTTCGCCTCTTGTAGCAACGTGAACAGTTTCAGCTGTACCGATAGCAGCGAGGTCGCCGTCGCCCTGATATGTAAATACAAACTTATCGGGATTTGTACGCTTAACGCCAGTAGCAACAGCCGGAGCGCGTCCGTGGGGAGCCTCGATCATATCGCAGCCGAAATAGTCATAAGCCATAACGGAGCATCCAACGGGGCATACGCCAACTGTATCGCCCTCAATACCCATTTCGTCCATAACCTCAGCAACGAGTCTGTGAACGATACCATGAGTACAACCGGGGCAGTAATGTGTAGGAACATCAAGGAGTGACTTTGGTCTTTCAAATACAACAGCCATTATTCAGCACCTCCGACTTTTTTGATTTCTGCCAGAATTTCAGCAGGATTGGGAATAACGCCGCCAGTACGTCCGTAGAACTCTACGGGCTTTGAGCAGTTGATAGCAAGCTTGATATCGTCGATCATCTGTCCCATTGACATTTCAACGGAGAGAAGCTTCTTAGCGCTCTTAGCAGCCTCGTTAAGCTCCTTAACAGGGAAAGGCCAGAGTGTCTTAGGACGGAAAAGACCAGCCTTGATACCCATAGCTCTTGCCTCATTTACAGCGGATTTTACAACTCTTGCAGTTGCGCCGAAAGCGCAGAGGAGAATATCGCAGTCCTCTGTGAGATAAAGCTCAGCGTCAGTTTCGTTTTCCTTGATTGTTTCATATCTTGCAAATCTGTCAGCAACGGATTTTTCAAGCTCATCGGGCTTGAGGTAGAGAGAGTTTACGATGTGGTGAGCTCTCTTGCCCTTGTGACCGTCAGCAGCCCAGCTGCTCTTGTCTGTGGGATTAGCGTTGATTTCGGGGAATGAAACAGGCTCCATCATCTGACCGAGAAGTCCGTCAGCGAGAATCATAGCAGGAACGCGGTACTCGTCAGCCTTATCGAAAGCCTTGACAACCATATCGACCATTTCCTGTACGGAAGCAGGAGCGAATACAAGGAGGTGGAAGTCGCCGTGACCGAGCGCCTTTGTAGCCTGCCAGTAGTCAGCCTGTGAGGGCTGGATACCGCCAAGACCGGGGCCTCCGCGCTGTACGTTGATAATAACAGCAGGAACATCGGAGCCTGCGAGATAGGAAATACCCTCGCTCTTGAGAGAAATTCCGGGGGAAGAAGATGATGTCATAGCGCGGACGCCTGTAGAAGCAGCGCCAAGAACCATATTTATAGCGGCGATTTCGGACTCAGCCTGTAAAAAAACACCGCCTGCCTTATTCATACGCTTAGCCATATAAGCGGCAAGCTCAGTCTGTGGAGTGATGGGGTAACCGAAAAAGCACTTACAGCCGGCTCTGATAGCGGCCTCAGCAAGAGCTTCGTTGCCCTTCATAAGATTTCTTTCCAAAGCTTTTAGCTCCTTTCAATTACTTTTCAATAGTGATAGCACAATCGGGACACATCATGGCGCACATAGCGCAGCCGATACAAGCGTCCTGATCGGTACATACAGCGTAGAAATAGCCCTTTTTGTTACGCTTTTCTTTCTGAAGCTCAACAATTTTCTTAGGGCAGGCAGCAGTACAAAGACCGCAGCCCTTACAGCGTTCTGTAATAACAGTCATTTTTGCCAATTCTTACACCACACTTTCTATACACAGTTTGGGTTTATATTTCCCACAATGGCTTAACAAAGACCTTTATGGGGAGTATATCGTTATTTTCAATGGAGCCGCACAAATCCTCAGGGCAGGTTGTAAATGCAAGGGGGAGTCCCGTTTTTGCTGATACTTCATCAGCAAAATTTTTCGATTGTGCGATAATCTCCGCAGTTGTTTCACAGCCGAGATTTGTGTTATTTACAACAGCAGTATGCTTCATACGAGAAGCGGTTTCGATCTCATACATAAGTGAAACAGCTTCATCGGCAGTTTCGGTGAGATTTCTCCGCTGATTGATAACATATAGCATATCAAGCTCATCTTCATAGCCGCCGAGAGCCTGAGCGTGTCTGCCGAGGGCGAAAGCGCCTGCGTCATCGCCACCGACGTCGATAATAAGGCAGCCGTCGCTGGCGGCGAGCTGTTCAATATCGAACTGCACCGAAGGGACGTCAAGGTTTGTGTTGGCGAAATCGGGGGCAATAAGCTTTATGCCGTTTTCCTCAAACAGCTTTTTGAAATCGGCTGTACGGAAATATGGGTTTACAAGGTCGAGGTCAACGACAGTAACATTCTCCCAGATTTTTGCCGCATTGAGGGCAAGATTTACAGAGAGGTTAGTTTTGCCGCAGCCATAGTGACCGGTGATAACAGTAATTCTTTTCATACTTTACCTCAAAAAAGTCGTTCTACATTTTATTATAGCACTTTTTCCGCAGAAATGCAATAATTTTGAATTAGCATATACTAACTGCAAGTGTAGTACGTTGTAACACTTAAAACTTTACATTACATTGCAGATTTTTCGTTCTGTTGTAGTATTTCTGTATGTTGCAATTATAGCTCAACCAAAGGGACAACCATAGGAAGGGGGAGAAGAAAAAACTGGCACAAAAGTCGGGTATTCTCCCCCTTCCTCTGGTTTTCCCTCTGGA
>JAGAMB010000007.1 GCA_017624895.1 Ruminococcus sp. | reverse complement strand
TTGTGCAGAGAATTTCTTCAGCCTGTTGAAAACAGAGCTTCTATATTTGCAGGAGTTTGACTCTGTTGAACATTTCATCACAGAGCTTAAGGCTTATATTGAATGGTACAATACAAAGCGAATCAAACTGAAACTCGATGGAATGTCACCTGTTGACTACCGTCTCGCCAAAGCTGCATAACGCAACAAAGCGACCAAGCTTACCGCTTAGTCGCTTTGCATAAATTTTCTTTTAAATCTTTGTCTAACTTTTTGGGGGCAATTCATTGAATGAACCGATGCCCTTTTGTTCTTTTTTAATAATCTCTTGACATATTATTACAAAAGTGATATACTATTTATATAAAATTTACAATGAGGTGGAAGTATGAAAAAAACAATTGCTCTTTCGTTGATGCTTATTATTTCCCTGGTTTCTTTCAGCGGATGCAGTTGTAAGCACGAGGAATGGAACGAACCTACCTGCAGTTCACCTAAAACATGTAAGGAATGTGGTGCTTCTGAGGGCGAAAAATCTGAACATAAATGGGTTGATGCTGATTGCAATAATCCTGTAACCTGTTCAGAATGTGGTGAAACTGCCGGATCGCCTTTGGAACATATCTGGAGTGACGCAGATTGTGAAAATCCTGTTATATGCACCCTGTGCGGCGAAACAGCTGGCTCTGCATTAGGTCATGAATGGGTAGAGCCTGACTGCGAAAATCCCCAAACGTGCAGCAAATGCGGCAAAACTTTAGGTAAGGCACTCAGCCATAAATGGGAGAAAGGCTCCTGCACAGAGCCAAAGACCTGTACACGCTGCAAAAAGACACAGGGTAAGGCTGAGGGACATAAATGGTCCGCAGCAACTCTTTCACAGCCTAAAAAATGTACTGTATGCGGAAAGACCGAGGGAACTGCAATTAATGCGGAATATTGCGGAACAGGCTATGTTGATACCGCAAAGGATGCACTTAATATGCGTAAATCTCCCGATGTTTCAGCGGAGATCGTAGGCTCGATTCCTAAGGATACAAATATTTCCCTTTATTACTGCGATAAGTATGACTGGTATCTCACAGAATACAAAGGTGTAACAGGATATGTCCGCGCTGAGTACATTGCTTACGGATTACATACAGAATTTTCAGATATGTATTATCTTGGTACAGGAACAGTTAAAACCAAGGGCAGCGAGCTTTATATCCGTAATGCCAAGGATTACTCAGATGATAGCAAAGTAGGTGTAATTCCCAATGGTAAAACAGTTGATGTTTACTACTGCGATGACAGC
This sequence comes from Ruminococcus sp., assembly GCA_017624895.1. Classification (GTDB taxonomy): domain Bacteria; phylum Bacillota; class Clostridia; order Oscillospirales; family Ruminococcaceae; genus Ruminococcus. Next base: position 25,081 of record JAGAMB010000007.1, on the reverse strand, counting down.
AGCTGGTATTATGTATATTACAATGGAGTTTCAGGTTATTCAAGCAGCGATTATATAGTTCTTGATTAGTAGTTTTGATGTTATTGCTCTCAAAACTAAACAATGCAAGCAAAATAGAAAATTCAAGAGTTAATTTGGGGAGCAATAAAGTTCACTTACACACAAAAATACCCGACAGTCGGAGGTCATAATTCAATGAAAAGGAATACTAAAGCGGCAGTATGCACTTTGCTTCCTGTTGCTCTTGTATCGGCGGCGTGTTCAACATTTTCGGCAAGGTCTGACAGCAGCGGAATAAGCATTACTGAAGTATGCACTCTTAACAAAACTTGTCTTACTGATAGCTATGGGGAGTATTCAGATTGGATAGAAATACATAATTCAAGTGCCGAAACTGTAAGTCTTAAAGGTTTTTGTCTTTCTGACGATAAGGAAAATACTGAAAAATGGGGCTTCCCCGATGACGCTGTTATAGAGGCAGGGGAGTATATGATTGTCTTTGCCTCGAAAAATCAGTCAACGGAAAGCGAATATCACACGGGCTTCGGTCTGAGCAAAAGCGGAGATGAGCTTATTTTAAGCAGAAACGGCGGCGTCGTTCAGACTATGGATATCCCTGTTCTGGGGGAGGATAAATCCTATGGCATTTCTGCTGACGGCACAATGAAAATAATGACGCCTACTCCTGCGGCTCCGAACGAGGAGGAGGTTCCCGTTCCGATATTTTCAGAGGTTTCGGGATTTTATAACAAAGAGTTTGATCTTTCGCTTTCATCGGAAAATGGGTGCGAGATATATTATACCACAGATGGAAGTGATCCGACTGCATCAGATACAGCCCAATGCTACGGCGAAAAAATAAAAATAACTGACCGTTCCGAGGAGCCTAACATTTACAGCAGCTATACTGAGGACGGCACCGCTGTATCCATATCAGCAAGAACAAGCTATAAAGCGCCTACAGCAGCAGTAGACAAGTGTATGGTTGTCCGCGCAGCAGCAAAGGACAGCAGCGGAAAATACAGTGATATTGTTGAAAAAAGCTATTTCATAACAGGTGATGGACTTGAAGAATATGAGGATATTACTGTAATTTCTCTTGTTACAGATCCGGAAAATCTGTTTGATCCTGATAGGGGGATATATGTAGTCGGCAATAAGTGGAAATGGAGCGAAAATGATGTATGGGCGGAGGATACCGATCCCGCCACAATGAGAAATTTCCATGGCAGAGGAAGTGAATGGGAGCGTGAAGCCTCAATTACTATTTTTGAAAATGGAGCTTCTGCCGTTGAACAGAGTATGGGCATAAGAATAAAAGGCTCCTCTACGCGAAATAATCCGCAGAAAAGCTTTAACTTGTTTGCAAGAAGCGATTATGGCGATACAAAGGTGGAAGGGGCAGTTTTTCCTGAAAATACCGATTGGGATGGTACTGTTATAGATAAGTATGACTCCTTTTCTCTCCGTGCATCGGGAATGAACCGACTCCGCGACGGTATTGTACGTGAACTGATAAAGGAAAGACCGCTTTCAACTCTTGATATGAAACCATGTGTTCTGTTTATAAACGGCGAATACTGGGGGTTGTATGAGTTTACTGAAAGACTTTCGGCTGAGTATATAGACAGTCACTACGGAATATCCGACAAGGATGTTGCGATGGTCAAAGATGGTGAAGCTGAGGAGGGCGATGAGGCTGTATGTCGGGAATTTCTTGATATTTCTGCGGAGCTTTCACAGCTTGATATGACAGATAATGACAACTATGCAGAAGTCTGTGGATTTGTGGATATCGAGTCGATGATAGAGCATTATGCAACGGGATTGTATACAGGTATTTTCGACTGGCCGAATTATAACTATGCTGTGTGGAAAAATACAGGAGCAGCTATTGAGGACAATCCCTACAGCGACGGTAAATGGCGATTTGTATCATATGATTTCGATCATACTATGGGATTTACCTATGACATAGGCTGGAAGAATACTAAGCTTTATACATATGATATGTTTGCTCATATGGATAAAGAAAAAGGGGATGCTCCGACAAGTTTATTTGTGGCGCTTCTTGATAATGATGATTTCCGCAGTAAATTTGAAAAGGTGTATAAGGAATATGCCGATAGCGTAATGAGCGAAGCTGCGGTAAACAAGCTTCTTGATAAATATCGCGAGGAGTATATGGACGAAGCTGCTGCTTCTGAAATGAGGTGGAGCGAATATACTTACAGCGGAACGGCAGCGGAAAAGCTGAATGGTGCAAAGGAAAAGCTTGAAAAGGACGTATTCTCAAATATTTCTGAATATTTCAAGTATAACGCTGAATATACTCTTGACCATATGAAAAAGTATCTTAGCGTATCACATTCTGCGGCAAATGAACCTGTATACAATGCAGAATCGCTGGAAATTCTTGAAAAATATCTTCTTGGAGTAGGCACTCTTGAAAAATGGGCGGAATATGATCTTCACAGAGATTTTGTAATTGATTGCTTTGATATGATAGAGCTTAGAAAAATTATCAGCGATCAGATAAAATCCAAGCCGAACTTAATTGCTTCTTCATCGGGCTGGAAGCTTCAGAAAAATACAGAGTCGGGAGCAGCTGCAACAGCTTTGAATCTTTCGGGTGGATTATATGTGGATGTAAAAGACGGTGGCAGCTCCTCTGATGATATTTCCATAGTGTACGGCGGATCAAGTCTTGAAGCTGAGAAGTACAGTTTCAGCTTCAGCTGTCGGTGTTCAGCAGAAATAGACGGCAGAGTAAAGATTGTTGCTGATAACGGAGATGTTCTCTTAGATGAAAAGGTTCAGTTCACCACGGAAAATATGCCTTACAGCTATAGCTTCAGCTGCAAAAAGGATATAGCTTCCGCTGATATTATAATTGAAACAGGCGGCGGTGAAGGCAGCTATACCGCAACTGTTACCAACGGAAAGCTTATATGTCTTACAAATTAAACATACAGGGCTTATATTATGCAATACCTCACTAAAAAGCGGGGTATTGCATTTTTTTTACTTTGTCCGCATATTCTTTACAGAGAAATCTGCAAAGGAGTGTTTCAATATGGGACTTACAGAAAAAGAAGCCGCTGAAAGATTAAAAAGGGACGGAGAAAATGTACTTGAGGAAAAGAAAAAAACTTCGGCTGTGAAAATTTTTGCAGGGCAGTTCCGCGATGTTATGGTTATGATATTGCTTGGTGCAACAGTTGTTTCTGTGCTTTTAGGCGAGGTTACAGACGCTGTAACCATTATTCTTATCGTGCTTATCAATGCTATTCTCGGCTTTATTCAGGAGTACAGAACAGAGCATACTCTTGAAGCCTTGAAGTCTATGACTGCTCCCACGGCAAAATGCTATCGTGACGGAAAACTGCGGCAGATCGAGGCTTCACAGCTTGTAGTGGGGGATATCATTGAGCTTGAGGCAGGTGACAGAGTACCTGCGGACTGTGTAATTCTCTCCTGCACAGGCTTTTATACCGATGAAGCAGTTCTTACAGGAGAATCGGAGCCTGCTGTAAAAAACGCAGGTTCTCCTGACGATGAGGACAACAGTATCAACAAGGAGAATATCGTATATTGCGGTACATCTGCTGTTAAGGGTGTGTGCCGCGGTAAAGTTATTGCAACGGCAAAAAATACGCAGATGGGCAAAATATCAAAGCTTCTTGCCGATATTGACAACGAGCCGACACCTCTGCAGAAGCGGCTTGCAGAGCTTGGAAAAATTGTGGCTGTCATCTGTCTTATTGTATGTGTTGCCGTTTTCGGAGCAGGAGTTCTCCGCGGCGAGGATATCTTCGAAATGCTTATGACAGGTATCACAATTGCAATTGCGGCAATTCCTGAGGGTTTGCCGGCAACTGTAACGATTGCTCTTGCTCTTGCGGTGAGCAGAATGATGAAGCATAAGGCCCTTGTGAATAAACTCCACAGCGTTGAAACCCTTGGCTGTGCTTCTGTTATATGCTCCGATAAAACAGGAACGATAACCGAAAATAAAATGACGGTTACAGAGCTTTCAACAGTTGATTCCGATTATTATTTCAGCGGTTCGGGATATAAAGTAAGTGGGGAAATTACAAAGGGCAGCGGTAATATTGCTGTTAATCCTAAAACTGAAAAGGCGCTTGCAAAATCTCTTGAATGTGGAGTTATATGTTCCACCGCCGAAATATTTACGGATAAGGCAGGTATAAGCCGCCGCAGAGGCGCACTCAAAGGAAAAGGTGAATGGAATGCAACGGGAGATCCTACAGAAATTGCCCTCCTTGTGGCAGCATCAAAAGGCGGTATAACAAAAGAAATTCTTGGCAGATACGCGGAAAAGCTTGATGAGCTTCCCTTTGACAGCGAAAGCCGTTTTATGGCTGTATATTGCCGTGAGGGAGGTACAAAGAGGATATATTTCAAGGGCGCGGAGGAGGTTCTGCTGTCCCGCTGTTCACGATATCTTGATGATAAGGGGCAAACTGTACCTCTGAACTCTGCCGTGAAAAACAGTATACATAAAAAAGTTATTGAAATGTCGGATAAGGCATTGAGAGTTCTTGTGCTTGCCTTTGCTGAAAGTGATGAATTTTCGCCTCATATGGGAAATCTTGTATTTCTTGGAGTTGCGGGAATGCTTGATCCTCCCCGTGAGGAGGCAAAGGCGGCTATAAAAAAATGTGCCGCTGCTTCGGTAAAGACTGTTATGATAACAGGCGACCATAAAAATACCGCTGTTGCCATTGCAAAAAAAGCAGGTCTGCTGAAAAACGGAAAAGCGGCTACAGGTGCGGAGCTTGACGCAATGAGCGATGAGGAGCTTGATCGCAAAATAGGGGAATATACCGTTTTTGCGAGAGTTGAGCCTGCCCACAAGCTTCGTATTGTGCGGAGCTTCAAGCGCAAAGGGGAAATCGTAACAATGACAGGTGACGGTGTAAATGATGCTCCAGCCATAAAAGAAGCTGATGTTGGAGTAGCGATGGGCATAACCGGTACTGACGTTACAAAGCAGGCGGCAGATGTAATACTCCTTGATGATAATCTTGCAACCCTTGTAAATGCTGTTGAACAAGGCCGCTGCGTTTATGCTAATATACGCAAATTTGTGCGTTATCTGCTATCCTGCAACATAGGTGAAGTGCTGACGATGTTTCTGGGTATTATTATGGGAATGCCTGTGGTGCTTCTCCCTGTGCAGATACTCCTTGTAAATCTTGTAACTGACGGGCTTCCTGCAATTGCATTAGGTCTTGAACCGCCCGAAAAGGATATTATGAGCCGTCCGCCGAGAAAATCCACCGAAGGATTTTTTGCAGGGGGACTTATGTGGAAAATCGTCATACGAGGCATACTTATAGGACTATCAACTCTTGCCTCATTTACATCAGTTATGCATATGGGAGGCAGTCTTGAAGCCTGCCGTACTGCGGCGCTTATAACTCTTGTAGCCTCACAGCTCATACACGTTTTTGAGTGTAAAAGGGAAAAGGGAAGTATATTTTCTATTAACCCATTCAGTAATATAAAGCTTATTCTTGCAGTTCTTGTATCTGCGGCAGCACTTGCTGCGTCGGTTATGATACCGCCATTACAAGGAATATTTGCAACTGTTCCTCTTACCGCAGAGCAGCTTTTTGCGGCTTTGGGTTTCAGCGTTGTTATTCCCTTTGTGGCTGGAATATTCGGCGGAAAAAATAAAAAGTGACAATAAAAGAGGGTGCCGATTGGTTTCGGTACCCTCTTGTTATAATTATTCGATTGTTGTATCTGTTGTATCTGTTGTGAAATCTTCGTAGCCGGAACGGTCTATTATGTAATCTCCGGGAGCAACCTCCTCGTAAGGATTAGCTGATACTTCATCAGCTGTTGTATCAGCAGCAGATGCTTCTGTCGGTGCAGATGCAATTTTTCCGCCAAGGAAGCCTGACAGGATAGACTTGATATCTACGCCTGTAGCCTCTGTAAGACCATCTGTGATTTTTACTGTTGAGTTGATGATATCTCCTACAAGGCGGCTGGAATTGCCCTCGCCGTACATTGTGATCTTGTCAACATTTTCAAGAGGAGCAGCAGCATTGCGTACAACTTCAGGGAGAGCCTTGAAGTACATTTCGAGTACAGCAGCTTCGCCGTATTTCTTCATAGCCTCAGCCTTAGCGTTAATACCCTCAGCCTCAGCAAGACCTTTAGCGCGGATAGCGTCAGCCTCAGCCTGACCTACGGCAGCAATACCTTCAGCTTCCTGCATTCTTGCGAACTTCTGAGCCTCAGCCTCAGCCTTCTGTGCTTCAGCCTCCTGCTCACGCTGGAAACGGTCAGCCTCAGCTTCTTTTTTCAGCTGATAAAGCTTAGCATCAGCTTCCTGCTGTGCCTTATAGCGCTCAGCCTCAGCCTTTTTCTTGATTTCAGCATCGAGAGATTTTTCCTTAACCTCTGCTTCTTTTGTTTTAAGTTCAACATCCTTTTCAGATGCAGCGATATTAGCGTTAGCCTTTGTGATTTCGATTGTCTTACGCTGTTCTTCCTTCTGAATCTCATAAGCTGCGTCAGCAATAGCCATCTGAGTATCTGCTTCCTTTTTCAGTTCAGCCTGACGGATAGCAAGCTCGTTGTTCTTCTGAGCGATTTCAGTTTCAGCAAGAACCTTAGCGTCATTAGCCTCTTTCTTAGCCTGAGCCTTAGCGATTTCGATTTCCTTTTCGGACTCAGCACGGGCAATAGCAGCCTTTTTCTGAATTTTTGTGGTATTATCGATACCAAGATTTTCGATAAGGTTCTGATCGTCTGTAAAGTTCTGAACATTGAATGAAACGATTTCAAGACCCATTCTGTTGAGGTCGGGAGCCGCATTCTCCTGAACCTTTTCAGCGAAAGCCTTACGGTCGTTTACCATTGCTTCGAGAGTCATCTGACCAACGATTTCACGCATATTACCTTCGAGAACCTCACGGGCAACCTTAGCTATGTAGATAGGCTCCTTATTGAGGAAGTTCTCTGCACCCAGCTTTATAAGCAGGGGATCGCTGCTGACTTTAACGTTTACGTTAGCATCAACATTGATATTGATGTAGTCGGCAGTAGGAACGGCACTTGAAGTCTTTACGTCAACGGCGATGAGCTGGAGTTTCAGCTTATCAACACGCTCGAAGAAAGGTATTCTGATACTTGCCTTTCCGATGATGATTTTCTTTCTCAGACCTGAGATGATGTAGGCTGTATCGGGTGGTGCCTTGATGTATCCCATTGACAGGATAATAATCAACAGTACCAAAACGATACCTCCGATAATGATTGCCATTTTGTCCATTGTGTTAATCCTCCATATCATAAAAATTACGGCATTGCGGATACCGCAAACGCTGCATCCTGCAACGTTGAAAATATTATACTACAATTTTCCACATTTGTCAAGTGGTCGGGAAAAAATTTTGTTAAAAATAGGTAAAAGTTATTTATCGAAAATGATATCTGCACTCTTGACTTTTTTAGGCTAATGTGGTAAAATAAAAGTATATTTTTTAAAGGAGTGTATTGGATGAATACGCAGAAGCTGCCGATGCTTATCGGGTTTAATTTAATACTTGCTGTTGCCGATGTTATACTTTTGTCAAGGGGAATTACATCTTTCAGCAGTACAGTAAGGCTGATTATCATTATTGCAAGTGTAATTGTATTTTTTGTAGGTAATTATTTTATTCTTTCATCTGCATATAAAAAGCCGGTTGTCAAGGATAAGGCAAATGCAGATTATGATGATTTTGAGGAAGCGTTAAAGGGCTGGAAGGGAATGAATACTCCCTACAACAGACAGATAGATCAGGCTCTAAGACAGCTTAACCAGTTCAACACAAGAAAAGAAAAGCTCCGCGCCCTCTCTGATGATAATACATTTGATTCTGCAATTGATGAAGTACAGGCAAATATGTTCAGCAACTTCAATCGTATTATCAACAGACTTCTTATTTTCGACAAGAACGATAACAACGACATAACAAGAAACGGAAATTATATCAATAAGCTCCTTGTGACAAACGAGCAGTATCTTGATGTGTTCCGCAAATTTATTGATGAAATAGCTATGCTCGGTGATTCCTCCGAGGGAAGTACGACTTTGAGCCTGCAAGCAATTACAGAGTCGCTCAGAGAGATACGCACTAACGGAGAAACCGATAAATTTGATGATATTAACGGCTGATAAGCCGTGAAAGGATAGGGATTATATATGAATGAAAACAGAAAGAAAATAGTGGGTACTATGTCGCTTATGGCAGTGCTTGTGGCAGGTGTTGTCGGCGGAGGTATGGTGCTGACGAAAAATATCGGCAAAAGTGCAAGGGAGATTTCCCATGAGGAAGCTATGGAGGATCTTCCAAAGCTTCTTAAAAAAATCAATGTAACAAATGTTGAGCCGAGAAAGGCGCAGGTTCAGATAGGAACATCATCACTTATAGATGAATTGCCTGATATTTCAAAATATCCCCTTAGTGTAACGGGAAATGGCGAAATTGATATTGAGATTTTTTCGTCTACCGAAAAATCAAGCAAGGGTACAGACGGCTGGCTAAACGAGATTGCGGAGAATTTCAATGATGAGCGCTTTGAAATTGACGGATATACAGTATCTGTTTCTGTAAGACCTGTAGCGTCGGGACTTTCTGTTGACTACATCAAATCGGGAAAATATGTCCCTGAGGTGTTTACTCCATCAAATGAGCTGTGGGGTGATATGATAGAGGCAGAGGGTGTTGATATTGAGCTTGTGGATGAGAGTATTGTAAGCAATACCGCAGGAATACTTGTGAATAAGGAAACATATTCCGAAATTGAAAAGCAATACGGTTCTGTTTCGATCAATACTGTAATTCAGGCAACTGTTGACGGTATGATCGCTATGGGATATACAAATCCTTACGCTTCATCAACAGGTCTTAATTTTCTTGTATCTGCCCTCAGCTGTTTTGACAATACAGATATACTCAGTACAAAAGCTGTTGAATCCTTTGTAGATTTTCAGGCTAATGTGCCGTTTGTGGCATATACGACGCTCCAGATGAGAGAGGCTGCGGAATCCGGCGCTCTTGACGCGTTTATTATGGAAAATCAGACAGTATATAATGATCCTTCGCTGAAGAATTACAAGTTTATTCCTTTCGGTGTTGAACATAACAATCCTGTGTATGCTCTTGGTACGCTTACGCCAACTCAGCAGGAAGTCCTTGATAAGTTTGTGGACTACTGCAAGAACAGCGAATCACAGAAGCTTGCAGGAAAATACGGCTTCAACCAGATAAAAGATTATAAGTCGGATATTCCCGAAATTGCAGGTACGTCTCTTATTTCCGCACAAAAGCTGTGGAAAGAGGAAAAGGACGCAGGCAAACCTGTTGTAGCAGTTTTCGTTGCTGATACATCAGGAAGTATGGACGGCGAGCCTATTGCCCAGCTGAAACGTTCACTTATAAATGCTTCTCAGTATATCGGTGAGGAAAACAGTATCGGACTTGTTACATACAATAATGATGTTCAGATAAATCTCCCGATAGCAAAATTTGACATAAATCACCGCGCTTATTTCACAGGTGCAGTTGAAGATATGTCGCCATTCGGAAGTACAGCTACCTTTGACGGAGTTGCAGTTGCAGCTGATATGCTTGTAAAAGCAAGAGAGGAAAATCCCGATGCGAAGATAATGATGTTTGTACTCAGTGACGGAGAAACAAACGTGGGAAGCTCTTTGAAAGATATTTCGGGCATAATTCAGGCACTTGAAATACCTATTTATACTATAGGCTACAATGCCGACCTTGAGGAGCTTGGTAAGCTTTCAGCTATAAACGAAGCTGCAAGTGTAAATGCTGACTCAGATGATGTTGTGTATGCTCTGAAAAATCTCTTTAATGCACAAGTTTAATTATAGGGCATCTTAAAAAACCCCTTTTGAGAAAAAACAACTATGCACGACATCTATTTCGTTAACCTCCCTCGGAGTGCGAAAGCGCGCCGAGGGAGGTTTTCTTGTAGCTGTCATATCTATCTGCTTTTTCTTTAATCAAACGGGTTTTTAGAGATGCCATATATTTATTTTACCGCACAGTTTGTAATAAGCTGTGCGATTTTGTTATTTCTGAAAGTGATCTGTCGCTTTCAGGTAAAAGTTGGAGCAGACAGTAATTTTTTCGTTATCAAGTATCCTATATGACAAAAATCGCCCTGACAATGTGGTATAATCAGAATACTACTGATTGAACGGGGGAAAAACAGAATGAAAAAAATAGCGGATAGTAAAATTTTTGGCAGGGCAGCAGGATTGGCACTTTCTTTTGCAGGAGGCTTTATGCTTTCGGGAACAACAATAGCGGGAATAGCCTCCTTTGCGGATATATCCCTGACAGGTGCGGTAAGTCTATCTAATGCGGCAGCAGCGTTTTCCGGAGCTTTGGTAAGATGCGTTCTGACAAATTCTGTGGGGAAATGTATCGTTAAGCTTGGGGCGATGGCGGTCATACTTATTGCAAAAATGTTTTCCCGTATTTTCAGTCAGCCTGTGGGATGCGGAGCTGTAACTACTGCGGCAATTATACTGTCAGGCTCGGCTATATCTGCACTTATAGGGGAATTTCCCGAAAAGCTGATATTTTACAGCTTGTATGGTGTTATATCGGGTTTTACAGCATATTCCGCGGCGGCTCTCTATGATGAGATTTCGGCAGGTAAAGCTCCCGAATTTCATGGCAGCAGCGGCTATATGCTGGGAGTAGTTTACATAGTTGCCTCTGCCTCAATATGTTCGGCTGAGCTGCCGTTCATCAATGTCGGACTTGCTCTCATCTCGGCTGTGACAGCGGCAGGAGCTTATTTTTACAGCGGCTTCGGGGGAGTAATCTGCGGCGCATTGGGAGCAAGCGGAGCTTTCCTTGCCTCTGCCGAGATCGGAACAGCGGCGGCTATCCTTCCTGCGGCAGGACTTCTCACAGGCTTTATTGGCAGAAACAGACTTTTTCTTTCGGCATCATTCTATTCCTTTTTCTGCTTTTTCCTCAGTCTGCTTATGGTTGAGTCATACCATTTCGGCTTAACAGTCAGCATTATCTGCGGAGGTGGTGTATTTCTTGCAGCAGCCCCTCATTTTAAAGAAAAGCGGTTTATGATGCATATTGGCGAAAGAGAAAATTTAGCTGACAGTATGGCAATAAAAAATGCATTTCTTTCCGATGTAATTGAAGCTGTCAGATGCGACTCAGGCAAAATTTCCGCAGCGCTTATTGCTGCGCAGCGTGAAAAAGGTGCTGATGAGAAATATGACAACAATGTCTGCGGAGTGTGTTATCGTCGTGGAATATGCGGCAGCGGACAGTGGGAGGCTTCTGGGGAGCTTATACCTGTTGTTCCTGATGACTGTGTTCGTAAAAAAGAAGCAGCAGAGGAATTTGAACGGCTTTTCCGACTTCGTACTGCACAGCGCCTTATGGAGCTGCGCTATTCGGGAGAAAGGCGGTTTCTTTCGGAGCAGTTCAGGATAATCTCGGATATTATACGTGATACAGGCAGAAAGGATACTGTAAGATATTCTCGTTCTCTTGCTGTACGTGTGGAAAATGCGCTGAAAAATCATGATATAAAATTTCAGCGTGTTATGGCTGGCTATACATTATCTGACAGAATAACGGTGGAAATCTTTTTCAGCTCAGGTGAAATTGCTGAGTCAGCCGAAAGAATATGCGGTATATTATCGGATACCCTTGAAGTGCGGCTTCTATCTGCGGCATCTGTCAGCTCTGCAAATGAGCTGAAAATGGGAATATATCAGCCGCCCGAATATGAGCTTGAAATTCACTCTGCGGCGAAATGTGCGGCAGGCTGTGGTATAAGCGGTGACAGCTCCTCGGTATTTACCGACAGTACGGGCAGGCAGTATATCGTCCTTTCTGATGGAATGGGCAGCGGAAAAACAGCAGCAGTTGACTCGCATATGGTAATAGGCATATTCCGCAGACTTGTGTGCGGCGGAATGAAGCCCGAATCAGCTGTAAGGGTAGTTAATTCTGTTATGGTGACAAAATCCCGTGAGGAATCTTTTGCAACTCTTGACGCGGTAATAATTGATCTGGAAAGCTGTATGGCAGTTTCTGTAAAATCAGGAGCAGCTCCGACTATTATTCGCAGGGGAAACGATGTTATAAAGCTTTCGTCGCCTGTTTTCCCTATCGGTATCGTTGAGGAGGCGGAGCTTTTTGTTTCGGAGCAAAAGCTTTCAGAGGGGGATATGATAATTATGTTTTCCGACGGTATAACAGAAAATGCTTATCTCTTTATAAAAGAACTTTTACTTGGCGACGGCGATATCCGCGAAATCGTCAGAGAGATCGCTTTAAAAGCAGAGGTTTTCAATCCTGCATCACGGACGGATGATGTTACAGTAATCGGAATGAAAATTGTGAAGAAATAAAGTGTATTTTCGCGCTTCTGTAAATTTTATAAATCAGGGTAAGTGTTAATAAATCATTAAAGAGGTTATATTGTTATCTTTGGTTTACAAACATTTTAACTGTAAAGTGGAGAAAAGTATGGCATTTTGCACATAAAACACCACAAATATTTATATCATTATCTGAATTATTGTGCAATTTTGCAAAAAAACTTGATAATTTGCGCTTTTTCTGATATAATATTTATGGGCGGATATTGTATATTCATATTGTATTATTTTACTTATCTTTAATTCGCCCGACGCCGATGTTTTATGCTTTTTGTGTAAATATTGGTCATTAGCAAAGGGGGCTGAATTATGTCAGTTAATAATAACAACAATCCCAATGATTTTCCATTGTACCTGTTTTATCAGGGAAAAAACTTTGAGGCTTGGAAATTCTTTGGGGTACATTCACGAAAAAAGGGCCGCAGTAAATATTATACATTCCGAGTGTGGGCTCCTAATGCTGTGAGCGTTTCTGTTGTTGGCGATTTCAACGAGTGGAACCGCAATAAAAATCCAATGAAGCGTATTGCTGACGGGATATGGGAAGCTGAAATATCAAAGCTGAAACTTTTTGATATATACAAATACAGCATTGAAACAAAAGATGGACGTCTTCTTCTCAAATCCGATCCCTATGGATCGCATTTTGAAACTCGTCCCGGTACAGCTTCAAAAATATATGAAAGCGAATATGAGTGGAAGGACGCTCAATGGTACGAGGAAAAGAAAAAGCGTACTATTTATAAAAGTCCTATGAATGTATATGAGGTACATCTCAATTCGTGGAATAATACAGGCGAGGAGGAGGTTTTTACCTCTTATATCAATTTTGCAAGGGAGATAATTCCCTATCTGAAAAAAATGTCGTATACCCATGTGGAGCTTATGCCTCTTACAGAATTTCCCTTTGACGGATCATGGGGATATCAGGTTACGGGTTATTATGCACCGACTTCAAGATATGGTACACCTGATGATTTCCGCCGTATGATTGATATGTTCCATGAAGCAAATATCGGCGTAATCCTTGACTGGGTACCTGCTCATTTCCCTAAGGATGCATCGGGACTTTATGAGTTCGATGGCGGATGCTGTTATGAGTATACCGACTGCCGCAAAAAAGAGCATAAGGCATGGGGAACTCATGTATTTGACTACGGAAAGCCTGAGATTTGTTCGTTCCTTATTTCAAGTGCAAACTACTGGTTTACTGAAATGCACATTGACGGTCTGAGAGTTGACGCTGTAGCTTCAATGCTCTATCTTGACTATGACAGACGGGATGGCGAGTGGGCTGCAAATATCCACGGCGGAAACGAAAATCTTGAAGCAGTTGAGTTTCTCAGAAGACTCAACGAGGCTATATTCTCAATGCATCCTGACGCTCTTATGATAGCAGAGGAGTCAACAGCATGGCCGATGGTTACAAAGCCGACAAATATAGGCGGACTCGGCTTTAACTTCAAGTGGAATATGGGCTGGATGAATGATATGCTCAGTTATATGTCGCTTGATCCTATATATCGTTCATTCAACCATGATAAGCTGACATTTTCATTTTTCTATGCTTTTTCCGAAAATTATGTTCTCCCCATTTCCCATGATGAGGTAGTATACGGAAAATGCTCGATGATCGAGAAGATGCCGGGGGAGGGCGATATGAAGTTTTCATCATACCGCGCATTTCTTGCATATATGATGGCTCACCCCGGAAAGAAGCTTTTGTTTATGGGACAGGAATTTGCGCAGTATAAAGAGTGGGATTATAAATCACGTCTTGACTGGGAGCTTTTACAGACAAATCCTTACAACAAGAATATTCAGGAGTTTACAAAAAAGCTCAATAAATTCTATGTTGATAATTCTCCGTTATGGCAGAATGATGACAGCTGGGCAGGTTTCAGCTGGATATCCAACGATGATTACAAGCAGAGCGTCATTGCATTCAGACGTATTGACGATGAAGGCAATGAGATTATTGCCGTGTGCAATTTTGTACCTGTTCAGCGTGAGGATTACCGTATTGGAGTGCCCAAAAAGGGTACTTACAAGGTTGTTTTCAATTCTGATGCTGAGGAATTTGGCGGTACAGGTGTATCTGCCAAATCATATAAAGCTGAAAAGATACCAATGCACGGCTTTGATAACAGTATTTCAATGACGCTTGCTCCTCTCTCTGTTATGTATCTCAAAACAACAACAAGAAAGAAGCTTGTTGATGCAGAAGAAAAGATAAATACAGAGCCTGTGAAAAGAAAAAGAACAGCAGCAAAGAAAAAGGCGGCTGCTGATAAATAAACGATAACAGCTGTTTTCCGACAGGAGTTTTTTACGGAAAATAGTTTAAATGGAGGATATATTATGTACACAAAGAAAAAAGTAGTGGCAATGCTCCTTGCAGGCGGTCAGGGAAGCAGATTGTACGCTCTTACCAAAAACGTAGCAAAGCCCGCTGTTCCTTACGGCGGAAAATACAGGCTCATTGATTTTCCCCTCTCAAACTGTACCAATTCCGGAATTGATACAGTGGGTGTTCTTACTCAGTATCAGCCCCTTGTACTTAATGAGTATATCGGAAACGGTCAGCCATGGGACCTTGATAAAATGAATGGCGGAGTTCATGTTCTGCCGCCGTATGAGTCCCAGAAAGGCGCTTCATGGTATGAGGGTACAGCAAACGCTATTTACCAGAATATGAACTTCATAAGACGCTATGATCCTGAATACGTCGTAGTTTTAGGCGGCGACCACATTTATAAAATGGACTATTCCAAAATGGTGGATTTTCATATAGCCAATGGCGCTGATTGTACCATTTCAGTAATTGATGTACCTCTTGCTGAGGCTTCAAGATTTGGTATAATGATATGCGACGAAAATAATAAGGTTTTAGATTTCGTTGAAAAGCCAAAGGAGCCTAAGTCTACCCTTGCTTCAATGGGCATTTACGTGTTCAGCTGGAAGAAGCTTGAGAAGTACCTCATTGAAAATGAGGAGGACGCTAATGCAAAGCGTGACAGAGGCGAAAAGTGGTCAAAGGACTTCGGTAAGGATATTATCACATCTATGCTTCGTGATGATCAGCGCCTTTTTGCGTATGAGTTTGAGGGTTACTGGAAAGATGTTGGTACTCTTGATTCTCTTTGGGAGGCAAATATGGATCTCCTTAGCCCAACGCTTCGTCTTGATCTTCACGACAAGAGCTGGAGAATCTATTCCAGAAGTAACTGTGTTCCGCCGCAGTATATAGGCAATAATGCGAAGATTGAAAATTCTATGATTGCCGAAGGCTGTGACATTGACGGTTCTGTTGATTTCTCTGTACTTTTTGCAGGAGTAACCGTTGAGGAGGGTGCTGTTGTAAATTACAGTATCATTATGCCCGGTGCAGTAATAAAATCAGGTGCTGTTGTTGAATACGCTATTGTCGGAAGCGACAGCGTAATCGAGAGTGGCGCTCATATAGGCAAAAGTCCTGAAAGCGCAGAAAAAACCGATAACTGGGGAATTTCAGTTGTTGGTCATAATGTAACGGTATCAAGCGGTAAATCTGTAGATCCAAAACAGATTATCGGCGAGAATATCTGATTTCGGGAGGTTTGAAAATATGAGTGTTAATTATAATTTACTTGGACTTATTTTTGCAAGTATGCACGATTCTTTTGTAAGCGATCTGACAGAGCATAGAACGATGGGTTCTATACCTTTTGGAGGACGTTACAGACTTATAGATTTCCCTCTGTCAAACTTTGTTAATTCAGGTGTTTCAGGGGTAGGCGTGATTACAAAGGCAAATTATGGCTCACTTCTTGACCACCTTGGTTCAGGACGTGACTGGGACCTTGCGCGTAAAAAGGGCGGACTTCATCTTTTGCCTCCTTACAGCCAGAATGGAGGAATTTACAAGGGCAGATTGGATGCACTTGCTAATATATGGAGCTTTGTGGAACATTCCAAGGCGCAGTATGTAATCCTTTCAAACTGTGATATTGTTACTACAATTGATTTTAATCCTGTTTTGCACCAACATAAGGAAACCGGTGCGGATATCACTCTTATTTATGGAAAGGGATACTATGACGGTGAGAAAAATCTCAGCACAACAATTCTACAGTTTAACGAGGAGAATGTGGTTAGCGATGTTCTTGTTGCACCAAGAATAAAGGGCGAGTGCTGCCAGTGGCTTGATATGGTTATTATCAGCAAGGAGCTTCTCAGAACAATTGTGTTCGATTCTATGAGCAGAAATACATTTAGCTTTACAAAGGAAATTCTCCAGAACAAGGAATGCGGATACAAGATTATGGGCTTTGAGCATAAGGAGCTGTTTATGCGTATTGACAGCACCGAGAGTTATTTTGCAGCAAATAAAAGGCTTCTTGATGCTGAAACAAGAAAGGCTATATTCAAGTATAAAACCCCTGTATACACAAAGGTTGGCGATAACGCACCTGTAAAGTACGGTCTGGACTCTGATATAAAAAATTCGCTTATAGCTGATGGCTGCATTATCGAAGGAAAAGTAGAAAATTCTATCATTTTCAGAGGAGTAAAGGTAGGAAAGGGTGCAGTAATAAAGGATTCGATAATAATGCAGGGAACTGTGATCGGCAATAATTGCAAATTGAACGAAATCATTACAGATAAGAATGTTGAGATCAGAGATGATAAAATACTGAACGGTTCAGAAACTTGTCCTGTATATATCAATAAAAACGGCAAAATCTGATTAAGGTAACACCGCACATATGTTGTGTGAAAAAGCAGGGGACAGCCGTTCCCTGCTTTTTTGGGGATTTTGTTCCGTGAATTTATGAAAGGATTATGATTTTATGAATATACTTTTTGCAGCAAGCGAAGCTGTTCCATATGCGGCTTCAGGCGGTCTCGGTGATGTTATCGGTTCGCTTCCGAAAGCAATTTCTGACAAGGGACACAGCTGTGCTGTCGTAATTCCGCTTTACAGATCAATTTCAGCGGAAATGCGAGAGGATATGGATTTTGTTGCGAGTATAACAGTAGATGTTTCATGGCGTAAGCAGTATTGCGGAATTTTCAAAGCCAGAAGAAACGGAATTGTTTATTATTTTATAGATAATGAGTATTATTTTGATCGAGAGGGTATGTACGGCTTTTACGATGATTGTGAAAGATTTGTATTTTTCGGCAGGGCAGTTCTTGAAATGCTGAAGTATATCGGATTTATGCCTGATATTATAAGCTGCAATGACTGGCAGACTGCTCTTATACCCGTTTACTATCAATTGTATTACAAATACCAACAGGGGTATGACAAAATAAAAACAGCCTTTACAATACATAATATTGAGTATCAGGGCAAATATGGTCTTGAGGTACTGAGTGAGCTTATGGGTATTCCGCCGTATAACGCAGGGCTGCTTGAATACGACGGCTTTATAAATATGCTTAAAGGAGCAATTGAAACAGCCGACAGGATTATAACTGTATCTCCTCAATATGCAAAGGAGCTTCTTGATCCGTGGTATGCGCATGGGCTTGACCGGATACTTGTGACAAAGCAGGATAAAATGACGGGTATACTTAATGGTATAGATATGAATATGTACAACCCTGAAACGGATTCAGCCATTGCCTGCAATTATTCAAAGGGTGATATATCAGGAAAGGCGATATGCAAGAAGGCGCTTATTAGTGAGCTGAAGCTCAGCGAAGGTGATGAGCCGCTTATCGGAATTGTAACACGTTTTGTAAAACATAAGGGAATTGACCTTATCCGCTGTGTGTTTGAACAGATGATAGCAAAGGGATTTAAGTTTACGGTACTTGGAAGCGGTGAAAGGATATACGAGGAATTTTTCATTGAAATGGCAAGACGTTATCCGGGTAAGGTGTCAGTTACAACAGAGTTTAATCC
The DNA here is from genome assembly GCA_017624895.1 of Ruminococcus sp. Lineage (GTDB taxonomy): Bacteria > Bacillota > Clostridia > Oscillospirales > Ruminococcaceae > Ruminococcus. The sequence goes on along the minus strand of JAGAMB010000007.1, from coordinate 6,701 downwards.
TGTACTTGCGCATAAGATTTATGCGGGTGCGGATATGTTTCTTATGCCTTCTATGAGCGAGCCGTGCGGTCTTGCACAGATGATAGCTATGCGGTATGGTACGGCACCTATAGTTCGCGAAACGGGCGGTCTGAGGGATACTGTGCGTGATAACGGCGGAGTGGATGGAAACGGCTTTACATTTAAGACTTATAATGCCGATGATATGCTTGATGCTGTGTGTCGTGCAAAGGCTGACTATAACAACAAAGCACGATGGGATGAGCTTGTAAGGAGATCTATGACCTGTGATTTCAGCTGGAAAACTTCGGCGGAGGCATATATTGATATGTTTGAGAAAATGAGCAAAAACGTTTAATAAACAACAATACAGGGATATCGTGAGTGCGATATCCCTGTATTTATATAAATGCGTAAAAAAACTCCGCAATCAAATGACTGCGGAGTTTAAAGTGAGACATGAGGGATTTGAACCCTCGACCCTACGCTTAAAAGGCGTATGCTCTACCGACTGAGCTAATGTCTCATATTTATTATTGATGTATGCCTCAAACATCTTTATATATTATACACGAAAAAGTACCGTTTGTCAAGCGAAAATGAAAAAAATAGCATATTGCATAATTTTGACGCACGAAACGCAAATGCGAGTGGGTAAAACAACAATTTTTTGAAAAAGGCTTGACTTTTGATTTGAAAAGTGGTAAAATATATATTGTTGTAACGGAGATGTGCTTGTAGCTCAGCTGGATAGAGTGACTGGCTACGAACCAGTAGGTCGGGGGTTCGAATCCCTCCAGGCACGCTAAACAAAAGGACTGTATTTGATACAGTCCTTTTTTGTTTTATATGCGTTGTTTGTTGAATAAACCGCCAGCAGTATTTTGAAATGCTTGCTGACGGTTTTGCTATTTATTGCTTTAAAAACTAAACGTTGCCATTAAATTACATATATGAAGTAATCCATTCAAATGTTTCGCATTTATCAATGTTTATATCGTTGAGAATATCATCATAAATTTCATTATCAGAACATGAGGCGAAATATTTTCTGCGTTCATAATCTTCATTGGAACAAATGGCTTTTGCTCTTTCGTCCTCATCTTTGATATCGCCGTAATAGTATTCGTCTGTTTCATAGGATTGCAGTGAGTAGTTTGAGTAATTCATTGAATAGTAAAGAGCTGCGAAAACCTTGCTTGCATCAAGCTTTTTTCCCAGAAGATCAAAGCCTGTTGACATATTATCGCTGTCGGAAATTACTTCGTTAAGATAATTCTGTACAGCTTCGGTTTGCTCCTCATCATCGCGGTTTGCTCCGAGAACGTCGAAATCAATATTCAGGTACAGATCGTCATCAAAATTTGTATCGCTGATTTTGTCTGTAAATGTGTAGTAAATTTTACACAGACCATAGATTAGGGAATAAAACTGAATGTGTTCACTATATGTACAACAGATATTAAGCTTATATTCTTCGATCAGTATCCACACGGAACGCATCCATAGCATAAAATTACCTGCTGCAAAGCGTTCTGCATCTTCAACAATATTTTCTAAATCTTGAAAAGTGTATTCCATCTATTTTTCCTCCATAGTTTTTGCTTTCTTATTTGTGTTATAGAAAACGGGCTTTTTAAAATTATGGGCTGATAACATCCGACCTGCATAAATAGCCATATATAGCAAAGTTTTGCTTGATGACTATATTATGTGTTTTATTTGTCAAGATGTCCCGATGCTTCTGCGAGAAGCTCGATGATTTTCAGGTGCTGTGGACATACGCTTTCACATTGACCGCAGCCTACACAGTCTTTAGCTTTTCCGTTTTTTTCAGTCAGACCTCTGTAGAAGTTTGAAGAACGCCATTCCTTGCCATAAAGTCTGATAGTATTAAGTATACGGAAAACCTCCGGTATATTTATTTCAGAGGGGCATCCGTCGCAGCAATACCGACAGGCTGTACAACCAATCAACGGAGATGTGAACATAACTGTGTTAACCTCCTCGATAAGCTTTTTCTCGCTGTCAGAAAGCGGCTCAAAGTTGGTAAAGGTATTAAGGTTATCCTGCATTTGCTCATCGTTTGACATTCCTGAGAGAATTGTTATGATTCCATCAAGTGAACCAACAAATCTCATTGCCCATGATGCAATTGATGAATTTGGTCTTGCGGCTTTAAGCTTCTGTTCAAGCTCAGGCATAAGTGCAGCAAGAGTTCCTCCTTTTACAGGCTCCATAATTATCATCGGGATATTTCGTTTTCTGAGGATATCATATAAAGCGCCTGATTGTACGAGAGGATTTTTCCAGTCTGCGTAATTCAGCTGAATTTGCACAAATTCAATTTCAGGGTGTTTATCAAGAACTTTTTCAAGAAGCTCAGGAGTGCCGTGATATGAAAAACCAAAGTGTATAATTTTACCTTCGCGCTTTTTTCCAATACCCCAGTTAAAGCAGTCCAGCTCCTCGTATGCGTTATAGTTGTTGCCGTCCTCAAGAGAGTGAAGCAGATAGAAGTCGAAATAATCAACTCCTGCTCTTTCAAGCTGTTCATTGAATATTTTGTCCCTGTCCTCTTTGGTTTTCATACACCAGGAGGGAAGCTTTGTGGCAAGCTTGAAGCTTTCTCTTGGATAACGCTTTACAAGACATTCTCTTGCGGCAACTTCAGATTTACCGCTATGATAGACATAAGCAGTATCAAAATAATTCAGACCTGCTTCCATATATTTGTCAACCATACGGCAAACGTGACTATAGTCGATTTCGCCGTCCTTTTCTGGGAGGCGCATAAGTCCGAAGCCGAGTTTTGAAACATCAAAAATATTATTTTTTTCCATAGTTATCACCTTTTATTCGATCCAGTATACGTAGTTTTCTTTTCTGGGCGATGGCTCAGGCTCATCACAGTCCGCATATCCGAGAATACAATGGCCAATTCCCTCGTAATCGCCTTCGATACCAAGCTTGCTGAGAATAGCCTTGCCCTCTGCGGATTCAAATTCTTCTTTAGCCCGATGTATCCAACAGCTTGAAATACCGTAAGCGTGGGCGGCATTCATAAGATTTCCCATAACAAGGCTGCCGTCATAAAGATATGTAGGCATAGATTTGTTTGCAAGAACTATGAGAACAACGGGGGCATTATAGAAAGGATCTGTGTCTGCGCCCATAATAGCCGCATTCAATCCGGAAAGTCTGTCACGCAGCTCTTTATTGGTAACAGCGATGATTATAGGGGACTGGCGATTCATTCCTGTTGCGGCATAAGTACCTGCCTCAACGATTTTTTCAATAATTTCTTTCGAAACCATATCCGACTTGAATTTTCTGATACTTCTTCTTGTTACTAAGTTTTCGATTGCGTTCATAGCTTTACCTCTTTTCATTTTTTATTTCGGCAAGTTTTGTTCGTATTGCGGCTAAAGCTTCCTGCGCATCAGTAATTTCGCTGACCGCTGTTTCAATAGGGCATAGGCCTGTATTATCGCGATTGCGGATAGCCTCAGTCAGTGTCGTGTATGTAACTGTAATATTATTGTTTAGCAGTGTTTTATAAGCTGCACGGCTTATAACATTGGCGTGGACTTCTTTAATATTCAGTAATACATAAAGAAACGCCGCACCATTTCCCACAACCTTATCGGCAGCTGAATAATTACATAGATTTTCACCGTGGTCAAGCCAACTCAGCAGGGGAGCTACTCCTCTTTGCTTACTTGTGCGGGTATCCGTATCGCTGCAGATAACGCAGGTATAATCCGTGTCGGAAAGCAGCTTTTTTGCTCTTTCAAGATTATTCATTGTCTGCTTTTCTCAATCTGTAAACAGCAAGCGGAATAATTACAAGCTGCAGCACTAATCCGATAAGACCGATTTTAATGCTTGTTAAAATAACTGTGGGATTAATAGCAGAGTCGAAGCAGTAGAAGCCTATAAGAATGGCAGCTGCTCGGATAAGTCTGCCTGTTACCTGAACAGTAAAAACCTTAGCAATATCAGGTATTCTGACACTTCTTAAAGCACCTGCGCATATTCCGTAAGCTGCAAGCTCTATCATCATAAATGGGAGCATTGCAGCAGTCGGCATTCCTGTAAGAGCAAAGGCAATAAGTGGACTGCCAAGACCTGCTATTCCTGCCGCGTATGGCCCTACGAGAAGTCCTGCAAGAATTATCGGCAAATGCATCGGGAGCAGAATTTCACCAAGTGCTGTTCCGGTGCCTGACGCTGTTCCAAGCAGGTGGATAGCCTGAGGAAGTGCAACTGCCGAAATGATAGCGACAATTGCTCCGAAAGTCTGTGCTTTCAGAGAGAGTTTTGGTTTTGAGATTGCTGTTGTCATAAGTGACCTCCTTTAATTTATTGCTACCAAAATTAACTCTTGAATTTTTCTATTTTGCTTGGAGAGCAAAATTCAGCGTCAGAGATCATCACAAAATTGCAGTATTCTTTCGGTTTTCTTCTTTCTCCCGAAGCTTCATATAATTCTTCAAAAGTTAGTTGGGGGAGCAATAGTTATAAATAACTGTGTAAATAGTATAACATAAATCTTCATAAATTTCAAGTCTTTTTATTATTTTGTAACAAAAATGATGGCGTATAACATACCCTGACGCACTTAATACAGTAAATAGAAAAACAAGTGGACTGGGATGATGTGTGAAAAAGCATACAAAAAAACTGAAACATAATAAAAATCAAGCTGTGAGATCATCTTTAGGGGCTTCATTATATCGGAAAAAACAAATAATGACAATATATTGTGTTTTCGACCTTGTTAATATTATTTTCTTGACTTTACTGCTTTTATATGATAAAATATTTAAGGTGATACTGCATATATTTAAATTAATATAACGCGTTATAAAACTTTATATGATGTTACCTGTGCAATAAGGGACAAACGTCCCACCCGGGAATTATTGCCGAAACTATAAGATTACCTCTGAAAATCCCAATCGCGTTAGTGTTTCTATTGCAAATTGCTGCATTTGCAGCCTTGTGACAAACTCATGTACGTGCTTGTGTATTTTCAGAGACGCCAATAAGAGAACCTCTTAAACAATTCAGAGATTCCCATAATCACATTAAAATTAAGGAAGATATAAAAATGAACAAGAGAAATACAAGTTTAAAAGTCATGATCTGCGATGATACCGCAGAATACGGTATCCGTATCGCTTCAAAGCTTAACGAAAACAATATCTACGCATATACCAGACGAAATGAGGAACAAATCATACTTGACTCAATTGCCAAAGACAGTCCAGATGTAGTTATTTCCGACCTTACTCTTAAAGATACTGACGCAGCTGAAATTATGCGTAAGGTCAATGCAGGAGATATTAGAAGCCCCCAGTTTATCATAATATCAGACTTCGCAAACAGTTTTATAGAACGCCAGTTGATCGAAAACGGCGCATCATATACTCTGTCGAAGCCCTTTGCTCCAGAGGATCTTCTTGGTATCATAAAACTTGTAGCTGTGAAAAAATACAGCGATGAATGTGATGACGCGGAACTTTTAGTTACAAATCTTATCAGACATATAGGCGTTCCTGCCCATATCAAGGGCTACAGATATATACGTACTGCTATACTCGAATGTGCAGCTAATCACAGCTACCTCGAAAGCATTACAAAACAGCTTTATCCACATATTGCCCATATCTACCAGACAACTCCTGAGAGAGTTGAACGTGCGATCAGGCATGCAATCGAAATGGCATGGAACAGAAATGACCGCCAGGCAATAAGTGAATTTTTCGGATGCAGCGTCCAGAATTTCCCCAGCCGCCCCACAAACTCAGAATTTATTGCTCTTGCAAGCGATAAGCTTGCAATGCATATGAAAAGAGTTTCTTCAAACTTCAGAAATATTGTTGACATTGATGGAATGAATACAATCAGCGTCTCTGTAAACTCATTATACTGAAGCCGATAACTATAAATATCGTGATTATGTAAGTTAAGCGTCAGCACAATGACGATATCTTCACATCACGATAACAGTCACAATATATTGTTAACAGTAATCAGCCGTTATTTCTGATGTTGAAAAACGGCTGATTTTATCCTTTTTAATCAGATTCTGCGAACGATACTGTGAATAATTTTTAAAAAATGTGTGAAAACTATTTACAAGATGATTTGTTTGTGCTATAATATATATGCACTATTCCCTTTCCCTCTGACTTTACGGCGTTTTTATTACTGCGCTGTCTTTTCTTTCGGGGGGCGTAAAGGTTTCGACGGGGATCTTGAAGTGTGATAAGCGAGCGGAGCTGCGGTGTAATCTCCTTAAACTGCACCACGTTTAAATATAAACGCAAGAAATAACATTACAGTTACTAGAAATAGTGCACTGGTAGCAGCTTAAGTCTGCTTCTGTCCTGTGATTGAGTACCGTGGCTTTCACATGGGCATCGACTAACGGTGAACGTTCCTGCGGTGTGTCCGTACCGCTTGAATGTATTCGGACTACTTGTGCTTTCAGCCTGTTTGTCGGCGGTCTGCTCAGGGAATTTTAATAGATAAACTACGCTCGTAGAAAGTTGCATGAATGGGTTTTCGGACAGGAGTTCAATTCTCCTCGCCTCCACCAATTGAAAATGCGTAATCGTAAAGGTTACGAAAACCACGTAGATACGTTATATAGCGTATATACGTGGTTTCTTTTTGCCAAAAAGTTTACG